>JAZRMG010000123.1:0-46637 GCA_045647345.1 Bacteroidaceae bacterium | reverse complement strand
ACAGTAGCCACGAGGGCATACCAGTTTGCTCCCAAAAACTCACACACCATGTTGTACCCCTCGCCAGAGAAGAGTGCAACAGCATTCATTGCCATGTGAAATGTCAAGAAAAGGATGAGGCCAAGTCCTGAAACGCTCATCACCAACTTTCTTCCGATGGATGAATCAATTAACCACATAAATGTTTAGTTTTTAATGAATTAAGTTATTAATAAATGTTTATAGTATTCGATTATTGGCAAATTTAGTTAAAAAGATGCAATAAACAAGGCGAAAACATAAGTTTTTCCTTTTTCCTACCATTTTAGCACTATATATCAAGAAAAATCGTTGGAAAGAAAATATCTATACAAAATAAAAACGTATCTTTGCGTCACAAAGTGAAGATAAACTGTAATCATTGGGAATGGATTCGTTTTATTCACTCTTTTGTATTATCTTTGTAGGTATTATTAACGAATTTATCTTATAGATTAGGACGATGAAAATAGCATTGATAGGTTATGGTAAGATGGGTAAGATGATTGAGCAGATTGCGCTACAGCGCGGACACGAGATTGTCAGCATCATCGATATAGACAACCAAGAAGACTTTTCCTCAGAGGCCTTCCGTAGTGCCGATGTGGCTATCGAGTTTACCAACCCCATGGTGGCCTACGATAACTATATGAAGGCTTTCGCAGCAGGCGTAAAGGTCGTTTCGGGCAGCACCGGTTGGCTCGAAGAGCATGGCGACGAGGTACGTAGCCTCTGCACTGAGGGTGGCAAGACCCTCTTCTGGTCGTCAAACTTCAGCCTCGGCGTAGCCGTGTTCGCTGTTGTGAACAAGTACTTGGCCAAGCTGATGAACCGCTTTGACGAGTACGATGTGAGCATGAGTGAAACACACCACATCCACAAGCTCGATGCCCCTAGTGGCACTGCTATTACACTGGCCGAAGGCATCCTCGAGAACCTCGACCGCAAGGTACGTTGGGTGCCCGGCACCCTGCTTGCTGCTGACGGTACGTTGAGTGGTACCACTGCATGTGCTGTCGACGAACTCCCCGTGAGTTCTATCCGCGAGGGTGAAGTTCCTGGCATACACAGTATCCGATACGACTCAGAGGCCGACAGCATCACTATCACCCACGATGCTAAGAGTCGTCGCGGCTTTGCTCTCGGTGCTGTGCTCGCTGCCGAGTACACAGCCACTCACGAAGGTATGCTCGGAATGAGTGACTTGTTTGACTTTTGATTTGTAACAACAATAAAGTAATGGGATGGCCTAGGCCATCCCATTACTTTATCAGTCTATCTCCTGACACTGATTATGGTCGGTTTACAGCGATAAATAAAACTTTATTTACGGTGTAGAAAGATTATTCGATCTTCAGTTCTTGTTTGAGTGCTTCGGTAATGTCGATGCCGTTTTTAGGATTAATGGCGATATAGCTACAATCGTCAGTGTTGAGAATGTAGTCGTATTCGTTATCGACACATAACTTCATTGCTGCTTTGTCCACTTTCTCATAGAGAGGCTGCATCATTTCCTTGCGTGCCTCACGCATGGCACGGTTTATCTGGCCTTTAAATTCGATGGATTTCTCCATAAGTTCTTGCAGTTCTTTGTGGCGTTTGATGCGGATATTATCGGGAAATTGAGACTGTTCTTCGATAAAGTCGGTATATTTCTGATTAAACTCACGCTCGGAACGCTTAATCTCTGCCTCGTACTTGGCTTGCAAGTCATCAAGGTCGGTTTGCACAATGTTATATTCGGGGAGTGTCTTGACAATCTCCATATAGCTGACATAACCAAACTTAGATTGGGCTACAGCGGTCATCGACACGAGAACGAATAGGATGAATATTTTTCTTTTCATAATGTGTGACGTGATAGATAATTGAGAATGGAAAATTGATGATTACATCAATATCCATTCTCAAAGAAATAGGGAATCAATAGTTTATTGGATACCTAACTTAGCCTTTACAGCTGCTGTGACATCGGTACTGAGTGTTTCGCTGATATAGGGGATACCGCTGGCTACATCGAAAATATAGAGGTAACCGCCTGCTACACCTACTTCCTTGATGGCTTTGGAGATCTTCTCGGTCAATGTTGCCATCTTCTCTTGTGATGCCTGAGCCAACTCTTGCTGTGACTGCTGGTAGTATTGCTGCATACGGCCATAGAGTTCTTGCAGTTCTTGTTCGCGGCGCTGTGCAATGTTTGCGGGGAGGGTGGCTTTTTCCTTTTCGTAGGCTTCGCTCTTCTTGGCCAACTCTGATTCCATCATCTGAAGTTCATTAGAGTATTGCTTCTCGAGGTTCTGGATTTCTGTCTGTGCAGTCTTGTATTCGGGCATGAGCTGGATGATGTCGGCTGAGTTCAAGTGTCCGAATTTTTGTGCAAAGATTGCAAGGGGAGCCATCATGAGAAGGATGGCAATAAGTTTCTTGTTCATAATATTTATAATTTTAATAAGTTAATATTCATCATACATTGTGCAAAGGTAATGAAAATTTCGGTTTTCGCGAAAACGGCTTGAATCTTTGCATTGTCAATACTGCAAAATTAGCTAATGTTAACAAACGTTTTGTCGTTAGTTGGCGTATCCTAACTTTAACAGGACTTCGTTGCTGATGTCAATCTTGGGCGAAGCATAAATGATGCTGGCTGCAGAGGCGCGATCGATGACCACGGTGTAACCCTTGGTATCAGAGATTTCCTTTACGGCTGTATAAATCTCGTCTTGGATAGGGGCCATGAGACTTTCACGCTTTTTATAAAGTTCGCCTTCAGGACCGAAATATTTGCGCTTGAGTTCCTGGGCTTCTTTCTCTTTAGCTACAATCTCTTCTTCTTTCTTAATCTTTTGTTCTTCGGAGAGGAATACGGCTTCGCTTTGGTAGTTCTTGTAGAGGGTTTGTGCTTCGAGAGCGATGGCCTCGACCTCGCTCTGCCATTTTTTTGATATCTGACTGAGCTGCTCATTGGCTCGCTCATAAGCGGGGATACTCTTTAGGATATACTCCATATCAATGAGTGCAAACTTCTGTGCATTGGCTGCGAAGCAAACCGAGCAGAGCATAACGATGGTCAAAAGATACTTTCTCATAATCTACATTTGTTTTTAAACATTACATTGTTTTGACTCATAAAAGAGGGAAATGTTTAATTCCTATTTTTTCTATCTGCTATTCTTGCGAGTTTCTCTTAGAACTCCTGTCCGAGAATAAAGTGGAACTGACCTCCGCTTGAGGCTGTAGAGCCGTTGACCTTGTCGAATCCGTAGGCCCAGTCGATACCCATGAGTCCAATCATCGGGAGGAAGATACGTACACCTACACCTGCCGAGCGTTTCATGTCGAAGGGGTTAAACTTGCGTACATCAGTCCATGCATTACCGCCTTCGAGGAAGGCGAGGGCATAGATTTGGGTAGAGTTTTCGAACATCAGTGGGTAGCGTAGTTCCATGGCAAAACGCGAGTAGGCGTAGCCTTCACCACCTCCGTTAGGTGTGAGTGCTCCGTTGTCGTAACCGCGCAGGGCTATCATGTCGGTATAGTAGTTATAGGAGTAACCGCTCATACCATCACCGCCCACATAGAAGGTCTCGAAGGGGGATTTCTTATATTTGTTATAATGTCCCAAGAGGCCAAAATCGGCACGGGTCATCAGTACGAGACATTTCTGTCCGCCAGTGAGTGCTGTGTAGAATTTACTATTGAATTTCCACTTATGATATTCAATCCAGTTGTAACGCTTATGCAGGCTTGCATTGTATTCAGCATCGGTAGGCTTCACCTCGCTAAGCTTCTTGTAATCAATGTTGTCAAAGAGTGAATATGGGGGTGTGATTGATACATTGAAGCTGATATCAGAACCCTGACGAGGGAAAATAGGGTTGTCGATAGAGCTACGACTGAGGTTAAGCGACAGGTTGATGTTGTTGCTGTTACCATTGGAAATGATAAAGTACTCCCAGTTGTTGAGGTCATAACGCTGGTAGGTCAGCTCACCATAAAGAGTGAAATAGTCGTCGGGCCAATGAAGACGCTTACCCCATCCGATGGAGAGACCATACATGCGCAAGTACTTGTCGGGGTCGTAGTATGATTCGTAGTTATTATAATAGTTGTTGTAGTTTCCGTAGCCATACATATAATTGTAATAGTTGTTCATCATCGCCGTGTTGTAAAAGTTGTTGTTCAGACCGGTCTGAAGCGCATAGAAGGCGTTGACGGAGAAAGAGTTGGGACGTTTCCCACCAAACCACGGGTCGAGGAATGATATGTTGTATGACTGGTAGTAACTACCATTGGTCTGACCACTAATGGTAAAGGTCTGGCCATCGCCCTGTGGAATGAATGCACGGTAGTTGTCCGACTTATGGAAGAGATTGTACATGGAGAAGTTGGTGAACTTCAGGGCTATCTTACCGATAACGCCAGTCTGTCCGTAGCCAAGCGAGAATTCTACCTGGTCATTATTCTTCGACTCGAGCATCCAGTTAATATCTACCGTACCATTGGCAACATCGGGCTGTACATCGGGGACAATGGCTTCGGGGTTGAAGTGTCCCATCTGCTGTAACTCACGTGCTGAGCGCATCAAAGCGTCCTTGCTGAAGAGATCGCCGGGCTTGGTCATCAGTTCACGACGTACTACATTCTCGTAGAGTCTATCGTTTCCGGCAATACGCACACGGTTAATTGTGGCTTGTGGACCTTCGAGTACGCGCATTTCCAAATCTACAGAGTCGGTAGTGACATTGACCTCTACGGGCTCGACATTGGCAAATACATATCCATTGTTATAATATAGGTTGCCGATAGCGTCGTCATCCATATTGAGACGCTCGTCAAGCATCTTCTGATTGTATACGTCACCAGACTTCATGCGAAGTATTTCGGAGAGTCCCTGAGAGTCGTACACTGTATTGCCTACCCAATTGATGCTTCTGATGTGGTACTGTGCACCTTCCTCTACCTGAATGTATACATCTACGGTTTTGTCATCGAAGGGTACAATGGAGTCTGCTACGATATGTGCGTCGCGATAACCATGTTCGTTGTACTTGGCTATGAGAAGCTGTTTATCTTCGTCGTAGAGGTTGTCAATAAATTTCTTTGGACGGAACAGGTGGCGCCAGTTGCCCTTCTCGTTGGTTTTCTTCATGGCCCATTTCAACTGCTTCTCATCGAGTGCATTATTACCTGTGATGTATATCTTGTTGACCTTGATTTTCTCCTTCTTGTCGATGTGGATGTCAAGGATGAGATTCTGTTTTTCAGTTATGTCGTCGCGCTGTATGATGCTGATATCAGCATTCTTGAATCCCTTGTCATCGAAGTAGCGCTTGATTACAATCTTGGCACGGTCAATCATGTTCGGGGTTATCTGGTTGCCTTGTCGGAAATTGAGCTTGGCTTCCAAATCTTCCTGCTCAGACTTCTTTACACCATAGAAATTGAGCTTCGACAAGCGAGGACGTTGGGTCAAAGCGATATTAAGATAAGCCTTGTTGCCTACCGTTTTTTCGATACTGATGCTCACGTTAGAGAAGAGGCCGTGCTTCCAATAACGTTTCACCGCATTGGTTATTTCTTCACCAGGTACGGTGATTACTTGGCCTACCGAAAGACCTGACAGACCAATCAGTACATAGTCTTCGTAGTTGTCGATACCGCTGACGGTAATGTCGGCAATCTCATAGCGTTTGGGGGCCGAGTATAATACCGATGGTTTTTGGATGGTGTCCGTCTCGGTTATCTGTGCAATGGCTCTACCGGATGGACATGCCAAAAGCGCTATCAGTGCTATGTGGTGGAAAATACTCAGATATTTTTTCATTCCTTTATTTATTATTGTTCTGTTCGGCGATTTGTTCGCTTGTTTTGCCAAATCTTCTTTCTCTTTGCTGGTAGGTGTATATAGCTTTGCACAATTCTTCTTCGTCAAAGTCGGGCCAATAGGTGTCACAGAAGTATAGTTCCGTGTAGGCACACTGCCACAACAGATAGTTGCTTAGGCGTGTTTCACCGCCAGTGCGTATGAGCAGGTCTGGGTCAGGCATGAACGAGGTGCACAATGTCTCATCGATGGTTTTGTCAGTAATGTCATCAATACACATCTTGCCCTCTTGTACCATGGAAGCGATATGTCTGGCTGACTGAGTGAGTTCCCATTTTGAAGAATAGCTGAGTGCTACGGTGAGGGTACCGCGCTGGTTACCTGCCGACTGGCTGATGCAGTAGCTCATACGCTCACGTACCTTTTCGGGCAGACGGTCTGTGTCACCAATGACACAGAAGCGGATATCGTTGTCCATGAAGATACTGAGGTCGAGTTTCTCAAACAGCAGCGCCATCAGTCCGTTGACCTCTTCGTCAGGGCGGGTCCAATTTTCAGTAGAGAAGGCATATACGGTCACATATTTTACTCCGAGCTTGATTGCGTGCATCATCGTGTCGTGCAGAGCCGATGCACCTGCGATGTGCCCTTCACCTCGTCTTTTGCCTTTTGCTTTGGCCCAACGTCCGTTACCATCCATGATAATGGCAATGTGATGAGGAATACGGTCGAAATCCAATAGTTCTTTGTAGGTCATATTCTTGTTGTTTTCTTTCAATCAATTATTACATTTCCTGTACTTAGGGAAGAGATCATAGGTAACATACATTACTAGCTGCGAGTAGCAGTCCTTGTTCTTCATTCCCTTGCTTTGGATCCCATAGGGATCATTGAGTTGGAGCCCATTTGTGTCGGTTACATCAAATCTGTCTGATGTGGTACACCTTACATTCCATTCGACTCCCATGTTGATGCGGTTTGCTGCTTTGTACTTTACACCGATACTCATCGGTATGTTAAGTGCAATGATGTGATCGGAGGGTTTCGGCGCATAGGTCAATCCTAGTCCTCCGGAGATGTAGGGAGATAGCCTGCGACTATCCTTATATCCTGCCCCAGTACCATAAGCAAAAAAACTGTATTCAAATTGTGCATTCAGTTCATACAGCTTACGGCTGAATGCGCATTGTGCCTGATTGGGGAATTTATTGTCAATGTCCTCGGTGGTGCCTTTGATACGTCCCACAGCAAGGTCGCCCTTAATCGCCATGCGGGGATTGATGTTGTAACGGGCCAATATGCCTCCTGCAAAACCTGCATCATGTAATGGGAGTCTGTTGGTATCACCCATATAGCTGCATCCTCCGGCCATGCCTCCCAACTCTATCTTATACTCTAATTCTTGAGCTGAGGCCATACATGCCGACAGGAACAACAGGATTACTGTTGCCAATCGTCGAGCAATATGAGGCTGCATGCAGTATTTCACTTGTGCTGGTTTTTAACGTCCTATTCACTTGATCCCATTCCATCTTCCGCGCCATACCTCACCGGAAGCACTCCAGATAATCCATACAAACTCCCCATCGGTGACAGCTGAGAATGTTTCGTTGCGGCCTCTGAAGGTGTCAGACAAGCTAAATGACTTTTTGTTGACCTTCCATGTCACGCCATTGTCAGCCGATTCGAAGCAGTGGCTGAAAGCTTCGATTGCCTCTTTGCGTGGACCGACACTCTCTCCTCCGAAAGCATACATTTTGTCAGCATAGTGGATTACGGTCAAATTCTCCAGATGGGGGCATCCGTATGTGTTTGTGCCTTTAGGCTTTATCTCTACCCATTGGGTTTCTGTAGACAGCTTGTTCCATACCTGTGCACAAGTGTCATTCGCCTCAGCAGGCAAAGCGATGAAAAGAGTGCGGTTGATGTTTCCGTTGCTTCGCAGTGGGGTCGTGAATGTGGCCACAAGTGATTTTATCCCCTTGTCGAACTGCTGTCCGTTGGCTGTCCATGTTTCCATATCGTCTGACGATACGAAATAGTCCTTATCTGCCCCCCATATGGTTGTGAATAGCCCTGTTTCGCTAGCAAGAAGTATTTGAGGTTGAGGATTACTTGTCACAGAAGGTGTCCAAGAAACGGCATCTACAGAGCTATACAGCACTCCGTCGGCTGTCAGATACCATATATCACCGACAAGCATTGCTGTAGTATAGTCGGCTACACCGATGATGCCGGTACATGGAACAGGATCGCTCCACATGGACACATCAGGCAAAATGGTCGAAGTGGTGTAACATATCCCATCAATACCATTACCCATGACATAGAGTTGGTCACCTTTGATAAAGGCTCTTTGAGTGGCAAATAAGTTGCTGGGGAAGTTGGTGCTTATTTGCTTCCATTGGGTGCTGTCGGGATGTACCTGGTGTCTATGTAGACTCACCTCGTAGTCTCGTGTGTAGAGTTTGTCATATGAGACTACACGAAAGGTTACTGGATGAGTAAAGTCGATAGAGTCTTCGATGGAACCCATATTGCCATCTTCCTTCAAGTAGCTCACGTAGCCATCGGCAGTTACATTGACCAATACCTGAGTGACATCAGTACCATAGGCTATGGAATCGATGTTGTAGATCTTCTGAAGGGCTTGATCGATGGCGAATTTTACCGATTTCCCACTCATGATGGCCGTATAGGTAGAGTCTTCACCATTGTCTTTCTGTATGGTGTGCACGGTTTTCAGATCCTTAATCTGAAATGTGAGCAGCGCTACGGTAGAGGTTAGCTCTGTCTCTTCAGTATCGCCCAGACATGAGGTCATGAGCAGTGTGCCGATAAGTGGGAAAAGGAGGATTTTCACTATTTTCTTCATCGTCTTTTGTCTCTGTTTTTATATATGCTAACAAACTGGGAAGTCTGCTCGAAATAAAATCAAACAGACTCTTACATTTCAAACGGCAAAATTAGCAACAATTTTCCGCTTATACCCTACATTTTAAGTTCTTTTATATTAAAAGATGAGTAAAAACCCTATTTTTCGCATAAAAAATGATAAATACGATGTCCAAAACTCTCAAACTCCTCTTTTTTATATTCAATTTTGAGGCATGGTGCCTTTACCCCTTTACCGAGACAAAAGGGGGCTTCTTCGATGAATGCCTCGTCCCACAGGCCTGCATCAATGAAGTTCTGCAACAGCACTCTGCCGCCTTCTACTAGTAACCGTTGCACCTTGTGCTCGTAGAGATAAGCCATAATCTGTGGTATGATATCCTGGTCGAAGTCAATTTGCACTTGCTCTATGGCTTCTGTTTCTTTGAAATCCCGAAAAACATCGGTGAAAACGATGGTTTTTGTTGTTTCATCAAACAACTTTAACTTTGTATCCAATCTGCCTTCACGGTCGATGACCAGGCGCAAAGGATCTTTCCCCGGCCACGCTCGCGTAGTGAGTGACGGGTTGTCAAGTTCGGCCGTTCGTCTTCCTACAAGTATGGCGTCACTTAGAGCACGCAGGCGATGTACATGCACCGCCGTCTCATCAGTTGAGAAACGCACTGCCGTCTCTTCCGTGTTTGTTTCTCGATGGTAATCAATATACCCATCGGCAGATTGCGCCCATTTCAAGGTGACATAGGGCCGCTTCTTTCCATGATAGGTGAAAAATACATGGTTAAGATCTAAACACTCTTTCTCTAATACTCCGACAGTGACTTCTACACCAGCTTCGCGCAATTTCTGTATGCCTTTACCATCTACCTGGTCGAAACTGTCACGACAGCCGATAACTACACGTGGGATTCTTTTCTCGATGATGAGGTCGGCGCAAGGTGGAGTCTTGCCATAATGGGCACATGGTTCAAGACTCACATACATTGTGGCTTCACATAGCAGTTGGTCATCTTTGACAGAGCGTATGGCATTGACTTCGGCATGAGGCTCTCCATATTTGCGGTGATAGCCTTCCCCAATGATCTTTCCTTCATGCACAATCACTGCTCCTACCATTGGGTTAGGAGTCACATCGAAAAGGCCGTTCATTGCCAACTGTAGGCATCGCGCCATATACTGCTCATTCGTGGTCATAATCTCTCACTAAGGTTGTATGGTGTGGCAAAATTAGTGGAAAAATCTGGCACTACATTCTTTACACTGGGGATATTTTATACGAATCGTTGACAAAACGGGTTTCATTCATGCGTTTTTACCTTTATAATCTAGAATAAACGAGTCGACTTGTTTCATTATCCATCACCTTTTACTATCTTTGCAACTATATGTAACAAATCACATTAATGAAGCGTCCAAAGATATCCGTAGTGGTTCCCATATACAAGGCAGAAAGTTTCTTGCAATGTTGTGTGGATAGCATCTTAGCACAGACATTCAAGGACTTCGAAGTGCTGTTGATTGATGACGGAAGCCCTGACAACTCGGGAGCGATATGCGATGCCTATGCCAGGATTGATAGTCGAGTACGCGTATTTCACACCGTCAATAGTGGAGCCAATCGTGCACGAGCATTGGGGGTTGCAGAATCGGTAGCTTGCGAATATATCACTTTTGTGGATTCTGATGACTCGCTTCCACCTACGGCTCTGCAGGAGTTGTATGCCCTGGCAAACGAAGAATACGATATTATCATTGGGAGCTATGACCGCAACCCAAAGCAATATGTCGATGGCGTGATAGACAAGTTGGAGCTTGTCAAGAAAATATTCTGTAGCGACATCGCTTCATCGCCCTATGCCAAACTTTTCCGAAGAGAATTATTTGATGACAAGACATTTGACCTTCCACGAGATTTCGTGATGGGCGAAGACCTTGTCATGAATCTGCGTCTGATTTTTGCTTGCCAAAAGAAGATTAGAGTGGCGCCAATAATTGTATACCACTATAACGACAATGCAGAGGGTATTATGAATACATTCAACTATACGTTGGAATATGTGGAGAAGTCGTATAGAGTGAAGAAAGATGCTATTCCCGAGGGATATCGGATACAGTGCATGCCTGCTTGTTTTGAAAATATATTGATTTTTACCCATCTGATAATGGGTTATTATTGGAAGCACAGGTGCTGTGGAAAGACGGCATTTCATCAGCTCTTGCTTGATGATATGAAACGCTATGCTTCCCGTCCTAAGTCTATCGAGGTCATAGCGCTTCGGTATGCTAATCCGGTGGCTGGTATCGCATACCTAACCTACTACCATACGAAACGTATACTGAAACGCCTAAAAAAGAATGTTCTACTCAAGACAAGATGTCAAGAATGAATAATGTCTCGAACATAAAGAGTTGCTATGGCTGCGGTGTATGTGCCATTGTCTGTGCGAAGAAGATCATCAGTATAGAGGCCGATGGGGATGGTTTTTATGCTCCTCGCATTGCACACTTGGAGCAATGTACCGATTGTGGGCTCTGCACCAAGGTGTGTGCCTATTCGCACGATGAGGTTTCGGGCTGTGATGTTGTTCCTCAAGGCTATGCGGCATGGAGCACCGATGATGCCGTACGAAAGAGCTGCTCGTCGGGAGGTGTAAGCTTTGAGATAGGGCGCATGCTGCTCGATGAGGGATACAAGCTCTGCGGTGTACGCTACGATACCTCGACCAAGAGAGCGATACACTACGTGGCCTCAACGCCAGAAGGGTGGAGATTGTCGATGGGTAGTAAGTATATACAGAGCTATACGGTAGATGCCTTCAAGGCTATTGCCCGCAAAGAAAAGTGGTTGGTAACGGGTACTCCTTGCCAGATAGACTCGTTTCGACGTTATTTGAGGGTATTCCATGCTGAGGATAATTTTGTCTTGATGGACTTTTTCTGTCATGGTGTACCCTCAAGGTTCGTATGGGAGAAATATATCACTGAAGCCGAAAAGCGGGTTGGCAGAGTGACATCCGTATCGTGGCGTAGCAAGGAGCGCGGATGGGATGACTCATGGGTGATGTCGATGCAGGGGCATTATGGCGCGAAGCATGTGTCCTATCGTTCTCAGGGCGATGCTTTCTACCAACTATTTCTTGGTAACCAATGCTTGGGTAAGGCTTGCTATGCACATTGCAAGTACAAATCTTTGAGCTCGGCTTCAGACATACGCATAGGCGACCTTTGGGGTGCGGCATATAAAAACTGCAAAGAGGGTGTGAGCGCGCTCATCGGATTCACTGAGAAGGGGCAACGCATCATTGCCCATGCTAATGGCATAGAGCGGGTATCGCACGATACGGATACAGTCATTGAGGGGCAGATGAGGCATAAGCTAAGCTACCCCTCTATTATGCGTCCCATACAGCTCTTTTTGTCGAGAACAAGGGTGCCTATAGCTTTCCAGGCACTGCTATCTAAATATACGAATAAGTTAAAAAGCCGTTTGCGCATATCATGAAGAAGATAGGGATACTTACCATGCACCGGGTGCAGAACTATGGTTCTGCGTTGCAAGCGTATGCTCTGCAAGAATACATCAATCGGTTGGGCTACGATGCAGAGCTGATCGACTATATTTTTCCTAACGGGAAGCATAAGCAACATCGTTCGCTAAAGAAGCAGATAAGGCACACCCTCTTTGAATGGACATTCTGCCTTCCACTTCTGCGCAAGAGCAAACGCTTTGCACGTTTCTATACAACATACTACAAGTGCTCCGAGCTACGGTTTGATAGTCCTGAAAGTTTAATGCAATATGACTATCCCTATGATGTTTTGATGACGGGAAGCGATCAGGTGTGGAACCCAATCCATATCCTCACAGATACTTCCTTCTTCTTGCCTTTTGCACATGTGCATACACCCAAGGTGGCCTATGCACCCAGCTTCTCGGTAGCCTCTATACCCGAAGGCTTTGATGCTGTCATTCGACCCTATGTAGAGGCCTATTCGCATATCTCTGTACGCGAGAAGTCAGGGCTTGATATCGTGAAATCGCTTACCGACCGCGAGGTTTCTATGGTGTGCGACCCCACGTTGCTACTCACAAGAGACGACTGGAGCGTACTAGCCACACAATCAGAGATTCAGATAAGCGGACCCTACATCTTGGTGTATGTGCTGAGCTATGCATATAATCCCTATCCAGCCATCAATGCAATCATTGAGAAGGTACAGCAAGAGTTGAATCTCCCGCTGATACTGTTGGATGCTCCCGTCTTGGATATGAAGTTCAAGAATGCCCGCTTCATTAAGGATGCCGGTCCGATAGAGTTTCTCCATTTGGTACAGCATGCATCGTTTGTTATCACGACTTCGTTTCACGGTACGGCTTTTGCACTCAACTTTGGCATACCCTTCTACGCAGTCATTAGAGACCATAGCGGATTTGACACACGCATGATAGATCTAATAGAAGCAGTCGAGGCTGACAGGGCCATTGTATATGACCGCCCGATAGATTGTCCTCTGGAGATGGATTATACCGTCGTGTCTCAGCGTCTTGAAGACATGCGCCGACACTCCCAGGAATATATCAAAAAGAGTCTGGCAGATAGAACCAATAGGATAAACACCCCTTATACACCGCAATGAAGTTATCCCTCATCATCCCCGTATACAATGTAGAGCAATACATTGGACGTTGCTTGCAGAGCTGTCTGTCACAGCCTCATGTCGCGGCTGAGGACTACGAGTTGTTGATAGTCAACGACGGCACCAAGGATGGCAGCATGGCCATCGTTGCGGAGCTGACGCGTGGTCGTACCAACGTTACCATCATCAACCAGCACAACCAGGGGCTCAGCATGGCCCGCAATGCTGGGCTTAAGGCCGCTCAAGGTGAGTATGTGTGGTTTGTCGACTCCGACGACTGGATTGAAGAGGGCTGCCTGAGTGGAATCATGGAGCGTCTGGAGCAGACTGGGGTCGATGCTCTGCAGCTGCAATACCGCAACGTATATGCCGATGCCCCTGACGAAGAGGTTTACTCCACTATCCACGGCATTGTAGAGGGCCGGGAGTGGCTCTTGAGCGACGGCTTCTTCGTGGCCGTACCCTTCATGGTCTACCGCCGCGAGTTTCTGCTACGCCACAACCTCACCTTCTATCCTGGCATTTACCATGAAGACAACGAGTTCAAGCCCCGCATGCTCTATCTGGCCCGTACGTGTGCTTCGTACGACAAGATAGCTTACAACTACCTGCGCGGTAATGCCGGCAGCATCACCTCTACGTTGAGGCTGAAGAACGGACGCGATAACTTCGTAGTCATGAACAGCCTCTATACCTTTGTTCGCGAGCACGACATCAGGGGGCGCTATCGCCGTGCCTTCTACACCCAGATAGGCAACACCATGAAGATGGTACTCCGCACCGTGCAGGCCGTCAGCAGCGACGAGGCCGAGATACTGATTGGCCTCATGCGCGACAACCGCCACCTGTTCCGTTGCATGTGTCATGCCCACAAGCTGAAGATAAGGCTGGGCGGTATGCTCATGTATATCCATCTCCCTTTGGGGTTGCGGATATTCAAGTTGTATGTATAAGTCTCCTCCTCGCATATGCCAAAAGTTACTCTCATCATCCCTGTCTACAATGCCGCCCCCTATATCGAGGCATGCATCGCATCGCTCATGGCACAGACCATGGACGAAGTCGAGGTTATCCTTGTCGATGACCACGGCACCGATCACAGCATGGCGCTTGCCCAGGCCTATGTCGCTCATCGCAAGAGCCATAAGCAGTTCCGCTTCCTTGCCACACCACACAATATGGGTCCGGGCCCAGCACGTAGTGTAGGCATCGAGGCAGCGCAAGGCGAATACATCGGCTTTGTCGATAGCGACGACGTGGTGACCCCCGACTTCTGCCAGCAGCTCTACACGGCTGCCAAGGTCCACGATGCCGACCTTGCCTACTGTCAGGCACAACTTGTGCGAGGCGGCACAGCGCGGCCACTCACCAACCCCGTTATTGCGAGCGGTGCTTTCAGCGGAGCATGTCGCCGTCACTTCCTCACCCACTACACCACGCTCTTTGTCTCGTTCCTCTACCGCCGTTCGCTGCTTATCGAGTACGGCATCAGCTTCCCCTCTACACGCAGTGCCGAGGACAGCTATTTCCTCACCTGTGCGCTCTTGGCCACACGGCGCATAGCCTGTGTCGACAAACCTATGTATCACTACCTTCTTCACGAAGAGTCACTCTCAGAGAGCCGCAACCCCAAGCGCTACCTCGACAAAATAAAGTCATTCGACTTGCTTATGCAATTTGCTCACAAGCACCATCTTTATGAGGCCAACAAGGACGAACTGGACTATATATACCTGAAAAAGGGGCATCTACTCGGAGCACTCACCTATATCTACAATGAAGATCATCCTCAGGTGCCCACCGTATGTTCGATGCACAAACACCTGCTTGAGTATGTGCCTGAATATAAGAGCAACCCCTATTATCGTGCCGACCTCAGGTCGCGTCTGCTACACACACTCCTCCGTCAGTGCCCGCGCTTCGCATTCAAGGTGTTGCCCCACTACATACGCAAGACGGGAATGAAGCTGTAACTTTAAAACGCGAAAAATATTTTTGGTGCAAAAATACCACATCGGCGAGCGGGACTTATCGCACTGACTACAAATATACTACGAAGTTTAGTTTGCATTAGTTTGCGGTGTCGTTAAAAGAGATGACCTCAAATACCCACCCAAGCATTGGGGACGAGGCGGAAGCGATCGAGCAGATGAGCGATGAGATAGCTGAGCAGGAAGGAGAGGGAAGTGACGACGAGAGGGCGTATCCACAGCGGGCACCATGTCCAGATGTCAAGTATGCACAGCATGGAGACAATCATAACATGCACGAAATAGATAACGTAGGCGTAGCGCCCCGTCGAGGTAACAAACCGCTTGCTACGCGTGGGAATCTTGAAGGACAGTAACAGCAAGAAGAGGCAAACGGCGGCCATGGCATGGATGGGTGAGGTGTTGATACCCGTGGTGAGGCCTATGACGTTGAGTGCATAGAGCATAGGGAAGCCGATGAGTCCGAAGAGGCGATTGGTGTGGCGGTCGATGAGAAAATGTACAGCATAGTATCCAGCCAAGAAGAAGCCTAAGTATCGGAACCCAAGACTATTGTAGTATGTCAACGAGCCAAACTGCGGATAGTAAGCACTCAGCAGTAGCCAACCTATCCAGAGGAAGAGGCCGTACCGGAGTAGCTGCTTGGCTTGGGGTAAGCACAGGGCACGCTGCAGAAATGGGGTCAGTAGGTAGAGGCCGATGAGGGCAAAGATGTACCAATACGAGATGTTTATCTTGCCGGATAGCAAGTAGGGGATGTACCTTTGGAGGGCATCGGCAGGAGTGTCAACATCGGGGTACTTGTGCATGGCAACCGAAAGGAGGTACACGAAAGTACCCCACAGCAGATAGGGGATGAGCAAGCGTCGCATCCGCTTACCGAGGAAGGTTCCGATAGACTGCTGCCTAGCGCCAAGCAACAGGGCACCTGAGAGCATAAAGAACAGAGGGACGCCGAGAACTACCAATGCTTGATAGCTATGGCAGCCAATGCCCAGCGAGGGATCATCGAGATGCAACCCCGACCATGAGTGCTGCATGATGACCAATAGAATGGCCACCGTGCGGATAAGGTCGAGCGAGACGATGCGGTGGGGTTTCATCGTGCCTGCATTTATTCTTTCTGCGCTTTCTTGTCCCGCACCATGCCGAGGATAGCGAGAGCTATCACGAGCAAGATAGTGCCGTACATGATGATGATGCATGCCATGGCGATGGTGTCGCCCTTCTTAACGCTGTCAGGGTCGAACTCCATGTGTATGCGGTGTGTGCCGGCAGGCACGTTGATGGCACGGAGCATGTAGTTGACACGGTATATGTCGGCGGGGTTGCCGTCGACGGTAGCCTTCCAACCATAGGGATAGTAGATTTCGGAGAAGACGATGGTCCCTGGCTTCCCGGTTGTGTATTCGTAGTCGATATACCGCGGTGTATACTCGGTAAGGCGCACTACTGCAGTGGAGTCTTTTCCAGGGGTGAAGTTCTCAACGTAGCTGGCAAACTCCTTGTCGAGCACGGCGGTGGTGTGCAGGTCTATATGGTTGAGCGCATCGCTCTCTTCATTGGCATTGTTCACTACCTGCAACTCGTCTACAAACCAGGCGTTGCCCATGGCATAGGGGTTGAGTTGTACCTTGGGCTGACCGCCCTTCTTGTCAGGTGTGATGATGTACTTGGCATTGAGCATGCCGATGACGTTCATGTTCATTTTTGAGATATGCTCATCTATCAGGTCTTGATAACGACGCAGCTTGGCTGCATGGTAACCGCCGATAGACTTGAGGTAGTATGAGGTGCGTGCATCGTTGAATGTGTTGGCTGCAAGGTTGAATACGCGGAAATGCGGATCTTTGTCCTGCAATATCTGCTTCTCGTAGGGCTGCATTTCAAAAACGGCCTTGTTGCTTCTCTTCGTGACGAAGGCATCGTCGTTGAAGTAGCGCTTGTTGATGGGCCAGAGGTCGGCCACTACCAGTATACCGAGGATAGCCACCATATAGCCCCACTTGAGCCAGCCCTTGACGAAGACCCAGAGTGTAGCTGCAGCCAGCGCGATGAAGAGGAACGAGCGCCATGCGTCGCTCTTCATCAAGGCTTCGCGCTCTGCCAAAATACCTTCATAAGCGAATCCTGGAAGCTGCGATGCAAATCCGGCATCGCCAGGGGCGGTGAAGTCAAAGATTGCTCCGCCGAATAGGGCGATGAAGAGGCAGATGCCGGCAGTCACTCCAGTTGCAATGTAGATGCTCTTGATGGCTTTCTTCTTCGCCACACCTCCATCCATCAGTTGCTTGATGGCCAGGAAACCCAAGAGGGGCATGGCAATCTCCGCTACGATGAGTATGGATGATACGGCACGGAACTTATTGTACATGGGAAAATACTTGAAGAACAGCTCTGTGAGCCATATGAAGTTGTGTCCCAAGGCCAGCAACACGGAGAATAGCGTGGCTGCCAAGATGGCCCACTTGTAGGGGCCTCTCACGATGAGCAGCCCCAGCACGAAGAGGAAGCATACGATGGCTCCCATGTATACGTTACCTGCAGTAAAGGGCTGGTCGCCCCAGTAGAGCGGCACATTGGCACAGAACTGGGCTGCCGACCCGCGTGGAACTCCATTCTTCACCAGGCTCTTGTATAGCTCTGAGTCTGTACCCACATCGTAGTTAGAGGCACCACCCAGCACACCGGGAATAAGGAACGATAGCGTCTCGTCGGCTCCATAGCTCCATTGTGTGGCATAGTCGAGATTGAGCCCCTTGGTCTTGTTCTCGGCATCATTGGCCTTGGCAAGGTCGGAGTGTCCGCCACGCATTGTCTGCTCGGCATATTCTATATTGGCAAACGTGTTGGCCGTACCGGTACCCAAGCCAATGAGCATGGAACCGAAGAACAGCGCTGTAGCTACAGCGAAATCTTTGTATCGTTTCTCCTTGATGTGTATGCACAGCTCGGCAATGTAGAACAGGCCAATCATCATGAACAGATAATAGGACATCTGCGGGTGCACACCATAGCCGATAGCAGTGCACAGCATGGTAAGCACTGCTCCCAATCCGTATCGTTTGCGGAAAATGAGGTATACGCCACCTGCAACGACAGAGATAAGGGCTATGGATGTCGGCTTGGTATTGTGTCCCGCTGCCAGAATGATGAGGAAGTAGGTAGAGAGTCCGGTAGCAAGGGAGCCCACGATACTTAGCCATTTGTCAATGCCAAATGCTCTCATCATCAGGAAGAAGCATACGAAGTAGATACCCAGGGCCCACGGCGCGCTGCCTTGTCCCTTATAGAGAATTCGTTTCAGAGGTTTCAGCCAGTCGCCCGACTCGTAGTGTCCGCCACCAATCTGGTAGTTAGGCATACCGCTGAACATCGACCCTGTCCAGAACGAGTGGTCGCCCGTCTCCTGGGTATATTGGCGCACCTCCTGTGAGGCTCCCAGCCAGTTGATGTTGTCGCCCGCATGTACCACCTTGCCCTCAAGGGCCGGTGAGCAGTAGATGCATGCCACTGCAATGAAAAGTACCAGTGCCGCTGCGTAGGCACCATATCTCTGTATGAAGTTCTCTTTTTTCATATCTAAATTGTATACAATGTTTTATTGGGGAGCAAAGGTAGTGCTTTTTTGGATAAAACAGGACGTTCGGCTTCTTTTATCTTGTTACACGCATCGCCAAGGCGTGGTTCTCGGCTGCTTCCATGATTGCGCGTTCGCCGGGACCTTTGTCGTTGATGCCGCACAGGTGCAGTATGCCGTGTATGATGGTGCGGTGCAGCTCCTCGTCATATTCGGTACCGAACTGCTCGCTGTTGGTCTTCACCGTGTCGAGGCTGATGAAGAGGTCACCGCTGATGGTATCGCCCTCTGTATAGTCAAAGGTGATGATGTCGGTATAGTAGTCGTGTTGCAGGTACTCGCGGTTGACCTCGAGAATGCGCTCGTCGTTGCAGAAGATGTAGCCTACGTCGCCTACCTTTTTATTATAGGTGGCCGCCACGCGGCGTATCCATGCTGTAGTTTCGCGTTTCTTGATGTTGGGCATCTTGGTGCCTTCGCTCTGATAGGTTATCATATATTTGAAAGTTTTGAGTCTTTGAAAACAACTTTTCCTCGATAGAACTTTACTGTTGTTTGTCCTTCTTGGCACGGCGCTTCATCTCCTTGGCAGACCATCTCTGCAGATATTTGTACTCCTTCTTGGTGAGGCGCATGAATGAGCCATGCTGTGGGCCAGTGACACCTTCTATATCAACAGGATCGGAGAAATTCCGTAGGTGCTCGTCGGCCTTGCATATGCGATAATGCTTAGGTTTTGAAGAGTATTCGATATATGCTACACGCCAAGTGGGATCCCCTACTAGTTGGAATGCAGAAGAGCCTTCACACTTCTTCTTCCCCTCGAAGTCTACGTAATCATCCTCTACGGGTTCTCCCCACGGACCAAGTAACGTAGGGGCGGTAGCGGTATAGATTCCTGGCTTTCCGCCTTCCTTCTTGATGAGCATGTGGTAGAGGCCGTCGCTCTCAAGATAGTTGATGTCAGCGTCAATGGTGGCGTAGCCCCAATCGAAGAGTAGCTGTGGCTTGGTGAGGCGGGTAAAAGACTTGTCGGCATAGGAGTAGTACATGCGGTCGTACTGCTCTTCCTCACGGTTGAGCATGGAGTAATAGATCATGTAACCGCCTATTTCACCATCGGGCCATTGGTAACTGGGATCCCAGAATATCTGTGGTGCCCATACACGGTCGATCGTGCTGTAGTCTTTGTATACATCAGGAGCTTGAGGATTGCAGAAGATGCCCGGGCCTTGTCGGAAGTCAAAGGTGACTGATTCCCAGTGGATGAGGTCTCGGCTGCGCAGAAGGTCTATGCCGTAGTTGTCCCACACGTGCGACTTGCGCACACACATGTCGGTGGTTACCATTACATACCCCTTGCCATCATGTGAACGGGTGATGAAGGCATCGCGGGTGCCTCCTTCGATGCGGGCATGTTCTTCGGGTGCAAAAATAGGTTCGCCACCGATGATGTCTTCGTAGTGGTAGCCATCGCGACTAAGGGCGTAGGCTGTCCATTCACCGCGGTCGCTCATGTGACAATACAGATATCCGTAGTCTCCCTTCTGGAGATTTTGGGAGGTGCCAGTAATGGCAGTTGCCATTAGCAAGGAACAAAGAATTGTTTTTGTTTTCATGTGCACATAGTTATTTGTTGATGCTGTATCCTGCAATGGTCGCAATCTTCTTGGGAATATCGGTGTTGTCCATCTGCCCACAGAATAGCTCTGCGCTATTGCCTATGGCAAAAATAGGAACATAGGCTGCAGAGTGTGCCTCTACGGGCCAGCTGACCATAGCCATGCGATTGAGGATACGTACGGCAAGGTCCGAGATGGGTTCGTCGCGGAAGTATAGACTCTCGGCCATCTTGACCTTCTTCTCGCCAGTAAATGAACGTTCATACTCCCGGTACAACGCCTGCTCGTCGCGTTCGTGTAGCTTGATGGAGTCCCAGAATCCGAAGTTCTCGGCAAGGGCAGTTTTGACGTGCTGCCATGTAACGCTGTCGCGACTTTCGTGGCGCATATGGTTGATGATGCGTGAGAACCCAGCTTTACTCACCTTCTGTGCTTGCAGCACACCGAAATTGAGTGCATAACTTCCGTTGCCCAAAGTTAGTCCGCCTGTCTCATGATCAGCGGTGACGACTATGAGCGTCTCTTTTGGATGTTGCTTATAGAACTCATAGGCTATGCCAATGGCTTGGTCAAAATCTATCGTTTCCTGCAATGCTGCTGCAGCATCATTGGCATGGCAGGCATAGTCAATCTTTCCTCCCTCGACCATCAAGAAGAAGCCCTCTTTGTGTCGTCTGTCATATAAGTGATCGACTGCAGCCTGTGTTATCTGTGTCAGCGTGAGATCACCATCCTGCGTATCAATAGCATAGGGGAGCGTATTCTCTACGGCATCTTTTTTTTGGATAAGGATTACTTTATCGACGGAATAATCAAGATTCTCGTACTCTTCGTGACCACGGACGATAGTGTAGCCTGCTTCATCTGCAAGTTTATAAAGGTGGGGAGCCGATTTGTCGTCGGGGTTGGCCTTTTCAGCAAAATCACCGCCAGCAAAGAATTCAAATCCTGATGCAGCCAATTGTGTGCCTATCTCGTAGTAGTTGTTGCGGCTCGGCTGGTGGGCATAGAAAGATGCCGGTGTGGCATGATTGAGGGTGACGCTGGTGGCGATGCCCACGCGCACTCCGCAACGATGTGCCATCTCGGCAATACTTGTCACAGGGTTGCCATGGACATCTATGCCGATGGCTCCATTGTAGGTCTTCTGTCCGGTAGCCAGTGCAGTGCCTCCTGCTGCAGAGTCGGTGATATTGCTGCTGGCCGAATGCGAAGTGGCAATGCCGCTATAGGGGAATTGGGTGAAACGGAGTGGAACAATGCCCAGTTCTCCTTGACATGACTTCAGGTAGTATTGGGTGGCTACTACCTGGTTGAGACCCATACCGTCGCCAATGAAGTAAAAGATGTATTTGGGCGCCTTGGCAAAGCCCATGATGCTGATGCACAGAGCAAGAGCGATGCTAACAAATGTTCTTTTTTGTTTCATGATGATGTGTGTGGTTATGATATCCTACGAGAAATATCTTGTTATTCATTGATCAGTAAGCTGTAGCCTTAAGGTTGAGCCCAGTGGTCTCTTCGAGGTTGAAGAGCAGATTCATGTTATGCACAGCCTGTCCGCTTGTACCCTTCAGCAGATTGTCGATACACGAGGTGATGAGCAACATATCGCCATGCTTTTCCAAGTGGATGAGGCATTTATTGGTGTTGACTACCTGCTTCAAATCAATATTATCGGGAGTGATATGGGTGAATGAGTCTTCGGCATAGTAGCTGGTATAGAGCTGGTTGAGCTCTTCCAATGACACTTTGTTCTTAATCATAATCGTACAGAATATGCCTCGTGTGAAGTTGCCACGATAGGGCACGAAATGTATGGCACTACGGAAACTGCTTTGTAGCTGACTCAGCGATTCGCGTATCTCGGGTAGATGCTGGTGGACAAATGGCTTGTATATGCTCACATTGTTGTTGCGCCAACTGAAATGGGTCATTGATGAGGGCTTGTGCCCTGTACCAGTACTTCCAATAATGGCGTGCACGTAGATATCGTCGTTGAGCATCAAGTTCTTTGCCAAGGGCAATAAACCCAATGTGATGCAGGTGGCAAAGTTGCCGGGGTTGGCTACATAGCGGCTCTTGCATATGGCACGGCGGTTGAGTTCAGGCAAACCATAGATAAACTCATCGTTATCACTTTTGAGGCGAAACTCGCGTGAGAAATCTATAATCTTCAGTCGCTCGGGTATCTCGTGCGATTGCATAAACTGACGACTCTCCTCAGCATCAGTACAGAGAAAGAGTAGATCGATCTTGTCCAGTTCGGGCTCTTCTGAGAATTGGAGCTCAGTTTCTCCATATAAGCCTCGGTGCACTTCGTGAATGTATTGTCCGCTGTTGCCACGACCAGTGATGAAAATTAGCAACACATCGGGGTGATTAAGTAAAAGACGGATGAGCTCACCTCCACTAAAGCCTGATCCTTCTATAATACCTGTTTTGATCATATTTGTAAAGATTTCATTTCGGGGATAATGGTTTCTAACAGTTCCTGTACCTCTTGACGCGTATAACCTTCTTTGATAACTAGTAATATGGTATCATCGCCTGCTATCGTTGCAAGAATGGGAATAGGCTCATATTCATCAATGTCATAAGCAATAGCATTGGCATAGCCCGGTCGTGTCTTGATGACTGCTATATTGCCTGAAAAGCTGATAGACAAGAATCCTTGCCGGGGAAGGTTGGTGTGTGATGTTAGGTTTTTGTTGCTATTCCTTTGTCGAGGAGTCTCGGGAAGAACATATTTGTAATTGCCATCGTCTGTTGATACTTTGCTTATTTTAAGTTGTTTGAGGTCACGCGACAAGGTGGCTTGCGTCAGCTCAAACCCCTGCTCTTGCAGCCTTTTTAACATTTGGTCTTGATTGCCAATAGTTTCGTTGGCGATGATAGAACGTATGGCACTTAATCTATTTCGTTTGTTTTTCATCCTATCTGTGCTTGTGTCATTAGATGTATGCAAAGATAGATGAATATTCATAGATATGCAAAGATGTTATAAACTTTCACTTTATTTGTCATAAAAGTTGATTTTTTTCATGGTGATATGAGAAAAAACGTATATATTTGCTAACCATTTGGAAAAGCATAAATCTAATAACCTACACATATTGATATGGCACAAACTCATTTCTTTGCCGTAGACCTTGGTGCTACAAGTGGTCGCACCATC
Organism: Bacteroidaceae bacterium; assembly: GCA_045647345.1. Lineage (GTDB taxonomy): Bacteria > Bacteroidota > Bacteroidia > Bacteroidales > Bacteroidaceae > UBA1189. The sequence continues at coordinate 22,891 of JAZRMG010000123.1, read as the reverse complement.
CTCGGCACACTTTCTGAAGAAGGTCTCGCGCTGCGCGAACTTACCCGATTTGCCAACCCAATCATCGAAACTGGCGGACATTTCTTTTGGGATATATACGCCCTATACAACGAAATCATAGGTGGACTTAAGGTCGTGGCTCGCGAAGGTATTGACATCGTTTCGGTGGGTATTGACACGTGGGGTGTTGACTTTGCCTTCATCGGAAAGGACGGACAGCTTTTGCGTAACCCCTATTGTTACCGTGACCCACATACCATAGGCATGATGGAGGAATATTTCACTCATATCCCCAAAGAACATGTGTATGACCTTACGGGTATACAATTTATGAACTTCAATTCGCTCTTCCAACTATACACACTACATCGTGCTGGCAATAGTGCACTGGAAGCAGCCGAGAAAATCCTTTTCATGCCGGATGCTCTATCCTATATGCTTACGGGCGAGATGGTGACGGAATATACCATTGCATCAACATCCCAAATCCTCAATCCCCGCACCAAGCAGATGGAGCAAGAACTACTCGATGTATGTGGTGTGCGAACCGAACAATTCGGCCGCTTCGTTTTTCCAGGACAGCAGATAGGTGTGCTGAGTGAGGAAATACAGCGTCAGACAGGACTTGGCGCTATCCCCGTGATTGCCGTAGCTGGCCACGATACAGCATCGGCCGTGGCAGCTGTGCCGGCAATGAATGAACGCTTTGCCTATCTCAGCTCGGGCACATGGTCGCTCATGGGTATAGAGGTTAAGGATGCCATCATCAACGCCGATAGCTTTGGTAATAACTTTACCAATGAAGGCGGTGTAGAGGGTACTACCCGTTTCTTGAAAAATATTTGTGGTATGTGGCTGCTCGAGCGTTGCCGCAAGGAGTGGACAGAGGACTATTCATATCCCACCCTCATCGAAGCGGCCTTGGCAGCACCGGCTTTCCGTAGTGTCATCAATCCCGATGCCCCCTGTTTTGCCAATCCGACCTCAATGCTTGAGGCCATCAAACACTACTGCCACGAAACGGCACAGCCCATTCCCGAAACATACGGTGAGATTACCCGTTGCATCTTCGACAGTTTGGCTTTACGCTACCGCCAGATATTTGGTTATCTGAGACAGATGGCTCCGTTCCCCATCGAAACGCTGCACGTCATCGGTGGAGGGTCACGCAACAATCTGCTCAATCAATTTACCTGTAACGCCGTAGGAGTGCCCGTAGTTGCAGGACCAAGCGAATGTACTGCTATCGGCAATATCATGCTGCAAGCCAAGGCTGCAGGTATCGTAGATGACATAGCTGCCATGCGTCGCCTCATCGCTGATTCTATAGAGACAGCGAACTTTGTTCCTGAAGATGCAGAGGATTGGGACAAGGGTTACGAACAGTACCTAAGAGTATACAGAGAGGACCTTTGAATGGACAATTATTAACTAAGGAAAAACATAAAAAAGCAAACATCATGAAAGAAGAACTTATCTTGAAATCGTATGAGATTGCAAAGGAGCGCTACGCAGCTCTAGGTATCGACACAGACAACGTTTTGAAACAGTTGCAAGACTTTCACCTCAGCATGCACTGCTGGCAGGCTGACGACGTGAAGGGCTTTGAGGTGCAGGCAGGTGCCCTCTCTGGTGGTATCCAGTCTACCGGTGACTTCCCTGGTGCAGCACGCAACATCGACGAACTCCGTCAGGATATACTGAAGGCTAAGTCACTCATCCCCGGTACTCACCGTCTGAACCTTCATGAAATCTATGGTGACTTCCAAGGCAAGGTGGTGGACCGCGACGAAGTATCAGTAGAACATTTCCAAAGTTGGATTGACTGGGGTAAGGAGCACGACACCAAGCTCGATTTCAACTCGACCTCATTCTCACACCCGAAGAGCGGCAACCTCTCACTTTCTAATCCCGACAAGGGCATCCGTGATTTCTGGATCGAGCACAGCAAGCGTTGCCGTGACATAGCCAATGCAATGGGTGAAGCACAGGGTGACCCCTGTATTATGAACCTTTGGGTGCACGATGGCTGTAAGGATGTAAGCGTAAACCACGGCCTCTATCGCAGTTTGCTGAAGCAGTCACTTGATGAGATTTTCGCCAAGGAACAGCCTATGATGAAGGATTGTATCGAGGGTAAGGTATTTGGTATCGGTCTCGAAAGTTTCACCGTAGGTTCACACGACTTCTACACTGCATATGCAGCTAAGAACGATAAGATCTTGACCATTGATACAGGTCACTATCATCCCACCGAGAGTCCTGCCGACAAAGTAAGCGCTGTGCTGCCCTTTGTGAAAGAACTCATGCTCCATGTGTCACGTCCCGTACGCTGGGATTCTGACCATGTGACTATCATGGATGACCCCACACAGGAACTCTTCTTTGAAATCGTACGTGCCGGTGCTCTTGATCGCGTACACTACGGCCTCGACTTCTTCGATGGCTCTATCAACCGTATCGGTGCTTACGTCATCGGTTCACGCTCAGCACAGAAGTGCATGCTCCGCGCATTACTTGAGCCGAAGGAGTTGCTCGCACAGTACGAACTCGCCGGCGAAGGATACAAGCTCCTCGGCGTGATGGAAGAGCAGAAGGCTATGCCATGGCAGGCTGTATACGACATGTTCTGCTTGAAAAACAACGTACCTGTAGGCGATAGCTTCATCGCAGAGATTGACAAGTATGTAGCAGAAGTGACCAGCAAGAGATAAATTGAATTCTAAATTATGAATTATGAGCGGAGACGAAGCAGAATCTGTTGTCTGTATTCCGTTTCATAATTCATAATTCTAAAATCATAATTATCACATGAATATATTAATCGGACTTCTGATTATTGCCATCGGTGCTTTTTGCCAATCGAGTTGCTACGTACCCATCAATAAAATCAAAAAGTGGTCGTGGGAGTCGTATTGGATTGTACAAGGCATATTTGCTTGGCTCGTATTCCCCTTCTTGGGAGCATTGTTGGCAGTACCTGACGGACATAGCTTAGTGGAACTTTTTGGAACTACACCATCATTTAACCTATGGATGACGGTACTCTTCGGTGTTCTGTGGGGCGTAGGCGGACTCACTTTCGGTCTTTCTATGCGCTACCTCGGTGTGGCACTCGGACAGTCTATCGCTTTAGGCACTTGTGCTGGACTGGGTACCATCATGGGACCCGTATTGCTCAATGCCTTCTTCCCCGAACTCAATGCTTTGCAATCGCTCACCTTTGCTGTTATCATGGGTGTGGTGGTGACATTGCTTGGTATCACCATTATCGGTGTTGCTGGTTCGATGAAGGCTGCATCGCTCTCTGAGGAGGAGAAGAAAGCGGCAGTCAAGGATTTCAATTTTCCTAAAGGACTTACTATTGCCTTGCTGGCAGGATTTATGAGCGGCTGCTTCAATGTGGGCCTTGAATTTGGTAAAGACATACACTTTGGTGAATTCACGGATCCAATGTTTCGTACTCTCCCCGCGACCTTGCTGGTGACTTTAGGCGGCTTCGTTACCAATGCCTTCTATTGCTTCTACCAGAACCATAAGAATAAAACATGGAGCGACTATAAGATGGGTTCTGTATGGGGCAACAACCTTATCTTCTGTGCTCTTGCCGGTGCTCTCTGGTACAGCCAGTTTTTCGGACTCTCGCTTGGTCGCAGTTTCTTCGAGACAGGAGGAACACTCGATACCTTGGCGTTCTGTATCCTCATGGCACTGAATGTAACCTTCTCAAATGTTTGGGGCATTATTCTAAAGGAATGGAAAGGCTGTTCACGCAAGACAATCGTGGTGCTCATCATAGGTATCATCGTACTGATAGCCTCATCCTTCTTGCCGCAATTTATCTAACGATGTGATCTTTGTCCTATTTAGAAGTTACATCTTTCCTGTTAAGAAACGATAGTGGTCCGCTATCGTTTCTTAATATTGCGAGGCAAGAGATTTGACAATCATTTTTATTTGTGCTCATGTGAGCATTTCTTGACTCGAAATTGTTACATTAGACAAATGTATGCGAGAAAAGAGGTTTATTGGTTGTTTTTTAACGAGGTAATTGGGATGATGAATATAGATTGTGTATCTTTGCAATAAAATAATTGTTATGAACTTTATAGGACTATTTGTGGGGCTCTCCACGTTTTTTATAATAGGGCTGTTTCATCCGTTGGTAATAAAGGCCGAATACTATATCGGGGTGAAGAGCTGGGTTATTTTTGTACTAGCGGGAGTGATATTTTCTATCACCTCTCTGTTGGCAGAGGGTTTCGTACTTTCTACCATCCTTGGCGTGGTAGCGTTTTCCTCTTTCTGGAGTGTGTTAGAGGTGTTTGAGCAGCGTAAGCGAGTTCGCAGGGGTTGGTTCCCCGAAGGACCGGGACACAAAAAGTAATAACCCTATAAATTTTAGCAATAGAATGAGATTTTATACACTTATCATTAGTATTCTTTTATCTTTTATTGGAGTAATGGAGGCATCTGCCCAAGAGAATAAAATCATCAAAGGTTTCTCAGGTGGTATGATGGTACATAGCGGTTATCAGTATGGTTGCGATAACCCTTTTGGGTTGGATATCAGCAGTCCTACATTTGGTATTGGAGGTTGCGCCAAGTTAAATCTTTCAGACCACTTCCGTACAGGTTTTGAGGGTTATTTCTCTACTGCTCCCGTCAGAAAGGGTGCCGAAAGCGGTAGCCACAACAAACTCTTCTGGACGGGTGTTCTTGCTGACTGGTTTTGGCAGCATGGCAAACTTATACCCTACATCGGTGCTACGCTGGGTGGAGGTATGGAAACCTCGTTCTTTATGTTCGAAGGCGATAAACACGACTGGACGCCTGAGGTTATGAGCGTACTTCACAAGCAGCCCTTTTTTGCCATCGACCCTTACGTGGGTGTAGAATATGCCGTAGGCAAGGCCTTGCGTCTGACGCTCAAGGCTGACTGGATACTTGCCGTCAACTGCGACGGACTTAACCAACCCATGGGGCCTCGCGTATACTTTGGCTTTATCTTTGCGCATTGATGACGTGGGGCGTAGTGTCTGTAGTCATTGATTTCTTTGCTACTTGTTGTGTCTATTGTACTTTCTTATCATCACTTTGTGATTATATCTTTGCTGCGTGCGGAATGGTTACGAGGATAGGGTGGAGGAATTGTAGAACCCAATCTGTCGGAGGTTAATATTGATATACATTTTGGGGAGGAATGATTAAAAAACTAAAAAAAGCAGTATCGAACAGGTGAAAACAACTGACATGTAGAAGAAAATGTGTATTTTTGCGTGTTTTTTATAAAAAGTATTGTGATGAATAATACACCTGCGGTAACGAAGAACCTCATTATTATCAATGCTCTCTGCTTTTTCGCTGCTATTGTGGCGGGAAAATATGGTATTGACTTAAACGATGTCTTGGGACTTCATTATTTTGAGTCGGAGAAGTTTAAGCTTTATCAGTTGTTTACCTATATGTTTATGCATTCAGGTTTCGAACATATATTCTTTAATATGTTTGCAGTATGGATGTTTGGACGTGTTTTGGAAACGGTGTGGGGTCCTCAGCGCTTTCTCTTCTTCTATATTCTCTGTGGTATGGGAGCAGGAATTATCCAAGAGGTTGTTCAATATTTCCAGTTCATACCTTATTTTGCCGACATAACGCAGCTATCAACACTCGCACCTAATGAAATGGTGAATATCAACGGAGATATGTATACTGTGGCTCAATGGTTGAATAGATACATGCGTGTGATTGATGTTTCTACTGTAGGTGCATCTGGAGCCGTGTATGCTGTGTTGATGGCTTTCGGAATGCTCTTTCCTAACCAACCAATGTATATTATCCCTTTCCCTATGCCTATCAAAGCGAAATGGATGATTACGGGTTATATTTTAATTGAGCTTTATTTGGGGTTGACCGGTAATGATGGTATTGCTCACTTTGCACACCTTGGAGGTATGATATTTGGCTTCTTCCTCATTATGTATTGGAAAAAGAAAGGGACATTCCATGGCAGATATTTTTAATGACTTAAAGAGGACATTCAAGCAAGGCAATATTGTGGTTCGACTTATCTACATCAATGTTGCGGTCTACATATTGGGTGTACTGCTCATGGTTGTATTGGGTTTGTTCAATATTAGCATAAACAATCTGCTTCAGTACCTCTATCTTCCTGCTGACCTTTTGCAGATTCTACGCCGTCCATGGACACCATTTACCTACATGTTTATGCATGCTGGCATTTGGCATTTGTTGGGCAATATGCTTTGGCTCTATTGGTTCGGACAGCTCTTTCTTTATTTCTTCTCAGCAAAACATTTGAGAGGCCTCTATCTGATGGGAGGTCTTATGGGTGGATTTCTCTATGTCATAGCGTACAATATATTTCCCGTATTCAGCGAACATTTGTATAGTGCCACATTAGTAGGAGCATCTGCTTCTGTGCTTGCTATAGCTGTTGCTACGGCTGTGTGTGAGCCGAACTATCGTATTAATCTGATGTTCATTGGACAAGTGAAACTGAAATATTTGGCTATTTTTATTGTCCTTTTCGATATGTTATATGTGGGGAGCAACAATGCTGGTGGACACATTGCTCATCTCGGTGGTGCATTGGCGGGATGGTGGTTTGTTCGAGGCATAGGAAATGGGTACGACATTACACATTGGATAAATGTATGCATCGATTTTATCGAAGGTCTTTTCTGTAAGCAATACAAACCACGCAGATCCCCCAAGATGAAGGTATACACTTCAAATGAAAGGAAAGCTGATTATGATTACAATGCCAAAAGGAAGGCGCAGTCCGATGAAGTGGATGCTATATTGGAGAAATTAAAGAAGTCGGGATATGGAAGCCTTACCGAAGAGGAGAAACGTAAACTGTTTGATGCAAGTAACCGATGAAATGGTATCTTAAGTTACTTTTACTCCCTGTTTTTGCGTTCAACCTGCTAACAGCTTTGCTGTTGATTGGATGTGCTTATAGCCCGATGTTGCCAGCAGAGGAAATGCCGTTGCTGGCATTGTCTGGATTGGCGTTTCCATTCGTGTTGGGGGCCAATGTAATCTTCCTATTGTTTTGGCTTATATTGTATAGACCATTTATGCTGGTTTCTCTATTGTCATGCGCACTGTGTTTTCCGCAGATTCGCGCTTTGTCACCAATAAACTTCTTTCGACAAAAACCCAAAGGGGAAAGCATTAAAGTTGTTTCATACAATATTCTCAGTTCAAATTTGAAAAAAGCTACTGCAAATAAGGAAAATCCGATGATTGCCTATTTAGAATCTACAGGGGCCGATATCATCTGTTTGCAGGAATTTCCTTTTGCTGCCGTCAAAGGTGATGCAAGTACCCAAAAACTGTTTGCGGAATATCCCTATAAATCATATATGGTATCTGACGATAGTGAGTTGTCGGCTCACTTCCTTGCGTGCTTGTCAAAATATCCAATTTTGAGTGTCGATAAACTTGATTTTAATTCTACATCCAATGGATGTACCAGATATCGTATATTGCACGAAGATGATACGTTGGTAGTGTATAATTGCCATCTCCAATCGAACAGCTTGAATGCTGATAATAAAAGTTCTTACGAACAATTGCTTACTAATCCGAAAGGCAATATTAATGAAGAAGCTACCAAGGAACTAGTGAAAAAACTTCGTGAAGCAACTGCTAAACGAGCTGCACAAGCTACTATTTTAATGGCTGATGTCAACAAACAAACATCTCCCTATATCATTGTTTGTGGTGATTTTAATGACTCGCCCATCTCGTATACTCGCAAGTTGCTAACAGAGGTACTTGACGATGCTTATATCAATAGTGGTAATGGGCCTGGGTTCAGTTACAACCGCAATAAAATGTATTATCGCATCGATCATATACTCCATTCTAAAGATTTCAAATCATATGCTTGTATCGTAGATTGCACGATAAAGACATCTGACCACTATCCGATTTCTTGTTATTTGGAAAAGACAAAATAGGTTTTTTATTATTTAAAAAGCTCTTTTTAGGCTCTAAATGCAGCTTATTTTGTAAATAATTGCCTAATAAATCGTCTGTTAAGAAAAAAATCCCTATATTTGCGCCCTTGTTGGAAATTGTACCTGATTCGCAGAGTCATCGTGCAGTCTCTTGCAGAGCGAAAAAACAAATAACAAAATAAAATAACTAACAAGATGCAAAACAAAGGATTTGTAAAAACAATTGCGGTATTGCTCACTGTAGTGTGCGCATTTTACCTTTCCTTCACGTTTGTAGGCAACCATCATGAAAAAAAGGCTGCCCAATACGCTGGAGGCGAATCGGTGTATATCGATTCTATTATGAACAAGAAAGTCTATGCTGGTATCTACACCTTTAAGCAAGTGCGCGAGATGGGTATTGGTCTCGGCCTTGACCTCAAGGGTGGTATGAACGTTATCCTTGAGGTTTCGGTTCCCGATGTAATCAAGGCTTTGGCTGACCACAAGACTGATGAGGCTTTCGTAAATGCTGTAAACATTGCTAACAAGCAGGCTGCAAGCAGCAACAGCGATTTCATTACCTTATTTATTAAAGAGTATAAGAACCAGAAGCCCGATGGCACACTCGCTGAGATTTTCGCTACTCAGCAGCTCAAAGACAAGGTGAATACCAAGAGCACTGATGCAGAGGTAGAGGCTGTGGTTCGTGCAGAGGTAGAGGCTGCCATTGCCAACTCATTCAACGTACTTCGTACACGTATCGACCGTTTCGGTGTGGCTCAGCCCAACATCCAGGAGCTCGAGGGTAGTATGGGTCGTATCATGGTAGAGCTGCCTGGTGTTAAGGAGCCTGAGCGTGTGAGAAAACTCCTTCAGGGTTCTGCTAACCTCGAGTTTTGGGAGACCTACACTGCTGCTGAAATCGCTCCTTTCCTCGCTGCTGCTGATAGCAAGCTCCGTGATATTATCGCTGTAGAGAACCCTGCTGCTGAGGTTGAGAATGAAGAAGCTCCTGCTGCTGAGGCTGCAAATGAGGAGTCTGTAGACCTCTCTTCACTCACCAACGACGATACAGCTAGCGCAACTGATGTTGCTGCTGCAGCTAAGGCTAAAAAGGAAAACCCCTTGCTTTCAGTACTTCAGGTAATGCAGAATCAAGGTTGCGTAGTGGGTTATGCACACCACCGCGACGTGAAGCAGATTGATGAATATCTCGCTCGCGAAGAGGTGAAGGCATTGCTTCCCCGAGACCTCAAGCTCATGTGGGGTGTAAAAGCAATCGATGAAGATGGAAAGGTTTTCGAGCTTTATGCTATTAAGTCTACTCAGCGCAATGGTCGCGCTCCGCTCGAGGGTGACGTTATCGTATCAGCTACTGACGACTATGACAGCAACGGCCGTCCTAGCGTATCTATGACCATGAACTCTGACGGTGCACGCCGTTGGGCACAGCTCACCAAGCAGAATATCAATAAGCCCATCGCTATTGCTCTTGACGGCTATATCTATAGCGCTCCTAACGTACAGAACGAGATTACTGGCGGTCAGTCACAGATTACTGGTCAGTTCTCACAGGAAGATACCAAGGACTTGGCTAATGTGTTGAAGTCAGGTAAGATGCCCGCTCCTGCCAAGATTGTACAGGAAGACATCGTAGGCCCCTCACTCGGTCAGAAGTCAATCCAACAGGGTATCATCTCATTCATTGTAGCTTTCATCGTATTGATGATTTACATGTGCGCAATGTACGGCTTCATCCCCGGCATGGTGGCTAATGGTGCACTTATCCTCAACTTCTTCTTCACGCTCGGTATTCTCGCTTCATTCCAGGCTGCACTTACCCTCTCTGGCATCGCTGGTATGGTATTGACACTTGGTATGGCTGTGGATGCCAACGTGCTTATCTATGAGCGCACCAAGGAAGAGCTCCGTGCAGGTAAGACTGTGAAGCAGGCACTTACCGATGGTTACAAGAACGCATTCTCTGCCATCTTCGACTCTAACATCACCTCTATTATTACAGGTATTATCCTCTTCAACTTCGGTACAGGTCCTATCCGTGGCTTCGCTACTACATTGATTATCGGTATTGTTTGCTCATTCTTCACCGCTGTGTTCATGACACGTCTCGTATATGAGTGGCGTTTGAACAAGGAGAAGTGGACTGGTCTCACCTTCACCACCAAGCTCTCTGCAAACCTCATGCGCAATTCGAAGATTAACTTCATGGGTGCAGCCAAGACCTCATTTGCAGTGTTCGGTGTTGCTATCCTCGTTAGCGTAGCTTCACTTGCTATCCGTGGTCTCAGCTCAAGTATCGACTTTACTGGTGGTCGCAACTTCACCGTTAAGTTCGAGCAGAAGGTTCAGCCCGAGCAGATTCGCGAGGTATTGGCTGACAAGATTGGCGATAACGCATCCGTATCAGTTATCGCTCTCGGCAGCGACGGTCAGACCGTACGTATCAGCACCAACTACCGCATTGAGGACGATGCTCAGGATATCGATGCTGAAATCGAGATGTTCCTTTATGAGGCATTCAAGGGCGCTAATCTCGTTAGCAATGACCTCACCTATGAAGTATTCATCGACCGTGACAACCATGAGGGTGGCTCTATCATCTCTTCACAGAAGGTAGGTCCCAGCATGGCTTCAGACATCCTTCGCGGTGCTATCTGGTCAGTGATCCTCGCATGGGCTGCTATCTTTATCTACATCCTCATTCGTTTCCGTAACGTGGCATATAGCGTAGGTTCGGTTATTGCATTGGTTGTTGACGTTGTGCTCATCATGGGTACCTACTCACTGCTCCATGGCATCCTGCCCTTCTCTATGGACGTAGACCAGACCTTTATCGGTGCTATCTTGACCGCTATCGGTTACTCTATCAACGATAAGGTGGTAATCTTCGACCGTATCCGTGAGTTCTTTGGTCTCTATCCCAAGCGTGACAAGAACCAGCTCTTCAACGATTCGTTGAACACCACATTGGCACGTACCATCAATACCTCTGTCAGCACCCTCGTAGTATTGCTCTGCATCTTCTTCCTCGGTGGCGACAGCATCCGTAGCTTCTCATTCGCTATGATCCTCGGTGTAGTATATGGTACATGTTCATCACTCTTCCTCGCTGCTCCCTTGGCATTCCGCGTAATGTACAAGAAGGATCAGAAGGCTATCGAAAAGAAATAAGAGCTTGATTAGTGGAACAATCAATCCTTTTATGAAGAAGAGGGAAGCATGCTTCCCTCTTCTTTTTCTATTATATGTCCTTAGCTTTTGTTTAGTAACTCCTCATTATACAGCAGGTAGACTGTTTCCGTTGATTTTGCGGTATAGGTCGAGGGCATACACGTCAGTCATACCTGACAAGTAGTCAAATACAGCCTGGATTTTACCATATAATGTAGGTGAATGCATATCGTATTGGTTGCTTACTCTATCGATAAGCAGGCGAGAATAGGCATTTTCGGGGTGAGTAGCTGCATCAATCATCAATTCGATGAGGGTGTTGATAATGCGAAAACCCGCAAGTTCAATATCCAAGACATCGCGTGAACGATATATCTTTTCTTTTGCAACTTTAGAGCATTGTGTATAGGCCTGGCGACAATGGTCGCTTGTATGCTTGATGAGCGATTCGGTGAAAGTTCCATTGAGAATTTCTGCTTCATGCTGGATGAATGCATCGGCACACTCATCGATAAGTATGCCTATTACTTTGGAGCGCAGATAAGCAATTTGTTCATTATGGTCAGTGACCATGTCAAATACTTCGGTCAGATGGGCCCTTTTATGCTCCTTGATGAAGGCAATAAGCAATGACAGGGTCTCTTCGCGAGTTAGAATCTTTAGTTTGTAGGCATCTTCAATATCCATCATCTGATAGCAGATGTCGTCAGCAGCCTCTACTAAGAATACTAATGGATGCCGGCAATAGCGGAGTGGTTCACCGTCATTGTTAAGGCGGATAAGTCCCAATTCATCGGCTATATTACGGAAGGTATCTGCTTCTGTTTGGAAGAAACCGAACTTTGGCTTGTCTGCAGCATAGTAGGATGAATAGGGGTATTTTACAATGGAGGCTAGGGTAGAATAGGTAAGGGCAAATCCGCCTTTGCGACGCCCATTGAACTGATGTGTGAGGAGACGGAAAGCGTTGGCGTTTCCCTCAAAGTGGATAATGTCGTCCCACTCTTCTTTTGTTAGCATGTCTCTCAGCTCTTTGCCCTTTCCTTCAGTGAAATAGGCTGAGATAGCCCGTTCACCTGAATGACCGAATGGTGGGTTTCCTAGGTCATGTGCTAAACATGCAGCCGATACGATATTACCGATCTCGCTGATGGATGAGTTCTCCAGTTCTGGTTTGTTCTGCAGTAATAATCGGCTTACTCTATTGCCTAGTGAACGGCCTACACACGACACTTCAAGACTATGTGTGAGGCGGTTGTGTACGAATATGCTTCCTGGCAGAGGAAAAACTTGTGTTTTATTCTGTAAGCGGCGAAAGGGGGCAGAGAAGATGAGGCGGTCATAATCACGCAAAAAAGCAGAACGGTCATCGATCCCTGTATCATGGTATGACTCCATGCCCAATCGCTTGGTCGATATAAGTTTTTTCCAATCCATCATAACAGTAAGAGTTTATATAGAATATGATATTATAGATACAAATGTACATCTTTTTTCGTTTCATTTGGGTATACTCATGTTTTTTTGTTATTTTTGTTTCTATTAAGATATCCGATATGGCAAACAGGTGGCTACGTAGAAAACGCAACTCGCTAGGCTATGGCGTACAGAGTCCCAGTGACTTCTATTTCGTGCAACATGTATTGCGCGAGAAGTCGCCTTATTATGCGTATGCCGCATTGACCCTTATGAATCAGCAATATCAAGCTCTTTTCCCTTGTTATTCTGACGAAGTGCACAGGTTGTTGTTTCGTTTGGCCAATTATATACATCCAGATGTTATGGTAGAAGTTGGTACAAGTTTGTCTGTGTTTGCCATGTCTGCTGCTTGTCCTCTGATGCGATGTGTTACGATTAACAAGTCTGAGTGTCGTGCAGCTATGCAGGCCTTGCTGGATGAGCATCCACTTGTGGAGATGGTAATAGGCGATGAAGTCGAGAGTTTCCGTCATCTTCTCCATGAGTTAGGCTCTATACAATTGCTTCACGTGGCTCATACGGCAAACTATAAAGCGGTAGTGGAGACTGCTCTTCCGTATGTGACTCAGCATACCCTGTTTATTATTGAGGATATACATACAGACAAAGAGAAGCAAGACTGGTGGAGGGGTCTGAGAGAGAGCAATACGACAGGTATCAGCTATGACCTTGGTCCTATCGGGTTGCTGTTCTTTGACAAGTCACGTTATAAAGATTCCTATTGGATCAATCTTCGAAGTTGATGGTTTGTTATTACTACTTATTATATATGTATCTGTTATGAAAAAGAGTCATATCTATACTCGGGGAGGTGATACCGGTACTACCTCTCTTATTGGTGGTAGCCGCATTAAGAAGTGTAGTTCTCGTATCGAAGCTTATGGCACCATAGACGAACTCAGTTCACATATCGGACTGTTGTCAAGTATGGTGTCATGTTTCCCTGAAGGTGACGCCACTTGTCTTGAATGGATTCAATCACGTCTGTTCGATGCGGGTACTCATCTGGCTATGCCGAGTAGTGGCGAAAAAGAGGTGCACTGTGCCATTACCATGGCTCATGTGAAAAAATTGGAACGATATATTGACATACTTGATATGTCGCTTCCTCAATTGCATACATTCATCTTGCCGGGCGGATGTATGGCTGCAGCGCAGTGCCACGTATGCCGAACTGTGTGTCGGCGTGCTGAGCGACTCATTATTGCCCTTGTCGAAGAGGCGCCCATAGCCCCTGTATTATTAGCCTTCGTCAATAGACTTTCTGATTTCTTTTTCATATATGCACGATTCCTCAATAAAAATGAATCTGTAGATGAAATTTCTTGGAAGAATGATTGAATTTGAGGAAAAAAGTTATATTTTTGCAGCCTCATGTAATAAAAACGAATTTAACTAATTGAATTTGATATGTATTGGACTTTAGAATTAGCATCAAAACTGGAAGATGCACCATGGCCTGCATCCAAGGAGGAGCTTCTCGACTACGCCATCCGTTCGGGCGCTCCTATGGAGGTGGTAGAGAATTTGCAAGAGATGGAAGATGAAGGCGAGATTTACGAGAGTATCGAAGATATTTGGCCCGACTATCCAAGTAAGGAGGATTTTTTCTTTGACGAGGAGGAGTATTAAGGTTAATCACCTATGAAAGCTAGGTTTTTATATAGTTTGGCAGCTGTAATATGCTGCCATTCTGTTTATGGGCAAACTGCATCAGCCTTGAAGGAGTATTTTACAACCTATTTGCAGGGTTGCTCCACCGCTTATGCAGAGCACGATATATTATCATGGAGCGATGTAGATGAGTGTCGTACTCAAGTGTGGCAGGCATGGTGCGAAGCCAATCATGCCTTTGAGGAGGATAAGCTTCCTCCGTTGCGTCCACTCAGTACTGATACGTCGCAATGGAATCTTCCCGAGATGCTTGAACCGCATGCTATAATGCCCTATTACTATGGTACTAAGGGTGACAAGCCTGCTCAAGGTTGGCCGTTATACCTATATATACACGGATCGGGTCCTAAAGCCAACGAATGGCGCACTGGATATATTTTGTGTTCACGGTTCGATGATGCACCTTCGCTTTATTTTATACCTCAAATACCCAATGAGGGGAGTTATTATCGTTGGTGGCAGCGAGCCAAGCAGTTTGCTTGGGAACGTCTTTTGCGTCAGTCTTTCGTTAGTGGTGAGGTAGATGCCCGTAGGGTATATCTTTTCGGTATTTCTGAGGGTGGTTACGGGAGTCAGCGTCTAGCCTCGTTCTATGCCGACTATTTGGCTGCAGCGGGTCCTATGGCCGGTGGTGAGATTCCTTCTGATGCTCCAGCCGAGAACTGCGCACATATAGGTTTCTCGCTGCGCACAGGAGCTAATGATTTCATGTTTGCACGCAATCTGCTCACAGAGCGTACCCACGAGCTGTTTGATAGCTTGCAGCAGTGTTACCCTTCAGAGTACCGACACCACATAGAACTTATCCCTGGTCGCGGACATGGCATTGATTATTCGCCTACTACGCCATGGCTCAGCCAATTTATCCGTGTGGTACATCCTCGTCACTTCGTGTGGGAGGATTATCCCATGGATGGTGTCTACCGACGAGGATTCTACAACATTGCCGTGCATGAACGCGATACCACAAACGGTAATGAGCGCACTCGTTATGAGATGACTATTAAGGAGAATACCATCCATCTTACGGTCGAGTGTGTGGCCTATGAAGCTACCGAACGTGAACCTCGCTGGAATATCCCCATCAAGCATTACAAACGCTATACTCCTGCTGCAGAGGGTTGCCTTACTCTCTATTTATCCGATGAAATGGTCGATTTTAGTAAGAAGGTGACCCTTATCGTCAATGGCCGTCGTGTATATAAGGGAAAGGTGAAAGCCGATATGCGTCACATGGTGAATAGTTGTGCAACCTTCTTCGATCCCGAGCGTGTATATGCTGCAGGCATTGAAGTCGAGTTGTAAGGCAAAAAAGGCTAATCCTGATCCATTGGCATTGGGCTTTCTACGGACTCAGTATTGGTGGGGTTTTCGGGTTCGGGTGTAGAAGACGTGCGTGCAGCATGTTGCTCAGCCGCCTTTTTGTAGAGTTCGGTCTTCTTGCGTATGTGGTGCATGGCTTCTTTAGCTGCAAGCTGCTGGCTCTCCTTCTTGGTGTATCCGAAGCCAGTCCCCAACTTAATGCCCTCAATGCAAACGCGAGTGCGAAAGGTGGGGCTATTGGTACCTATGGTATTCTCGTCGACCAACTCGAATACCACTTCGTATTGCATCTTCTGGCTCCATTCTATTAGTTTACTTTTAAAGTTATCATCCTCCTTGGCCACTTTGTTTATATCTACATGCTTACCCATGATGCGTTCCTCGAAGAAACGATAGCAATAGGTATAGCCGCGGTCAAGGTAAATCGCTCCGACGAGCGCTTCAAAGGCATTACCTGAAATAAAGCTGTTGTGAGTGCGATTAATGTGATTCGATTGTATCAGTTCGACCAAGCCAATCTCTTTGGCTATACGATTGAGGCTGCTGCGTTGCACTATCTTGCTGCGCATTGAAGTGAGGAATCCCTCCTTCTTACTAGGGAAGTGATGATAGAGAATGTCGCTTACTACGGTCTCAATGACTGCATCGCCTAGATATTCGAGACGTTCATTGTCTTTCTTCTTGTCATGAGGATGGTAATGGTTGACCGAGCGATGCATTAATGCTTCGCGGTAAACGGACACCTTGCGAGGATAGAACCCCAGAATATGATGCAGTTGACGCAAGAAGGGCTTGTCAGGGCAGAAGAGGTAGTGTATGTAATCGGTCAGTCGGCTTAGATGCACGATATAATGGTGTTAGGTGGAGAATAAAAACAAAAAAAGTCGTATAATCGGAAACCCCAATTAATACGACTTTTATAGTACTATCACTGTACTCTGATTACTTCACGTTGTTAGAGATGTAGTCTACAGCGTCCTGTACGGTAGAGATCTTCTCAGCTTGATCATCGGGAATTGACATACCGAATTCCTTTTCCAACTCCATGATCAATTCTACTGTATCCAAAGAATCAGCACCAAGGTCGTTAGTAAAGCTTGCAGTGGGAGTTACTTCTGACTCGTCTACACCGAGCTTATCTACGATAATAGCCTTTACTCTTGCTTCAATTTCTGACATAATAATTACGTTTTATAGTGAATAAAATAACTTAAAGCACTGCAAAGAAAAGAAACTTTCTTGGTACATCCAAATATTTCTTTCGGATTTCTGATAAAAATGCACTGAAAAATATAAAATGGGCATAAAAACGTGCAAATCCTTCCGTTTTCTCTTTTCTCTTTTTTTGCGGGCTTAAAAAGTGGGTATTGCATCAGTACGATGCCGAAGCCTTGATGCCTCGTGCCTGCAGTCGGGTCACGATGCTGTCGAGCTCTTTGGGTGTAGCCTTCTGAAGATTGTGTAGAGGGGTTTCACGATCGATGGTATAAATCATTACCTCACGGGGTGCTATGTCTGCTACAGCATTGATCCATGGTTCCACATACTCGTCTGTTGTATTATCTACAGAAATACCTTTGGCATCGGTTCCTTTCATGAACATGGTTTGTATCGCACAATGTCCCTTGAAGTTACGCATACAGGTCATCAGCTTGCCCAAGTCGTATCGCCCCATAGGGCGGTCAACACGAGTGATGTAGTTCACGTCCACCGTATCGAGTTTGACGATATTGTTGTCGACTTTCTTTAGAGCCTCATGTACCTCTGTTCGGTCTATGCGTGTGGCATTGGTCAGTACACTTACCTTAGCGTTGGGAAAATAGCGGTCGCGCAGAGAGAGAGTATCATCTATAATTCCGGCAAAGTCAGGATGTGCCGTAGGTTCACCATTTCCCGCAAAGGTCAGCACATCAGGGGCTATGTTTTCAGCCAACATCTGTGTAAGTTTCTGTTCCAGTGCATGGGCTACCTCATGGCGTGTGGGCATTTTCTCTTTGGGGCGACGTTCGGCATTGAATCCACACTCGCAGTAGATACAATCAAAGGTGCATACTTTACCGTCTCCAGGCAATAAGTTGATACCTAATGATATGCCCAGTCGTCGGCTCTTGATGGGGCCAAATATGGGCGATGGATAGATTATGGTAGACATAGGGATAATCTTAAATTATTCTAAATTGGCTCTATAACATTGACTTGGTGGAGCGAAATTACAAAATGATTTTTATATATTTGCCAATTATTAGCAGAATTGAAGAAATAAATGTAACGCATAGTATGAAAGACAGGTTCATACATACGGCTCTTGTGCTCGAAGGGGGCGGCATGCGCGGTGTATTCACCAGCGGCGTGCTCGACTGGATGATCGACCACCACATCACCTTCCCCTACCTTGTAGGTGTGTCGGCAGGCTCGAGCAACGCCCTATCGTTCGCTTCGCATCAGCGTGGCCGTGCCAAGTACACCTTTGCCGACCTGCAAGCCGAGCGTCACTACCTCGGCGTGCGCAATCTCTTGCGCCACCATAGCATCCTGGATATGGATCTCCTCTACCGCGAGCTGCCCGAGACGCTGTGGCCCTACGACTACGCTGCCTATCGTGCCAACCCCATGCGTGTGGAGAGCGTGGCCACCGATTGCCTCACGGGCGAAGCCGTGTACTTCGAGGAAAAGGAGAGTCCAGAGCGCATCATCGACATCGTGCGTGCCTCCTCGGCCTTGCCCTTTGCCTGCCCCATCGCTCAGGTAGACGGACGCGCCATGCTCGATGGCGGCATTGCCGACTCTATCCCCATAGATCGTGCCTTCGACCACGGCTATGAGCACGCCATCGTAGTGCTCACCCGGCATCTCGGCTACCGCAAGGAGGAGAAGTCCCCTCACCTGCCACCTTTTATATATAGCCGCTATCCCAAGTTGCGCGAGGCACTGCGCACCCGAGGCAAGCGCTACAATGCCCAGCTCGAGCGGGTAGAGCAGCTCGAACGCGAAGGGCGCATCACTGTCATCCGTCCCGACCATCCCGTAGAGGTGGCCCGCATCGAAACCGATATGGACAAGATGAATGCTCTCTATCGCCATGGCTTCGAGATGGCTGAGAAGATGCTGGGCCTTCAATACTTTTGGACAAACTCGTAAAGCTACTCGTGATGTGGAGAGCACGCTCTTCGACTCTTTCAAAGAGGCCTGCAGCACGCTGCACGAAGGACTTGAGCTGAATGATCAGGAACTGGTGTGTTGCTTCTGTACCTACTTAGGCTATAGCAACAATGTCATTGCCTACATCGGCCACACCACTCCCACTACTATCCGCAAACGCAAAGAGCGTATCCGTAAAAAACTGCCCACCGACCTCTATCAGGTGATATTCGGTGAGAAGGGGTAGGTGTACAAGTCCTATCCGAGATATTCTACACATTGGTTTGATTCTCACCCGCAACTAATAATAATGGTTAAAGTTGGGCATCTCGTTTCACTTTTTGTAACGTTCAGTTGCACGAACGGGATTTATTGCTTTCCTTTGCTTGTCGTTACAAGAAGGATTAATAATCAAACCACAATGAAACCAACCAAACTACTTCTCGCCCTTGCCGTGGCGGTGCTGCTGGGGGCATGTACACCGAGGAAGCAGCAACCGGAAGATTGTCTCAAGCATGCGTTAGAGACGGTTGAACGTATCAAGGTGGCAGGATACGAAATAGAGGAGAAGGTGAAGGCACCTTATGAGAAGGACTGGAGCAGCATCCGACACAACAGGTTTGTAGAACAAGATAATCCACAAGATACGACTATCGGAGCATCAGCCCTACGCTACGGTGAGGATGGCTGGATATTCAGTGTATACGACGGTATAAATCTCGCCTCTTTCAATCACGACGAGAAGCGGATAGTTGTAGAGGACTTCCTGGATGCAAAGAGTCAGGCACTCCCGTTCCGCCTGTATCATCCCCCCTTCTTCAGCTATGTAAAGAGTCTCATCCGTTATATGCTGACTACCACAGACAGTATCAACCTTGACGTGGAGGAAACGGATGAAGACTTTATCTATAAGCTCTCCATCTACGAAGACAGGCAGGTGGAGTTCTTCGGACGTGCCTACAAGATGCCAGAGAATCCTTTTTTCCTCAGCGAGGAGGATGCTTACTCCTACTACACGCTATGGATTCGCAAGGGAGATGCTATGCCTTATAGATATTTGAGGGAGATGAGCCATAACGTGCAGGATGTCACTTGCCATCATGCAGAATGGAGTGAGGAGGTTACGACCTCTCCCATCGTTGCAACAGACCTCATACTTCTGCATGGGAGCTACAAGGTACATTATGTCGGCAGGAGGGATATGGACAAAGAGGCCCGGCAGAACGAACAGCTTATAGGCAAGGCCGCTCCCGAGTGGACATTGAAAGATATGAACGGGAAGTCGTTGGCGCTAAGTTCCTTGCGTGACAAACCTACGATTATCAACCTGACGGGCCTTGGCTGTGGTCCTTGCGCACAGGCCTATCCCGAACTGGTAGAGCTGAGCAAACGCTATAACATAGTATCTATCGAATCATGGGGAAAAAGTGCACAGAGCCTGCGCGACTATGCTGCCCATCACAAGATAAGCTACCCGATGCTGCTTGGCGAAGATGCTGTGCTAAACGCTTATGTCGGTACTAATCGCGGAGTACCTGTATTCTTCTACCTTGACGAAAACCATATTGTACGCAAAGTAGATAGAGGGTATGCTAAAGGGATGATTAGCCGAAGTACTGAAGAATTGGGATGGGAATAAAACAATAATTCCTTAAAATTGCCTTTGGCCCCTGCGGGCGGCGAACTCGTTTCGTGGCCAATTACATGGCAATTCATGCCTTTATTTTCTTAGACACGAATTCTCGTGAATTGCCCATAAATTAGCCATAAATAAAATCGTGTAACAACATACAATAACCAATACAATGAAACCAACCAAACTACTTCTCGCCCTTTCCGTGGCGATGCTTTGTATACACAATAGTATCAATGCGCAGCCATCGTTTCGGAAAGCAATGACAGCAGGTATCTCTACCTCACACCCTCATAGTGGTGACCATCTTGTGGAAGGTGAGTTATTTGGCCGTTTCGTAGGAGGCGAGATAGGGGTAAAAGGAGAATGTATATTTCCCAAAAGCCTCTACCTAAGTTCAGCCCTGTCCATCAGCAATAGGGGTTGGAATATCCCTGTGTATGCGGACAACAATTCCCAAGCATCTACGTGGGAGTGTGATGTATATTACTTAGAGATACCTCTATTTGTAGGCTATAAATATGCACTGACGGGCACGTCAGGGCTGTTCTGCGAATTAGGTCCATACCTCGCATTGGGTCTTTGGGGACATAGCCGTCTGGATGTTGACGAAGATGTCCCGAGCAATGAAAGCAAGAACGTATTTCAAGATGGATGGTACCGCCGAGCCTGTTGTGGTGCGAGGGTTAATATCGGTTTGAATATCAATCAGTGGCAATGGTCGCTGGGCTACAGCTATGAATTGCTGAAACCCACCAAGGATGCTTGGAGCACAATCATCAATCCACAAACATCTTCTCTATATCTTAACGTGGCTTATTTCTTTTAGAGTCCCAAATTCCACCCTAATGGTTAACGACATGAAAAGATATTTACCCATATTCATTTTATTGTTGCTGTGTTCATCCTGTTCAACTCGACACAAAACATTAAAGATTACCAATGGCATGTTTTTCTACGAGAAGCCTGAGCAGGTACCCCCTGGAACCGTTGTAGAAATAGCGATGTTAGAAGATTCCGTTTGGGGCAAAATCGCCATACTTGATTACCCGCAATTGTCAGAAGCCGCAAAGAAATATGCTATCCCGACAAGAAAGATAAAGAATGGGGAAGATATATTGAAAAGGGCTGCCAATGCCCGTAGGTTTCATACTACCATCTTGGCTCCAACGATGAATGTCAGAGTAGGAGATATGTTTTCACACTTTACCCTTCGCGACATAAATGGCCATGAATGGAGCAACAAGGACTTGATGGGCAGGAAGGCGGTCATCAACTTTTGGTATACTGGGTGCGGCCCTTGCATAAAGGAAATGCCAGAGCTGGGCCGTTGGGTAAGAAAACACCGTGATGTGACGTTCCTGGCTGTGACATTCGAAAGTGCCGAGAAAATCAAACAGGTTGTCAAGAACAACAAGTTCCGTTTTCATCAGTTGGTCAACGATGAGAAACTCATAGGACAAGTGGGCGTAAGCAGCTATCCTTTCACTGTGGTACTGGATGAGGAAGGCAGAATCATCCTCATAGAGGTGGGCACATCTCCAGTTCAAAGAGAGAATATATTGAAAGCAATAAGATAAAAGTCCTCCTCATTCCGTGCAAACGAATTTCATTTTTGGCCTGACAAGGTGCAGCAACAATGTCATTGCCTACATTGGCCACACCACTCCCACCACTATCCGCAAGCGCAAAGAGCGTATCCGCAAAAAACTGCCCACCGACCTCTATCAGGTGATATTCGGTGAAAAGGGGTAGGTGTATACAAAGCCTTTGTGTTTCCTTCCTTTTTCAACATAAATTTCCGTGAACCTTTAGGTCGCTGGCCAAAGGGAAAAGCAATTATCTACAAATTATCCTTAAATAGGATTATTGTAACCCCTACTGCCACCCTATGCAATTACATTTTTGCCGGGTGGCAGTTTTTTGTAGCCATCTATTTGCTGTTGTATAGTGCCTTCGGTGATGATTTACAAAGCATTGGTCCCTATTCTATAGTTATGCTCATCACTACCTTCGCGAAGGTAGTGTACTATCCTCGCGAAGGTAATGCACTA
Organism: Bacteroidaceae bacterium; assembly: GCA_045647345.1. GTDB lineage: Bacteria > Bacteroidota > Bacteroidia > Bacteroidales > Bacteroidaceae > UBA1189. The sequence continues at coordinate 422 of JAZRMG010000123.1, read as the reverse complement.
TCTTCGCAAGGATAATATATTCTCTTCGCGAAGAGAAAAATATTTGTATGGTTAGTATTCTGAAAATGAATGGTTTGTCGTACTCAGTCTCTTGGTACTGATTTTATCACATAACCGATAAAGAAGAACATAGAAAAACATGCCAGGTGGCAAAAATGTAATTGTGTAGACCCTTATCCTTTCATAATGTGAGCATTACGACGGCGCTAGAGGAAAACCTGCCAACCCCTTTGGCATGTTCTTGGAAACGAATGCAAAACCTGCCAACACCCCTTGGCAGGTTTTAGATAGATAATACAGCCGTGTCACGCAAATGTCACGCCCACGTCACACAAATGTCACGCTTTTTGTTCGGTTAGAGTAATGCTATAAGCTACCTTTGCGACAATGATAGAATAATTCCTATCATGCTTTTTGAGACT
>JAZRMG010000122.1:0-5054 GCA_045647345.1 Bacteroidaceae bacterium | reverse complement strand
GAGTCTGGTCCGTGTCTCAGTACCAGTGTGGGGGACCTTCCTCTCAGAACCCCTAAAGATCGTCGGCTAGGTGGGCCGTTACCCCGCCTACTACCTAATCTTACGCATCCCCATCCATAACCGATAAATCTTTCATCATTAAATCTACTCTAATGACATATCGGGAATCAATCACTCTTTCGAGCGGCTGTGCCCGTGTTATGGGTAGGTCGGATACGCGTTACTCACCCGTGCGCCGGTCGTCACCCAAGGAAGCAAGCTTCCTCCGTGCTACCCCTCGACTTGCATGTGTTAAGCCTGTAGCTAGCGTTCATCCTGAGCCAGGATCAAACTCTTCATTGTAAAATATTTTTATATACCCGAAGGTATCTTTTGACTCTGCTCGTGATGTATCCTTATCTACTTAAAAGGAAATAAATTTTGACGGTTCGTTCAATTACCCAATGTCGTGACGACATCACAACATTGCTTCTTGTACTACTTGTCTGTATGGAAAATATTTTCAAAGAACTCTTTCTTGTTTCAGTCTCAAGGGGTGTCCCTCTCGATTGCGGATGCAAAGGTAGATACTTTCTCTAAACTGGCCAAACATTCTTGGGACTTTTTTTCAAGAAAAATTTAACAATTTTACTAATACACTGGTTTTCAATGACAAGAAAATATCAGCATATTTACACGATTCCATAAAAATGGCATTTCCATGTTGCAAAACATGAAAATGACAATTTCTCTTAGTTTACACTCTTCAGCGTTTGGGAGCCTCATTTATTATATAGAGGCTGGCCAATATATTATATATAGTATAGCGTATGCTTTCACCGAACAATAAGGAGGGTATGTCAATGCAGACACACCCTCCTTGCTGTCTCTTTTGAGACTTTACTTATCGACGTACATTCCACATATTCGATGCGCCATTGGCCCCTACGAGCACATCGATGTTGGCACCATCTTTCTTCTCTATCACCTCCCATGCCTTGAGTTGGATAAACTGGTCGGCGCTCAGCCCCATCTCTTCCTGATAAGCCTTGTCGGCAATGGCGCGTTGACGCTCGGCAGCCTCCTTAGCCTTGAGCATCTCGAGACGGCTCTCCTCGGTGCGCTTGGCCTGGGTAGCAGCAGCGGTGTTGTCCATCTCGGCTTTCTGCTTCTCGTTGGGGATGGCTCGTCCTACTACTACATTGACAACGGTGATGGGCAGCTCACCGCTCTTGGCTGAGAGGTCGTCGATGTAGCGTTCCATATCGTCCTTCACGGCGTAGTTAATGGAGTCGAGCACTTCGCGGTTGCTCATCAGGTCAAAGGGACCGAACTTGGAGATGTAGTTACGCACGGTGTTGCGGTAGACTTCCTGGATGACATTGACATACCAATTGCTGCCATAGTTCTTGATGAGCACGGGCGACTTGTCGTCGTCGACCTGCAGTTGTATCTGGGTATTGAAGTCGAGCAAGGTGTTGTCGTTGGATGCTGCATCGTCTAACTTCTCGTCGAACTTCTGTGGCAGCATAGATACGATGACATAATCCGTCGAGAACCATTCATACTGACGGCCCGTTTCTACGGGTTTGTCATCGACACCACCATGACCGAAGATGTAGGGTTTGTGGATTAGCACTGCCTCCTCACCGGCTCCGGGAGCCACATTGATACAAGATGTGATACCACACATCACAACTGCTGCAAGAGCAGACATTCGAATCATCTTTTTCATTGTCGTAAAGTTATTTATACATATATATCATTTGTTGCAAAGACTGGCAGACCTATCTGTTGCCGACAGTGGCAACAATCATTGCAAAGATACCAATAAACGAGCGAGAGACATGAAGCTTGCTTCGATATTTTTCACTGCGAGTGCCGTGTATCTTCGCGTTTATCGCAAAGATACAAATAAGCATGCAAGAAAACAAGTTTTCCGCACTGTATATTTGGCTAACAAGAAGATTAGGCTTAAATTTGCAGCATCACAACTTCAAAAAATAAAAGATATACCATGAAGAAAGAACTATCAAGAAAGAGTACGTACAACAACATGTTTGTCTACTCCATCTGCCTCGTCTCAGCCATGGGAGGCTTGCTCTTTGGCTACGACTGGGTAGTGATTGGCGGTGCCAAGCCATTCTACGAACCATTCTTCGGCATCTCTCATTCGCCCTTGATGCAGGGCATAGCCATGACGACCGCACTTGTGGGATGCCTCATCGGCGCCATGGTGGCCGGTGCGCTGGCCGACAAGCATGGGCGCAAACCGCTGCTCATCATTGCCGCCGTGCTGTTCACCCTATCGGCCATTGCTACGGGAGCATTCGATGACTTCACCCTCTTCAACATCGCCCGCTTCGTAGGCGGTATAGGCATAGGTATAGCCTCGGCGCTGTCGCCCATGTATATCGCCGAGGTGTCACCCACGACAATACGCGGCAAGCTGGTGTCGCTCAATCAGATGACCATCGTACTGGGCATCTTGGGAGCACAGATTGCCAACTGGCTCATTGCCGAGGCAGTGCCTGCGGGCTTCACCGAGGCCGATATCCTGACGTCGTGGAACGGGCAGATGGGCTGGCGATGGATGTTCTGGGCCGAAGCGGTACCTGCGGGTCTGTTTCTGCTGTTGGCCTTCTTCATCCCCGAGAGCCCGCGCTGGCTCATCATGCAGGGGCGCAACGAAGAGGCCAAGTACATACTCACCCGCGTGGGCGGCACGTCCTATGCCGAGCAGGAGCTGCAGGTGGTGAGCCAGTCGGCCTCCCAGGAGGCAGCATCCGAGGCGGCAGGACTGCGCACGCTCTTCAGCCGCAAATACGCCCCGGTGCTCACGTTGGGTATCATCATCGCGGTGTTCCAGCAGTGGTGTGGCACGAATGTGATTTTCAACTATGCACAGGAGATATTCTCGGCCGCCGGATATAGCGTGAGCGACGTGCTGTTCAACATCGTAGTGACGGGCATTGCCAATGTGGCGTTCACCATCGTGGCCCTGTTCACCATCGACCGCTGGGGCCGCCGCACGCTGATGCTCATGGGTGCAGGCAGTCTGGCCGTCATCTACCTCATCCTGGGCACATGCTACTATTTCCATGTGACAGGGTTGTTCATGGTGGTGCTCGTGGTAGCCGCCATCTCGGCCTATGCCATGACTTTGGGTCCCGTCACCTGGGTGTTGCTGGCCGAGATCTTCCCCAACCGCGTTCGCGGCGTGGCGATGGCCACCTGCACCTTTGCCCTCTGGGCGGGATGCTGCACGCTCACCTTCTCGTTCCCCCCGATGAATGCCGCCCTGGGCAGCAGCGGGTCGTTCTGGACGTATGCGGTGATTTGCGCTGCAGGGTTTGCCTACTTCCTGCGCCGTTGTCCCGAGACCAAGGGCGTATCGCTTGAGGAGTTGGAGCGGAAGCTGGTGCCATAAGGCATTTCAGCTTCGAACCCATAATGAGGGCATAGAGGCCGCTCTCGTTGATGAAGGTGGTTTTACTCTTGTAGTTCGAACCACTCCCCTGAATCAGGGTACTGGTTTTGTCTTCGTCCTCGACATGAGCCCCACACGCCGCCAAACGAAAAACTCCCGCAACCGTTTTTTAACGATGACGCTAACCACTGAAGGTTTTCGTTATTCAAAGATTACGGGAGCATAGCGATATTCGCAGGGCTACTTGGTACGTACTTAGTACGCGTACCAAGTACGACTTGGCATAATATTATGATTTTCAGCATAGTATTTTGTTGAATTTTTCGATAAGCAGCAATATCTTCCGTTGTTCATTGCCCGATTGTGGATAACATTTCGTGCCTCCCGCGCAACAAATTGACGCTCAGCAGCACCCCGAAAATTCAAATTCCGCGGTATGTTGTGAACATCTTTTCGCCCTTTTTCACAATTTAGACACCCATCGTTGGCTATCCCATTCTCTTTCATTACCTTTGCATCATAAATCATTCAACATTCAACAAAACATGAAGAAGCATCTACTATTCCTCTTCGCCGCCCTGCTGCCCATGCTGGCCAGTGCGCAAACCAAAGTGGAGATCGATGGCATTTGGTATAACCTTATCTCAAAGGCCAAGCAGGCTGAGGTGACATTCAAAGGTGACTATTACTATTCATACGACGATGAGTACTCCGGCTCCGGCTCCATCACCCTCCCCGCCACGGTGACCTACGAGGGCGTGAGCTATAGCGTGACGAGCATTGGAGACTATGCTTTCTCGGATTGCAGCAGCCTCACCGCCATCACCATCCCCGAGGGCGTGGCGAGCATTGGAGACGTTGCTTTCTCTGGTTGCAGCAGTCTCACCTCCATCACCATCCCCGAGGGCGTGACGAGCATTGGAGACGATGCTTTCTTTGCTTGCAGTAGCCTCACCGCCATCGCCATTCCCGAGGGCGTGACGAGCATTGGAAGCTCTACCTTCAGTAATTGCATCAGCCTCACCGCTATCACCATCCCCGAGAGCGTGACGAGCATTGGAGACTGTGCTTTTGGTGGTTGCAGTAGCCTCATCACCATCACCCTCCCCGAGGGCGTGACGAGCATTGGAGACTGGGCGTTCATTAATTGCAGCAACCTCACCGCCATCAACATCCCCAAAGGAGTGACGAGCATTGGGGACCGGGCTTTTCGTGGCTGTATCAGCCTCACCGCCATCAACATCCCCGAGAGGGTGATGAGTATTGAATGGACTACTTTTGAGGCTTGCACCAGCCTCACCGCCATCGTGCTGCCTAAGAACCTAAAGTATATCTACTCAGAGGCCTTTGCCAACTGCTCAGAGCTGCTCGATGTCTACTGCCATGCCGAGAAGGTGCCTTCAACGGAGACCGATGCCTTCGAGGGTTCATATATCGAGTATGCCACATTGCATGTACCCGCCAGCGCATTGGAGACCTACAAGACTACGGCTCCTTGGAAGAGTTTCGGTACCATCGTAAGCCTCACCGATGAGGAGATGGGCATCAAGAATTCAGAGCTCAACATTCAGAATCCAGAACTCATCTACGACCTTCGTGGCCGCCGCGTAGAGAAAGCTGAGAAGGGCATCTACATCGTAAACGG
>JAZRMG010000121.1:0-28430 GCA_045647345.1 Bacteroidaceae bacterium | reverse complement strand
TGGTATCACGTGGGTATCACACCAACACGGTGGGCAAGCATCTCGCCCACTTGCGCATCTATGTGAATGCGGCCATCGTGCAGGGGCTGATGCGCGAAGAGGATAACCCCTTCCATCGGCGACGCATAGGGCACAAGCCTTTCCGGCACACCCACCTCACACCCTTAGAGGTGGAGAAACTGGAGCATGCTCCGCTGCCCCAGCCATTGCAACAGGTGCGCGATGCCTTCCTCTTCTGCTGCTACACGGGGTTGCGTTACTCCGATTTCGTGCAGCTCACGACAGCCAACATACAGTGTACCACGGAGCACACGTGGGTGCACCTCACCACGCAGAAAACGGGAGCCGAAGTGCGCTTGCCCATCGACCTGCTCTTCGGAGGCAAGGCATTACACCTTTTAAATATATATAGGGATGACATGAGTACGCTGTTTCACTTGCCTGCAAACTCTACCGTAGACAAGCGGTTGCTTGCAATAGCCCGCCATGCAGGGATCAGGAAACGGTTCTCGTTTCACTCGGCACGACACACCAACGCCACACTGCTACTTGCACAGGGTGTGAGCGTGACCACGGTGCAGAAACTGCTTGGACACAAAAATGTGCGCACCACGATGAACTATTGTGAGGTCATCAACCAAACCATCGTCAAGGAATTAAAGAAATGCCGAAAGCGGTAGCACAAGGGTAACACAAGTTTAATTGACAATTGAGAATTGAAGTTTCCTTCACGTGCGCGTGCACGCGTATATATTTACTATTATAAAGATGCTTATTTATCTGCCAGTGTCCGCCAATAAATGACAAACAACTGGATATGAATGTTGTAATGGCGGACACCTCGTACGAATGTCCATATCGGCCTATTTGCAGTCATTAGATGGTGATAAGACATCGTTTGACATGATTTCGTAATGCGTACTCCCTGAAACGAACGTTTGTTTTTATTTACTGCTGGGCAACGGCAACCTTACCCTTGCCCAACAGCAAGGTTGCCTTTGAGCAACAGCAACCTTACTGTTGGGCAGCAGTAAATAGAATTACTTGTAATAAACAGCGACTGACAAGTAAAAGGAGGTGAGAAAAGCCTTGCTATAAAGCTATTCTCAGCATCTTTTCTTGCGGATTATGGCTGACACTGAAAATCGCACGAAGTGTCAGCCAGTACCAATCACATAAACAGTAGGTTACCCATCGTGGCGGATGGCGGCAGATAGAAAAGCTAAAACACATTTATATGTATAAACGGCTAAAATTTTAATGCATTTGTGCCTTATTGGGTTGTTTGAGTGTAAGAATCCATAGAAATTTGGATATCGGATGAGACGTTTATTTCTCCGCGCAAAGTACTGCGAAGACTTTAGTTGTGTCGTACGTTGGTATGGTTACTACTGAGGTGGCTATCAAGCCTAATGTAAAAGTTGTTCTGGAGAGTGAAACAGAACATTTGGATGAAGTGATGGTTGTAGCATTCGGTACAGCCAAGAAATCTCAGTTTACGGGTTCGGCTGCAACCGTTAAGGCTGACAAGATTGCAGAGCGTCAGGTTGCAAACGTATCTAACGCATTGAGCGGTCAGGTAGCTGGTGTACAGGTTACCAGCTCTAATGGTGAGCCTGGTGCAACTGCCAGCATCCGCATTCGTGGTATCGGTTCTATGTCTGCCAGCAACGCTCCTTTGTACGTTGTTGACGGTGTTCCTTTCGAGGGTGGCATTGAGACCATCAACCCTCAGGATATCGAATCTATGACCGTACTCAAGGATGCTGCATCAAACGCCCTCTATGGTGCTCGTGGTGCCAACGGTGTAATCTTGATTACCACCAAGAAGGGTCAGCAGGGTGCTAAGGCCAAGATTGACGTAGATGCAAAGTGGGGTAACAACCGTCGTGCCATCCCCAACTACGACGTTATGACTTCGCCCAACACCTATTATGAGACCTACTATCAAGCAATCAACAACGCTTTGGGTGGTGCAGCTCCTTCTAGTACAGTTGGCGCATACGTAGAGAACCTCTTGGGTTATCCTATATATAATGTTCCCGTAGGTGAGGAATTGTTTACTGCTGAAGGTAAAATCAACCCCAACGCTACCGTAGGTAATCAATATGTAGGTAAAGACGGAAATACTTACTTCTTGCAACCCGACAACTGGTACAATGAGTTGTTTATGAACGACAACCTCCGTCAAGAGTACAACGTTCGCATCAGCGGTGCTAGCCCTCAGTCAACCTACTATATGTCTGCAGGTTATCTGGAAGATACCGGTATTATCCCAAACTCTGGGTTCCAGCGTTTCACTGCACGTATGAATGCTGACTATCAAGTAAACAAGAGCATTAAAGTGGGCAGTAGCTTCTCATATAGCAACTCTGTATCGTTGTCTCCTCGTGACCAGTCTGGTTCTTCATCAGGAAACTTGTTCTACGTATCAAACCGTATCGCTCCCATCTATCCGCTCTATGTACGCGATGCTGATGGTAATATCATGACCGACAGCCACGGTTTCACCATGTATGACTTCGGTGCAGGTGAGTATCCCGGTCTTGGCCGTCCGTTCATGGGTAACTCTAACCCTGCTTCAATGATTGCACTCGACAAGAACGAGGCTATATATGATGTACTCAGCGGACGTGCTTTCCTCAATTGGGATATCTTCAAAGGATTGAAGGCTTCAGCAAACTGGGGTGTTGACATAGACAACACACGCTCAAGAAACCTCTACAACACATACTATGGTCAGTATTCTGAAGTGGGTGGTATCATCTATGTAGGCGCTTCACGTCTGTTCAGCACCAACCAGCAGTACTTGCTTACCTACAACAAGGAGTATGGCAACCATAGCATCGACGCTTTGGCAGGTTACGAGAACTATCGTCGTTCTTATCAGACCTTGACTGGTTCTAAGGAGAATCTCTTCAACCCCAATGTTCCTGAAATTGACAACGCTATCAGCCAGCCTCAAGCCTCATCATATACCGGTGTTTACAAGACCGAAGGTTTCTTGGCTCGTTTGCAGTATGACTATGCCGACAAGTATTTCGTAAGCGGTAGCTTCCGTCGCGACGGCTCTTCACGTTTCCATCCCGACAACCGCTGGGGTAACTTCTGGTCAGTAGGTGGCGGTTGGTTGCTCAACAAGGAGAACTTCCTCATCGGCGCAAAGAACATCGACCTCTTGAAGTTCAAGGCTTCGTATGGTGTACAGGGTAACGATAACCTCAACTACTCAAATCTCCACAACTACAACTACTACTCTGACCACTACAGCGTAGCTGACTCTAATGGTGATTTCGCTCTCTCTATGTCATTCAAGGGTAACAAGGATCTCACTTGGGAGAGCTCACACAACTTCAATACCGGTTTCGACTTCGAGTTCTTCAAGCGTCGTCTGCGCGGTACTGTAGAGTACTTCACACGTAAGACCGTAGATATGCTCTACGAGCGTCCCGTTGCTCCTTCATTGGGCTACACCTACATTCCCATGAACGTGGGTTCAATGTCAAACAGCGGTTTCGAGTTGGATTTGCAGGGTGATATCGTTCGTACAAAGCATGTCAACTGGGCAGCCAACTTCAACATCACTTCTGTAAAGAACAAGATTATCGAACTCCATCCCGACCTTAATGGTGAGTTGATTAGCGGAAACTACATCTATCGTGAGGGAGAGTCTTCTTATCAGTTCTATTTGCGTGAATTTGCTGGTGTAGATGAAGAGACTGGTGATGCTCTCTACTATGTAGACGTGCCTCAAGTAGCCGAAGATGGAACTCCTGTATTGGATGCCAATGGCGATCCCGTAATGATCAAAGAAACCACAACCAATGCACCTAACGCTACACGCTATGCAACAGGCGATATTCTGCCCAAGTTCTATGGAGGTTTCGGTACAAGCTTTAACGCTTACGGATTTGACTTTGGTATGTCATTCGCTTATCAGCTTGGTGGACGCATCTACGATAACACTTATGCAGCTTTGATGCATGAGGGTACTAGCGATGACCTTGGTTACAACTGGCACAAGGACATTGCCAATGCATGGACTCCCGAGAACAAAGTAACCGACGTTCCTAAGGTAAACTACAATGGTGATGGCTATGCCAACTACTTATCAACACGATTCTTGACCAGCTCAAACTACTTGAGCATCAACAACATCACATTTGGCTACACCTTACCCAAGGCTTTGACAATGAAGATGGGCATCCAGAACTTCCGTGTATATTGTGCCGCTGACAATGTTGCTGTATTCTCTGCTCGTAAGGGCTTAGATCCTCGTCAGAGCTTCACAGCTGCATCTAACGAGTACTATTCACCCATGCGTGCCATCTCTGCTGGCGTAAGCATGACATTCTAATAACTTAATAATAATAGAATAGATATGAAATTCAATAAATATTTCACCTTGTTGGCCATTTCTGCTGCAGCTTTCACTGCATGTCAGGAAGAGGAGGCACTACAGGGAGGTGTAGTGACTGTAGAGCAAAAAACGACAGTTGTATTGGATAACCCCGAGAAGGTATCGAGCGACTTAAATGCATTGAAGGATAATCTTATCCAATATGGTACCATCTCTACAAACCACTACGATTTTGGTTTCCCTGCATTCTGTATTGCTTATGACCAAGCAGGCCAGGATATGGTATCAGAGAATCATGGTTATAACTGGTTTGCTAGTCAGTTAGTATTTGCTGATCGCACCAAGACCGCTGCATTCAACCAGTTCATCTGGACCTTGTACTATCAGCACATCAAATCGGCCAATAGCATCCTCAACTCACTCCAAAGCGATGAGGAACCCACAGGAGAGGCTGCCAACTACATTGGTCAGGCATTGGCTTCACGTGCATTCGACTATCTGCAGTTGGTACAGACCTATCAGTTCACCTATCTCGGCCACGAGCAGGAGCTGGCTGTAACAATCCTACCTGAGGATATGACCGCAGAAGAGGGAATGAACAATCCTTTGGCTACTGTTGAGGAAGTTTATGCTCAGATTATGAGCGACCTCAATACTGCAATTCTGTATTTGGAAGAAAATCCCGTTGAGCGTGTTGATAAGGCTCAGATTACTGCAGCTGTAGCCTATGGTCTCCGTGCTCGTGCCAACATGTTGATGGGCAAATACGCAGAAGCTGCCACTGATGCTCAGAGTGCATTGACACTCTCTGGTGCAACTCCTTATTCTATTGCAGAGGTTTCGGTACCTTCATTCAACAACGATGCCCACTCATGGATTTGGGGTTCAATCATCACTGTAAACAACGATGTTGTGCAGACTGGTATTATCAACTGGCCTTCACACCTCTGTTCAATGACTGGTAACGGTTATACCACTGCTATTGGTATGAATGTCGTGCACAAGCGCATCAACTCTACTCTTTGGGAGCGCATTCCTGAGACTGACGTTCGTAAGGGTTGGTGGGTAGACTCTGTTTACTATTCTGTAAACTTGGAGAACGCTTTTGGCGCAGGTTATTCTATGCCCATTGCCAATGCTGCCACATTTGCTCCTTACACCAACGTGAAGTTCGGTCCCCAGGACAACATCCTTTTCAATACAGAGAACTCACAAGACTGGCCCTTGATGCGTGCAGAGGAGATGTACCTCATTTGGGCTGAAGCAGCAGGCCGCAGTGCAGGTGTCGATGCAGGAAAGCAGGTACTCGACGCTTTTGTACAGAATTATCGCAACCCTGATTATGTGTGTGCAGCAGCTGACCTCGATGCATTCATTGATGAAGTATGGTTCCAGCGTCGTATAGAGCTCTGGGGTGAAGGCTTCTCACTCTTCGACGTGCTCCGTCTGAAGAAGCCTATCATTCGTAAGGGTGCCAACTTCTCTGGTAACGTAACTTACGAAGATCTTCCTGCCGAGTCTCCCATCTTCATCTACTCTATCCCTGAATCAGAGAGAGAAGCAAACAAGGGTATTGATGTCTCAGCCCTCAGAGAAGATCCTGTACGTCCTAAGGCTATCATGTAATCTTAGGAAGACACGTATCTCTATAATAGGATAATGGGATGCCCGCATCCCATTATCCTATTATGTATACACAAGCACGGACATTGGGTATTCAAGGTTCATATTACGTATAGGTATTCGTCACTAAAAGTAAACAGACTTAGAGATATCCGATATTTGTCATTATCTTTGCGGTAAACCGCGAAGACACACGGCACTCGCTGTGAAAAAATATCGAAGCAAGCTTCATATTTCTCGCTCGTTTGTTCCTATCTTTGCGATAAACGCGAAGATACACGGCACTCGCTGTGAAAAATATTGAAGCAAGCTTCATATTTCTCGCTCGTTTGTTAGTATCTTTGTACTTGTTTTTTCACCATAGAACTTTTTTTGCACACATAAGAAAATGAAAAGATTGATTTTTGCGGTAATGCTTTGGGTATGCACGTTTGCCCTATGGGCTGTACCAGCCAAACGCATCACCATAACCGTAAAACAACCCGACGGCACAATGCTGGCTCTGACCCAACGAGGTGACGAGCATTTCCATTATCTGATGACGGAAGACGGCATTATGGTAAAGCCGAATGGCAAGGCATACTATTATGCAGATATCGTAGATGGCAACATTGTGGCATCAAGACATCTGGCACATACATCTTCGCTACGTTCTAATGACGAATTGCGTATTGTCGAGAGTCTGCCCAAGATGAAGCAATTTCGCGAGGTGGCCATACAACGCCAAAAGGCAATGCAACACTCGCGTGCTCCACAAAAGGTGGCTGAAGTGCCGTCAACAGGCGAGGTAAGAGTTCCGGTGTTGCTGGTGCAGTATAGTGATGTGAAGTTCTCATCCAATGACCCTAAAGCAGCCTTTGAGGGACATATCAATGGTGAAGACTATAAAGATGAAGGCGGACATGGTAGTGTGAGGGAATACTTTGTCGACCAATCGGAGGGGAAGTTTAAGCCTCAGTTTGACATCATCGGTCCCATAACACTTTCCCAGACGATGAAAGACTACGGAGGTAATGATGAAAATGGCAATGACAAGAATCCACGTGGAATGGTCAAAGAGGCTTGTCAGAAGGCTGACGTAGACTTCTCGCAATATGACAACAATGGAGATGGATATGTAGATATTGTTTATGTCATCTATGCAGGCTATGGCGAAGCTTCTTATCCCGACCAGCTGGAGAATACGATATGGCCGCATCAATGGGAATTGGAAACAGCCTTGTCATTGGATGGTGTAAAGATAGCCAAGTATGCCTGCAATAATGAATTGGATGGATACCAAGGTGCAATAATTGACGGTATCGGAACCTTCTGTCATGAGTTCTCGCACTGTCTCGGACTGCCCGACTTTTATCCTACGGGAGATGACCAGACTCCTTTTGGCATGGAATCATGGAGCTTGATGCACTATGGTAACTATAATAATAATGGCCGTACTCCATGTGGATATACGGGCTATGAACTGGACTTCCTCGGATGGCGTGAGTTGATTGTAATAGACGAGCCAATGGATGTGAAGCTGACAGCATTGAGCGAAGGAGGCAAGGCCTATAAGATAGTCAATGATGAAAATCCGAATGAATATTATGTGGTGGAGAGCCATAAAAGAAGTGGATGGGATTCGTTTGCTCCTGCAGAAGGCATGCTGGTCCTTCATGTTGATTATCTGGAATCGGCATGGCAGAATAACATTGTCAACGATTATGTTTCGCATCAGCGAATGACCATCATCCCGGCCGACAATAAATCGACCAAGGAGACACAAAGTGGCGACACTTATCCTGGAGTGACAGGAAATACCGCACTGACTTCATCCAGCACCCCTGCTGCAAAGGTGTTCACCGGAGGATATATGGGAAAGGATATTACAGATATCTCTATTCAGGATGGTGTAGTGACTTTCTCTTTCATGAAGGGAGCTTTGGAGATACCTGTATTAGACGGGCCACATGATGTAAGCGAGAGTGGATTCTCGATAACATGGGATAAGGTGTCAGGTATAAAGGAGTATGAAGTTAGCCTTGCTATGCTGGTAGAGAGCCCCTATATGCTCGAAGAGAACTTCGACAAGGTAGAAAAGGGGAATTCAGATATCAGCCGCATCTTGGACAGCTATACTATCGAGCCCGGTTGGCAGGGATTCAATGTGTTCGGACTTGACAGAGCTATACGTGTGGGTAAGCCTTCAGAGGAAGGCATCTTGGTATCTCCCACCTTGGAGTGCGACTCATCTAAGTTTACCGTGCTGTTCACTATCAAGAAGAGCGAGAAGTCTGACAAAGACGGCTTTATGCTCATGGGCGTTGGTGACGAAGCCTGGGGAAATAAACTTTTTTCCCCCTGGGGCATACCGGTGGTAAATGAGGAATGGACAACCTACTACGTAGTGATGGATACCATAGGCAAGAGCTCTTTCCTATATCTTGATACTCGTGACAATCCACAGACTCCCACTCAGGAGTGCTTGCGTGTAGATATCGATGACATCTATCTCTTGGCAGGTGACTATACCGAGGAGTTTTCCGGAGATAATGCTCCACGCAAAGTGCCCTTGGTTGCACCCAAGCAGCACTGTGCTATGTCAGCTAAGGCTATAGCAAGTATGCCTGCCAAGGCTACTGCCGTGAAGAGCGACGAGAAGGAGGATACCGGTGAGGAGAAACGCTACTACGCGACAACGATCCATACCACTCGTACGACCAACCACAATTATCGCTTTGCCAATCTGGATGGCGGTCTTTATCGTTGTATGGTGCGTAGTGTACGTGATAGCATCTATTCACGCAATTCTAATGCAGTAGAGGTGGAAATTGTGGATTCAATGTTGCCACAACTCTCTATCGCCCCTGAATTGTCTATTGACAATGACAGTATATATATGGTGGTTGATGATCCTGAAGTATCGCTATTCTATACTATTGACGGAACAACACCTACAAGTTATAGCCCACGCTATGACAAGCCATTTGCCCTTTATGAAAAGGTGACCATGAAAGTCGTTGCACGTAAACCGGGACATAGACGTACTGAAGTGCATGCCGCAAGAAACTGGTTCAAGACATCTGGGTCTACCTGTCGTATTTCTTCGGACATCACGCCTCAAGTGTATTTAAGTGAGGGAGTAGAGGGTAATGCTTCAGAAGATTATGCTGGCGACTACATAGTACCCACAGAAGTCGTGTATGACTCTTTGACTTATAAGATTATAGGAATCGATACAGGAACGTTCCGTAATGCAACAGCACTGCGCAGTGTGACAATAGAGAATGATTCGCTGCGTATGATAGGTGACAACCTCTTCCATGGATGTTCGAGTTTGAACGCTGTGGTATGGAATGCGACACAACCTATATCAGCAACCATGTTTGACGAGAAAAGTTATCATAACCTATTGCTATATATTCCTGCCCAGATGAAATTCACACATCCCCTTATTGATGAGGGACGGATGACATTAATATGCGATGGGAAAAGTGGAACATTAACCCTCAATAGCAGATATCCTTTCTACTGTCCCATGGAATTTACAGCAGATACCGTATCATACCAACGATCTTTCTCACAAACAACAGGTTTGGGAAAGGCAGCAGGATGGGAAACTATTGTACTACCATTCGATGTGCAGAATTACACCCATTCTACCAAAGGGGATATAGCCCCGTTCGGGGTAACAGCCCAGCATCATTTCTGGTTGGCCGAATGGAGCGGAGATTCTTTCACGAAGTCAACATCTCTCCGCGCCAATATTCCATATATCATTGCTATGCCAAACAATACGTTGTATGGTAATAACTCAATGAATGGGGTCATAACCTTTTCTGCAAATCAAACGACAATTGAGACAACGACTGATTTAACCGTTTCTGAAGGACAGGAAGTGAATTTTATTCCGACCTACGAAACTATTGCTCCGCAAGAGGATATCTATGTCTTGAATGTAGGGATTAAATATGGAGAAAATGACCCAGGAAGTGTATTTGTCCCAAACCAACATACATTGACTCCCTTCTCTGCCTATATGACACCTGCTGTTGGCGGCAAAGCAGTCCCCTTCTATCGTGCTATTTTACAGCACGAAAGAGAGAAAATCAAAGCATTCTCTGTGTCTGTAAGTAATGGTACAGTATATGTTTCATCAGATAAAATCCAAAGAGTAGAAGTATATGACATGACGGGTCGCCGAGTACGTAATGTCACCTGTGAGCCTGGTATAACTGAAATCATTGGGCTCCATGAAGGCCTATATTTAATAGAGAACGTAAAAGTTTATGTTGAACGTTGATGAATTGAAGTATTGTATGAAGAGAACATTATATTCCTTAGGAATCAGTTTGCTGCTATGTCTTGCTGCTTGCGAGAATGGTGAGGCTCCTTTGCTTGGAGCAATCATCATAGATAAAGTGACAACGGAAACTATAACTTGCCATGTAGAAGTGGTTGCCAGTAACATTGTGGACTACGGGTTCTATTATGGAACTTCCAGAAGCAGTGTCTCCAACAACAAGTCGAAAAAGGAAGCAGGGACTTATGACGCATCAACAATACATGGAGAGATTGTCGGCCTTACTCCTAACAAAGATTATTACATTAAGGCCTATGGAATGAACGAGTTTGGCAAAGGAGAGACAGAAGTAGTAAAAGTGAAAACATTACCACTTACTCCAGGAGAAGATGACAACAACTTCCCTGATCTCAAGTAGCATATTTCTTGTACAACTGCAAAATTCTCCTAAGAATCAATGCCGATTGCCGACAAAAGTTTGAAAATAGTACAACTTTCATTGGCAATCGGCTTCGTGTTTGATAAAAAAGCATTAAATTCGCAGAAACAGATATGAAAAATTCATTCTGTCTAGATCATCCTATATATAGCGACAACATGTAATGAGAAAGAAAGAACTCTACGAACGCACGATAGCCTACTTCAAAGAGGCAATGCCCGTGGCCGAAACCGAGCTGGTGTACGACACACCTTTCAGTCTACTCGTTGCGGTCATCCTCTCGGCACAGTGTACCGACAAGCGAGTCAACATGGTGACCCCACGCCTCATGTATGACTACCCCACTGCCGAAGCCATGGCATTGGCCACTCCCGAAGTTATCTTCGAATACATCAAAAGCGTATCATACCCCAACAATAAGGCCAAGCATCTGATAGGCATGGCACAGATGTTGGTCAAGGAGTTCGATGGTGAAGTACCCTCTACATTAGAAGAACTGGTGCGCCTACCAGGCGTAGGACGCAAGACGGCCAACGTGATACAATCCGTCGTATGGGGCAAGGCTGCCTTTGCTGTTGACACGCATGTATTTCGCGTGAGTCACCGCATAGGTTTGGTACCAGCACGTTGCACCACGCCCTACAGTGTAGAGATGGAACTCACAAAGCATATCCCCGACCATCTCATCCCCATCGCCCATCATTGGCTCATCTTGCATGGCCGCTACACCTGCATTGCCCGCAAGCCCAAATGCGAAGAATGTGGTCTAAACGAATATTGCAAATACTATAAAAAGAGGTAGCATGACGACCCATATCCGGATAGCCACCATCGAAGACATCCCCACCATCCGTAACATGGCAGCAATCGTATTCCCTGATACCTATAAAGAGATACTTTCCCCTAGCCAGATAGATTACATGATGGAGTGGATGTACTCAGAGAGAAGTCTGCGCCAACAGATGACAGAGGAGGGACATATCTACTATATAGCCTACCACGATGGACAACCAGCCGGATATCTCTCCATACAACAAGAAGGAGAGAAAATCTTCCACCTACAGAAACTCTATGTTCTTCCTTCCCACCAGGGAATACACTTAGGGCAGTCGCTTTTCGATCAAGCCATCGCCGCCATCAAGGAGCGGCACCCATCTCCATGCCAAATTCGCTTGAATGTGAACCGACACAACAAGGCGCTGACATTCTACCAAAAGATGGGTATGGCCAAAGTAGACGAAGGAGACTTTGTCATTGGCAACGGATACTACATGAATGACTATATCATGGGGATGGATATATAAAGGATGAATATAAATGCCACACAAGTGTAGCAAGAAAGCGCGTGTTTATGCTAGACAGAACACGCTTGAAAAGAGTTTTTTGCAGTTTTTCGAGATTTAATCCTTTTTTGTGCGCGATTTAACAAACCTTTTCTTAACTTTGCGAAGATTTAGATGATTTATAAATAGTAATTTGTAAATAGTCAAGAAGTAAATTATATTATTCATCACTTTTATTACATATACAATATTATGCAAAACATTGACAATTTCAACTTTGCCGGCAAGAAGGCAATTGTTCGTGTGGACTTCAATGTACCCTTGAACGAAGAAGGTAAGATCACTGACGACACCCGTATCCGTGGTGCTCTCCCCACCTTGAAGAAGGTGTTGGCTGACGGTGGTGCGCTCATCATCATGTCACACATGGGTAAGCCCAAAGGCAAGGTGAACGCTAAGTACTCACTCAGCCAGATTGTAGACGCTGTATCTGAGAAGCTTGGTGTACCCGTACAGTTTGCTCCCGACTGCGCTAAAGCTGCCGAGGCTGCTGCAGCCCTCAAGGCCGGTGAGGTATTGTTGCTCGAGAACCTCCGTTTCTACCCCGAGGAAGAGGGTAAGCCCGTAGGTATCGACAAGGCTGATCCCGCTTACGAGGAGGCTAAGAAGGCTATGAAGGCTTCACAGAAGGAGTTCTCTAAGACTCTCGCTTCATACGCTGACTGCTGCATCAACGACGCTTTCGGTACCGCTCACCGCAAGCACGCATCTACAGCTGTTATCGCTGACTACTTCGATGCAGACAACAAGATGCTCGGTTACCTCATGCAGAAGGAGGTACAGGCTGTTGACAATGTGTTGTCAAATATCAAGCGTCCCTTCGTAGCTATCATGGGTGGTTCTAAGGTATCTTCTAAGATTGGTATCATCGAGAACTTGCTCGGTAAGGTTGACAAGCTCATCCTCTGCGGTGGTATGACCTACACCTTCTCTAAGGCTCACGGTGGTGAGATTGGTGAGTCAATCGTTGAGATGGACAAGCTCGAGGTTGCTCTCGGTGTAGAGGAGATGGCCAAGAAGAATGGCGTAGAGCTCGTGCTCGGTACAGACTGCACCGCTACCAATGGTCTCGACTTCGGTACCATGAGCGTTAAGGAGGGTGCTGAGATCATCACTTGCCCTGCTAACCAGATTCCCGCAGGCTTCGAGGGTGTTGATGCTGGTCCTGAGAGCCAGAAGGCATTTGCTGCTGCTATCGAGGGTGCTAAGACCATCCTTTGGAACGGTCCCGCTGGTGTGTTCGAGTGCGATGCTTTCACAGCAGGTTCACGCGCTATCGGTGAGGCTATCGCCAAGGCAACTGCTGAGGGTGCTTTCTCACTCATCGGTGGTGGTGACTCTGTAGCTTGTGTCAACAAGTTCGGTTTGGCCGATCAGGTATCATACATCTCTACTGGTGGTGGTGCTCTGCTCGAGGCTATCGAGGGTAAGGTACTCCCTGGTGTAGCTGCTATTCAGGGCTAATACAAGCCTAATATTGAGATAAAAGTAGGGGGCCCGCGGGCTCCCTACTTTTTTACACTTAATCGCGACCTCTGCCAAGTAACTATCAGCACGCTATATATGCCAAGAGAATCGATGCTGCGACACAGGGAATGGAAATATCGTAGAGTTGAAGCCAAATACTCAGAACATTTTTTGGCATTTCACTCGCCATACACTAATTTTGTACATTTAAATAAAACACTAAGCAATAATGTTAACTACGGTAATCATTCTCCTGATATCAGCCGCGCTGTTTGTGAGCGGCAAGGTAAGGTCCGACCTCGTGGCGCTATGTGCACTGCTGGCCCTGCTACTGTTCCAGATATTGAACCCTACAGAGGCATTGGCAGGCTTCTCCAACACTACGGTCATCATGATGGTAGGCCTCTTCATCGTGGGCGGCGGTATCTTCCAGACAGGTCTGGCCAAGATGATTGGCGGACAGGTAATCAAGCTGGCAGGCACGAGCGAGACGCGTCTGTTCCTCATGGTAATGCTCGTGACGGCACTCATTGGTGGCTTCGTAAGCAATACTGGCACCGTAGCGCTAATGCTGCCCATAGTAGTCAGTATGGCCGCATACGCCAAGACTTCAGCACGCCGCCTGCTAATGCCTTTGGCCTTCGCCAGTAGCATGGGCGGCATGATGACACTTATCGGTACTCCTCCCAACCTTATCATCCAAGAGACACTCGTCAACGCCAAGGCAAACGGATTGGTACCGGCATCTTTACCAGACATTTCCTTCTTCACTTTCCTTCCTGTCGGTATAGTCACTTTGGTAGTAGGCATACTCGTACTCATGCCACTTACCAAGCTATTCCTTACACCAAAATCGGGAGAAAAGAGTGGTAAACAAGGCAGCAAATCTCTGAACGAGTTGGTAAAGGAGTATGGATTGGACGACAATATCTTTCGTGTGCATGTGAAAGATGCATCAAAGGTCATCGGAAAGACGATTATCGACCTTGACATCTACCGTAAATATGGCATCAACGTGATTGAGTTACGCCGTAGCGCAGGTCATAACAAGTTTGTGCGCACCGTGAATCAGCAACTTGCCTCCCCCTCGCTCATGCTACAACAAGGCGACGTACTTTACCTCTCTGGCGAGTTAGAAAAGGTACAGCAGCTAACCGAGGATCTCGCATTGCGCCTCATCGACAACCATACAGACGAGATAGAAGGCAGCTCGTCAAACGCCTCGCTCGACTTCTACGACATAGGTATTGCTGAAATTCTTATCATGCCCTCGTCATCGATGACAGGTCGCAAGATTATGGACATCGGATTGCGCAACAAGTTCAACATCAACGTACTCGGCATCCGACGTGACGGCCAATACTTACTCCACAACCTCGGCAACGAGAAGATACATGAATCCGATGTACTCCTCGTACAAGGTGCCTGGAAGGACATCGCCCGCCTACGTAGCGAGTCGACTAACTGGGTAGTATTGGGCGAACCGCTGCAAGAAGCCGCCAAGGTGACTCTCGACTACAAAGCTCCCATAGCAGCACTCATTATGGCAGCCATGATTGTGATGATGTGTGTAGACTCTATCCCAGTAGCTCCCGTCACTGCCGTACTTCTTGCCGCTGTACTAATGGTCATCACCGGCTGTGTGCGCAGTGTTGAAGCAGCCTATAAGACCATCAATTGGCAGACTATTGTCCTCTTTGCCGCGATGCTTCCCATGTCTACAGCCTTGGAAAAGACAGGAGTATCATCGGCTATCGCCGACTTTATCGTCAACACCTTCGGTGGCAGCAGCCCCCGTGTGGCTTTGGCTGCGGTATACTTTGCGACATCTGTCATGACCATATTTATTAGCAATACGGTAACAGCCGTACTCATGGCTCCCATCGCCTTGCAGTGTGCCGTAGGCATAGGAATCAGTCCCCTACCCTTCCTCTTTGCCGTCACCGTGGCCGCTTCAATGTGCTTTGCATCGCCCTTCTCCACTCCACCCAATGCCCTGGTTTTACCTGCGGGTCAGTATACGTTCATGGACTTCATCAAGGTAGGTCTACCTCTCCAGATTTTCATGGGCGTAGTAATGATATTCATACTGCCCTTGTTCTTTGCTTTCTGATTGCCTATCACTTATCCACAAAAGAAAAAGTATATCAGAGTTTTTTGGCTGAAAATTTAGTTTTTCTCAGATAACATTAGTAACTTCGCGAACTAAAGATAATATACGATAGATTAATGAACAGAATACTTATCACACTTTTTGCATTCTCATGTGCAGTATTGACCCTTAATGCACAAGACAACCTTTCAGCACTGATCCCAATGCCTAATCATATAGAACAGGCTAAAGGGAAACCCTACCGTTTCGTTGAAGGACATACGGCAATAACCATTGCTGATGAGGAGTATAGGTTTGCAGCAAAGACCTTGGCTGACATTATTGAGCATCGCACAGGGGTATCCGTACCTATAATGGTCAATAACGCCAAAGCCACTATATCATTAGCTTTCGACCCTACAATTGAAGGTAATGAGCACTACCGCATTGCTGTATCAAACAAGGCCATTACACTTACCGGCAATAGCGCAGCAGCTCTCTTCCGTGCAGTAATGACTATGGACCAGCTGTTGCTGGGCGATGTGTCAGCCACATCACGTGACGAGATGAATCCCGTCAAGATTGATGACGCACCGCGTTTTGAGCGCCGTGCACTAATGCTTGATCCTGCACGTCATTTTCTGCCAGTAAGAGATGTGATGTTCTACATCGATCAAATGGCCAAGTATAAATACAATGTATTGCAATTACATCTTACTGATGATCAAGGATGGCGCATCACTATCAACAGTCACCCCAAACTGGCCAGCAAGGAACATTATACACAAGATGAACTTAGAGACATCATATCCTATGCTGCTGAGCGTCATATCGAAGTTGTGCCCGAGATTGACATACCTGGACATACCGTTGCTATATTAGCTGCGTATCCCGAGCTAAGCTGCTCGCATTTGAAGACCGACACCGTAGTAGTAGGCAAGACAACAAACCGTATGGTGTGTGCTGCCAATGAGAAAAGCTATGAGATATTGGCCGATGTAATAAAAGAGCTGGCAACCCTATTTCCCTCGCCCTACATACACTTAGGAGGCGACGAAGCTGCTGTTCCTGCTAACTGGGCCAAGTGTTCAGCTTGCCAAGACATGATGCATGAAGCCGGATATACCAAGGCCACGCAACTGATGATTCCCTTTTTCAACCGTGTGTTAGCGAGTGTACGTGCGGCAGGAAAGCGTCCTATCCTATGGTGTGAACTTGACAACATCTATCCTCCAGCCAACGACTATCTCTTCCCATACCCCGAAGACGTAACGCTTGTCACTTGGCGATATGGACTCACCCCAACCTGCCTTTCGCTTACTCACAAGTATGGACACCCCATCATCATGGCTCCAGGCGAACATGCCTACTTTGATTACCCGCAGTGGAGAGGCGACCTCCCCGAATTCAACAACTGGGGCATGCCTATCCTGTCGCTTGAGAGCAGCTATAAACTGGATCCAGGTTACGGCCGCCCTGCTAACGAGCAGAGCCACATACTCGGTGTGATGGGCACATTATGGGCTGAAGCTATCCCCGACATAAATCGCGCCACCTATATGACATATCCTCGTGCTTTCGCCTTGGCAGAAGCCGGATGGACCGAGATGTCTAATCGCAGTTGGGAAGCATTTGTAGAACGCATCTACCCCAACCTTACAGACTTGATGAAGTGTGGCGTATCGGTACGTGTACCCTTTGAAATAGTAAAAAGAAAATAAACAAATAAAATTTCATCAATAACAACCCCAAAAAACATTCATTCACCATGAGAAAAATCTCTTTTATGCTTGTGGCACTCTTCTGCACTCTGTTTGCAGCACAAGCACAAACTGTGACTGACTTGTCGCAACTGGACAACGGGAATGCATATACCCTACGTTCCAAACGCGCATTTTTGCTGTACAGCTCAGCTGTTTCTGGAGAAATCTGTTCAAGTAACGGAAACTCTGTAGGTTCAGTAAACTACGATGTGGAAGACGTCAACCAACAGTTCCGTATCGAGAAAGAAGGTAACAACTACTACCTCTTCAGCGTGGGTGCTGATAAGTATGTAAACTCAAAAGGTGCTTATGTCGCCAAAGAATCAGCCGCCGTACTCACATTGAAGAACGTTGGCGGTGACTACCCTTGGCAGTTGGCTCTTGGCGGTAACGAACTGAACTCGCAGGAAAAAGGGCAGATGGCATCAGGTATCACCGTGAGCAATTGGGATGCTGCCGATGACGGCAACTGTTATCAAATTACCGAAGCTGTGGTAAAGGCCAAGACCTATACCATCGCTGTGCTCGGTGCCGAGAATGGTGGTGTTACCTATGAAGGTCAGACATATGCCAATGGTGAGACCTTTGAAGCCAAGAATTTGAAGAAGAATGCCTTGACAACAACAGAAATCGAGGGCAAGATTGCGGTAGTCAATATTGACGGCACCACCGTATACGTAAGTTATATGGATGCTGCCACCAAGTTCTATACTATACGTGGTGGCCATGGTGGATACGTAAGCTTGGGTGAAGGCTACACCGATGGCGGTAACTTGTTGCTCACCAAGACCGATGCTCCTAAGGACAATAAAGGACTTTGGGCTTTCGTTCCCGCAAATGACGGTGGATATAAAATCTATAACTACTCGACCGGTTTATCAAAGGTTATAGGTATGAAAGATATTGGCGGTGATGGTGGAAATGCACGTGCATCAATGGTAACGGCTAATTCAACCACACAAGATGCTACATACTCAACCACATTTGATGGCAACATTAAGTTTGATGGCACAGATGGCCGAATTAAGGTGAAAGGTACTGCAAACGGATACTGGAACAAGCGTGGCAACTTCCTCGCTCTTTGGAACAGCAGCGCAGCAACTGGCGATGACACGGGTAGTAAGTTCTACCTCGAAGAGGCTGACTACGTGAGCTATCCCGACGAATACATTCACGAGATCACAGACATTAAGGGCATTGACACCTACCAACCAAAAAATCCCAACACCTTGTGGTATAAGACCTCAGCTGAAGCTACAGGTGTAAGCTACCCCTGGATGGAGTATGCACTCCCCTTGGGTAATGGTGAACTCGGCTGCATGGTATTCGGTGGCGTAGCTCACGAGGAGCTCCAATTCAACGAGAAGACTCTCTGGAGTGGTCCTGCCAACACTGTAGGCGCTGGCGGTGGTAACCGTACCTTCATGAACTTCGGTTCGCTCATTATCGCCAACAAGGACAACAGCATCTGGGACAATGGTGTGACCGACTATGTGCGCTACCTCGACATAGAGGAGGGTATCGCTGGTGTAGAGTTCAAGAACGCTAATGGCACCAAGCAAACACGCAAGTACTTCAGTTCAGCTCCCGACTCTGTCATTGTAGGCCAATACAAGAGTGAAGGTGACGACAAGATGAGCCTTTTATTCAGCCTTGAACCAGGATCAGGCATCAACGCCAGCAAAGTGACATACGAAGGTAATACGGCCTCATTCTCTGGAAAAATGACAGTAGAGTATGCAGCTCGCTTGCACATTGTTGCCGATGAGGGCGCTACCATAACAACATCAAACAATGGTATCAGTGTGAAGAATGCAACTGAAGTCACATTCTACCTCAAGGGAGCAACCAACTTCAATGGCAACATGGAGGTACTCAACAACTACTTTACGACAGAAACTGCCGCAGACATTAACAGCCGCGTAAAGACAGAACTTGAAGCCGTAGCTGCTAAGGAATATGATGCTGTAGAGGAGGCACACGTAGCAGACTTCACCGCCATCACCAAGCGTATGACCTTTGATCTCGGTCTTGCAACTCCTGCTGTAGACACCAAGACTTTGGTAGACAACTACTATCCGAACAACAGCAATGCTAATAGCAGACAAAATGACCATCTGTTCCTTGAGCAACTCTACTTCCACTATGGACGTTACTTGGCCATCAGCTCTAACCGCAAGCCCATCGCAGCGCCCAACAACCTGCAAGGTATCTGGAATGACCGTGGTGTAGACTCACCTTGGAACTCTGACATCCACACCAACATCAACATCCAGATGAACTATTGGCCCACAGAGATCACCAATCTTTCTGACTTGCATAAGCCTTTCGTAAACTTCATCATCCGCGGTGCTCAGAGCGAAGGATGGAAGAAGGTTGGTCAGCAGTATAATGGCGGCCATGGTTGGAGCGTACTTACAGAATCATCACTCTACAATAGTATGAGTACATGGGGAAGCAACTATCTCGTAGCCAACGTATGGTATACCAGTCACTTGTGGACACACTGGAGATATACACAAGACAAGGAATTCTTGAAAAAGGCTTTCCCTGTAATGTGGAGTTGTGCAGAGTTCTGGTTCCACCGTCTGATTGAGGACCGTGTAAAGAAGGATGGCACCTATGTAGCTCCCGACGAGTTCAGCGCCGAGCAGCATGGCAACGAGAAGGAAGATGGTACTGCTCATGCACAGCAAATGATCAGCTATTTGTTCGAAAACATCAGCGAAGCAATCGAAATACTTGGTGCTGATGAACTTGGGCTTACCGAAGCTGATATTAAAAAGCTAAACCTCTATCTTGAGAAAACAGATAAGGGTCTGCACACCGAGGTATATGATGGTGCATGGGGCCAAACCTTCAATGGCGTAAAGAAAGGTGAAACACTCCTTCGTGAATGGAAATACTCTCCCTACAGTGTAGGTGAAAGAGGCCACCGCCATATCTCACATTTGATGGCACTCTTCCCCATGGACCAGATTACTCCTGAGAGTGAATATTTCACACCTGCCGTAAATGCCCTCAAGCATCGTGGCGACGCAGCTACCGGTTGGTCAATGGGTTGGAAGGTAAACCTTTGGGCTCGCGCTCAGGATGGTGATCACGCTCACATCATTATCAAAAATGCATTGAAGCACTCTACTACTTATGGTACAGACCAGGGACAAGGTGGTATCTACTACAACCTCTTCGACTCGCATGCCCCCTTCCAGATTGACGGTAACTTCGGCGTTTGCTCAGGTATAGCAGAGATGCTCATGCAAAGCGCACACGGATATATCAATATCCTACCCGCAATGCCCTCTGTATGGGACAAGACTGGTAAGGTTACTGGCATGAAGGCTATGGGTAACTTTACTGTAGACTTCAATTGGACCGATGGTAAGGTACAAAAGGCTACTATCGTCAGCAATGCTGGAGCCGAACTCCGCGTTCGTTGCGCTCGTGGTGCCAACAAGATTTCTACCGTGAAGGTTTCTGTCGATGGCGTTGAAGTAGGTTTCTGGGTTGACGAGCATGATATTGCCACTATTCCTTGCAAAAAGGGTAGTATCGTAGAGATTGACTTTACCGCTCAAGGCACACAAATAGCCACACAGAAGGCTGAAAAAAAAAGCGCAAAAATATATGGTCTAGATGGTCGTTCAATAAGTGACATGCAATCAGAGACTGTATATATAGTTGATGGGAAGAAGGTACTGAATAAATAAAAGTAGTCGTTTCAACCTAAAACAAAGATATCGAAATCCCCGGTTCTACATACATGTGGAACTGGGGATTCTAATGTAAGGACAGATTTGTGCATTTCACACATTACAAAAAAGCAGGTTAGCACAACAGCAGAAGTTGAAAAAAAGAATCAATGAAAAGGATTGAACAATTTATCCTAAAAAAGTCTTTCGAATAAAATATAAACTGTAATTTTGCACATTCTTCAATAAACACATATAGGACTAAACACTAAATGGTATGTCTAATAATGCACAACAAACAACTAAAGGTGGAACTCTGAACTATAGTTTTAAAAGCAAGCTCCGCATGTATATCAACTCCAGTGTGGTGTTGATTTTCTTTACCATAGCAGCATTGATATGTGCCAATGTGCCAGGACTCAAGGAATGGTATACCTCACTATGGCTACAAGAAGTAAGTTTCGCTGTTGGCGGATTCAACTTCTTCAGTCACCACGGAGATGCCATTACTTTAGGACAGATGATCAATGATTTCCTCATGGCCATATTCTTCCTATCGGTAGGATTAGAGATAAAGCGCGAAATCAAGGTAGGTGAACTTTCGTCACGCGAGAAAGCGCTACTTCCCGTCATCGGAGCATGTGGTGGCATGCTTGTGCCAGTACTTATTTTCTTTCTCGTTTGTCCAGCCGACGCTTCCATGCAACGTGGTGTAGCTATACCCATGGCTACTGACATTGCTTTCTCGTTGGGTATATTAGCCGTATTCAAGACGCGTGTCCCCTTCGGAATGAAAATGTTTCTTGCCGCACTTGCCGTAGCCGATGATCTCGGAGGCATCATTGCCATAGCGATTTTCTATTCTTCAGATATCAACTTACTCTACCTCGGGTTTTCAGCCTTGTGTGTGGCCATAATGGTTATTGGTAATATAAAGAATGTATGCGCTAAGGTATTCTATGTAGCTATCGGACTCGTATTATGGTATCTAATGCTCAATTCTGGTATCCACGCAACTATCGCTGGAGTCATTGTTGCATTCTGCATTCCTGGCACACTGAAAAAAAGTACAGGATATTACCTTGAACGTATACGCAGCAATGTTAATAAGTTCCCCGTCATCGAAGTCGGCAAACGACACAACACCATCGTACTCACCAACGAACAAATACACACACTGAAAAGTATCGAGTCTGCTGCCGACCACATGATTAGCCCCTTGCAAGACCTGGAAGACCGTCTGCACACACCCATCAATTATGTCGTGTTGCCACTTTTTGCTTTTGCCAATGCCGGCATTGACCTCTCGCCGATGAGTATGAGCGATGTGTTTTCTGGAGTAAGTCTGGCAGTGATGTTAGGACTCGTAGTTGGAAAGTTTCTGGGAGTATTCTCTTTTTCATGGCTTGCCGTACGCACAGGCATTGTTTACCTGCCTACAGGCGCTACATGGAAAAGTTTCGCAAGCGTATGCGTAGTGTGTGGCATCGGATTTACCGTATCCATGTTTATCTCCGAGTTGTCTTATGCAGGACTCGATGCGTCGTATGCCCATCTGCTGCCTCAAGCCAAACTGGGCGTACTATGCGGTTCGATTATATCGGCTCTGCTCGGCTGCTACTTATTGAACAAGACGTTGCCACGCAGAAAATAACGCGAAGTATAAATACTCACACTATTCCATCACCACTTATAGGAAGACGACAATATCGAATGTCCTTTTCTGTAAGAAAAACGGAGGAGAATAGAACATACTCATACGCTTCATGTTGAAGAATATAGTATCAGCAGGGATGTTCTTATAATATTCCTACTTCCGAATTCTAAGAATGCAAAATTAAAGACATCGTGAACATAGACCGTTTGTCAAGCCAAAGAATTGGCTATATAAGGAAAAAGCAATTCTACCTTTTTTTGGAGGACCTCGCTAAAGAGATTCGCGAGGCACGGCTTACCGAGCTTGAGTATGAACTGAGCAATATCATCGCTACATACGATACGCTAATCGACTATTTCAAACAAGGTGTCACTGACCCCGAACGCGACCATGTATATCAGCAGCTTGTAGGACGTGCTTTGCAATTGAGCGACCGCTGTATCATTGCTTCACGCGGTGCCAAAGAAATGCCCTACTACACCACACAACAACGCACAGCACGACGTGATTCACTCCACACCTATCGTCTACAGCTCGAGGCTTTCGCCGAAGGGATACGTAGCCAAAACACTCCAGAGGAGCTGAAACAGCTAACCACTACACACGACAAACAATTGGCAGCACTCTTCACCGATCTCTGGACACAGAACATGTGGGATACCGCTACAGCCTCTGAAGCTGATGGACTATTATTGTCACCCACTATCACGCGGGACGACCAATGCACCATTGTCAGTGCCGTCACGATGAGCATATTACGCATGTTCGATCCTTTGAAGTTACTCTTCCTATGCGATGCCTACTATCACCCCGAAACCATGGTGAGCACACGCGCTTTGGTCGGCATCGTTATTACTTGTTATTGTTGGAGCGAACGCATAGGTCACTACAATGAAGCCAAGGCAAGAATCGACTTGCTGAGCGAAGATCCCATATTCAGCAATCAGGTATGCGAAGTCATCTTACAGTTTATCCGAAGTACCGATACCGAGGAGGTAGGCCGCAAGATGCGCGAAGAGATTATTCCTGAGCTGATGAAGAACCCTAAGTTTCGCCGCATGCCCAACATAAATACCGAAGATCTGAATTCCGATGACATCAATCCCGACTGGGAACAATGGATGCACGATAGCGGACTGGAAGAGAGTATGCGCGAGATAACTGAATGG
This sequence comes from Bacteroidaceae bacterium, assembly GCA_045647345.1. Lineage (GTDB taxonomy): Bacteria > Bacteroidota > Bacteroidia > Bacteroidales > Bacteroidaceae > UBA1189. The sequence goes on along the minus strand of JAZRMG010000121.1, from coordinate 4,543 downwards.
CAAATGGAAGGTGTAGATGTAAACATGAGTACCTTCTCACAACTGAAGCGTTATCCCTTCTTCTACTCCATCAGTAATTGGTTCCGTCCCTTCGATGCATGGCAATCCGACATACTTGATATTATTGGCAGTCCCAACAGCTCAAGCAACCCCATTGCCAACACGATACTACAGTCGAACTATCTGTGCGACTCGGATAAATACTCCTTTTGCTACGCCATACGTGAGATTCCGCAAATGCAACGTGAAGCGATGATGAGCCAGCTCGAAGAACAAAACCGCGCAATCAAGGAGAACGCCGATATCCCCGATCTAAAGCGTCTGAGCAAACAGACCACGCAGAGCATTCTACGACAGTATGTACAAAATCTCTACCGTTTCTTCAAACTCTTTACCAATGCACAAGAGTTCGACAACCCATTCAACCACATCGTATTGGGGCCAACACATACGAATCCGCTCTATAGCCTCATCACAGAGCCCGAACATTCGTTCAAATTTATCGGACTAAACATCAAGCAAAAACGTTACCTCCGAGCCATCGAATACTTCATCCACCTTGAGGGGAACCACCCCAACTGTATGGAAGCCACACAGCTACAGCAACTTGGACTATGCTACCAAAAAATGAAGATGTACACTGATGCCATCGAAGCATACACCAAGGCAGACTTGATGAAACCCGACAGCTACTGGACCATCCATCACCTTGCGCAGTGTTATCGCGCCATAAACCACTACGACAAAGCGCTCGAGTACTATGAGATAGCCGAGACTATGAAACCCGACAATCTCAGTCTCACCTTCCACGTTGCCGAGCTGCTCTATGAACAGGGAGAATACGAGGAAGCTTTGCCCCGACTACACAAGATTGACTATCATCATCCCGAATCACTAAAATCACTTCGTCTGTTGGCAGAATGCTGTTTCATGAGCGAACAAAACACACAAGCCAACAAGTACTACGAGCGTATGATAACTCACCATGCCCAAGAGCTAACCTCTACCGATTGGAAGCATGCAGCCTATAACTATTGGTTACAAGGCCTACGCAACGATTGTTTCCGCTGCATGAGCCGAGCCGAGGAGCTTCATACCCAAGAATCATACGATGAGGAGGGATACAACCCTACATTTGCAGAGGAAGTATATTCTGACATCCGACTATTACGTTCAATCGGAGCCCATCAAGAAGAACTGACCTATCTATACGATGCTTATCACAAGACAAAACGATAAGTCCTGATCAATAGATTGCCTTGGCCACTTGCTTTACGCTATCGGTGGCGGCCATGGCATAGAAGTGTATGCTGGGAACGCCATGCGCGATGAGTTCGCGACATTGGGCTATACACCACTCAACGCCCACCTGGCGCACCTCCTCGTCGTTCTTGCACTTGAGCACCTCTGCTGCAAGCGCCTGCGGAATGTCTACCTTGAAGGTCTTGGGAATGATGCTAAGCTGGCGAGCAGTCTTCAGCGGTTTGATGCCTGGAATGATAGGAACGGTGATACCCTCAGCACGGGCACGCTCTACAAAACGGAAGAACTTATCATTGTCGTAAAACAATTGCGTTACTGCATATTGGGCACCGGCCTTGACCTTCTCTTTCAACCAGTAGAGATCCATCTCCATATTGGGCGACTCGTCATGTTTCTCTGGATAGCAGGCGACACCATATGAGAAGGGGCGACCAGGCTCCTTGATGGGTGATCCGTCGCAAAAGAAACCTTCATTGAAGCGATTGACCTGCGCCTGCAACTCTATGGCATGGCTATAGCCGTTGGGTGTTGGGGTGAACACACCTTCATGCTTGGCTTTGTCACCGCGCAAAAGCAGCAAGTCGGTGATACCGAGAAACTGCAAATCAAGCAGCACATACTCAGTCTCCTCGCGGGTGAAACCACTACAGAGAATATGGGGTACTACGGTGATATCGTAGCGGTTCTTGATAGCTGCGGCTACTGCTACCGTGCCAGGGCGGCGACGGAGTGACACCTTGTGGAAGACCCCTTCGGGCGACTCTTGGTAGATGTATTCGCTACGATGTGTAGTGATGTTAATGTATTTAGGGTCAAACTCGCGCAACTCATCGATGGTGTGGAATAGGCTGTCGATACCTGTCCCCTTGAGTGGGGGTAACACCTCGAAGGAGAAGGCTGTGTACATATTATTGATGATAGAGTCTATTGCGTGCATACTCGTGTTCATATGAAGAGGCAAAGATATAAAAAAGTACATGAAATAGGGAAAAAATAAACAAACTTTTTCTTTGGCAGCCTCATTATCCATCCTCCATGTTAATAAATGTGTTTATTGGTTGTCATATAAAAAAAAAGAATTACCTTTGTTCCGATAATGCATATTAGACAAAAAAGATTATTAACCAATTTATTTATCATGATAAACGTATGAAGAAAAGATTTCAACTCTTTATTTTATCTGTGTTGTGCATGGTATTTGCCCATGCGCAGTATGTGGCTCCCTCTGAGGGCGTATTCCGAATCATCAATGTAGGATATAATGCAGCATTGATGGAGGATTTTGTAAACCATACACTTCACTGTACGTCCACCATCGGTGATAACGACGATTACGAACAACTTTGGATTCTGAAAAAGTTGGGCAGTGGATATAGTTTACAAAACGTATTCACAGGAGCCTATATACAAACAGGTAACACTGGTACAGAAGTCAACTATTGGACCGATGCAACTGCAAAGACATTTAACATTGTATCTGCAAAGAATGCAAATGCTTACAATATTTGGGATTCCACATTGGGACAGCAAGGCTTACACAGCAAGGGAGCCAATGGCAATGTTGTAAGATGGGTTGCATGCGACCCATCAGAGTGGAGATTCGTCAGCGTAGATCTTTCTGACGCAGACATCACTGCAGCACGTACTGAGTTTGAACGTCTCACAGGCGGAAACAAATTGGAAGGCTATCAAGCAGTATTGAATGAAGTATTCGAAGACCCAGCTTGTACCATACTGAGTACAAAATATGCAGCTATGAGCGTTGAAGAAATCAAGACTGCTTTGGAAGGGAAGTTGCCTGAAGCATTGGTAGCCATGGCTGCAAAGGTGAAAAGCGGTGATTGGAGTGAGGATAACGAAAAGTCTAACAAACCTGGATGGAGCAGCGATTATGCTAAGAAGTTCCGCGTACAGTTGATCGAGCCTCACAGCATCGCTGGTGAGATTACCGAATGGTTCGGCCATAATGCACACACCAACATGGATAACCCTACCGGCCTCTATGCCAACAAGCGCGAAGTTCTCTATGTCATGGTAGAGGGTGAGGTAAAAGAAGGTGCAGAATTGTGGGCTACATGGCTCGTTGGTCACACCAAAATGCCTAATTACAACAACGGATACCCTAATGGCATGCGTTTGAATCAAGGTCTGAACCTCATCCCGCTTGGCAATGACGGCAGCGCACTATACATCAATTACTTAGTACACACTTACGATAAAGAAAATCACAAGTTTCCCCACAAGTTAAGCGAATACGACGATCTGAAGGTACACATTGAAGGTGGTTACATCAATAGTTATTACAATGCTCATGGTGATGCTCTCTATACAGCAGATACTGATGCTGATTGGATGTATTATGAAGAACGCGCCAACTTGCATAACATCACTGTAGTGGGCCGTCATCAGATTTTACAATTTGAATTGAACGATGTAACGATTACTGAAGAGAAAGATGGCAAAACAAACACATGGGTAGAGAGAGGATTGGCTCGTCTCTTCCCCGATGAGTTGCCTACAAGCCTTCCCGAAAATCAGCGCATCAATGCTATCGTAGAGGCTTGGGACCGCATATCACTGACTGAAAAGATTACACTTGGTGAGGTGAGTAAGGCTGTAGTAGACTCAATGAATGCTCTTTATCCCCGCTACGATGCCGAGTGGAAGGAGAAGGCTGAGATGTATGATTATGAGGGTTACGACGAATTCTGTAAAGGCCGTAACTATGGAGACTATTACAATAATCGTGGTGTTGCCTTCGGTACAGTAACAGGTTATATGTATGGTAGCTGGGATCATTGTGGTTACCACATCAATACAACACCAGATATCCTTGTGAAGATTGCTACCGAAGCCGGCCCTGCATGGGGACCTGCTCATGAAATTGGTCACCAGCACCAGGGGCTCTTCACCGTAAATGGGCTCACTGAGGTTACTAACAACCTCTTCTCCAACATTGCCGTATGGTATATGGGTATGGGAACATCACGCGTCAACGCTACTGAAGGTAACTTGGCTCACGTGTACGACAACTTCAAGGCTGGAGGCGACTTCTTCGGCAACAACATATGGGCACTGACACAGATGTACTACCGTTTGTGGCTCTACTACCATCGTGCAGGAAATAATACCCAGTTCTATCCCCGTCTGTTCGAGCTGTTGCGCGAAACACGCCTCAGCGGTGGATACTATCAGCAGGGTAAAACTTCTATCCTTCGTTTCTATCAGCACTGTTGCGATGCTGCACAAGAGGACCTCACCGAGTTCTTCCGTGCCTACG
>JAZRMG010000120.1:0-23727 GCA_045647345.1 Bacteroidaceae bacterium | reverse complement strand
ACGCTCTGTCAGGATGACAACCGACGCCAAACTGAGCGTATAGATAAGCTCGCTTAATCTATACCGAAGTGCGAAGGAGGGAAACTATGAGTTAATATCGCTGAGAATTGTCGTTTTGGACAACTCCTATATTATCTCCTTAAATCATGAGGCTTTTTCTTGTACAATGCATCTATTTTGCTTATCTTCGCAACAAAATTAAGAAAGCCCAATGAAACGATACATTTACATTTTATTACTCACATTCTTTTCATGGAGTATCGGTACAGTGCATGCCGAGCAACCACCTAAACGTGAATTTCGCGGAGCATGGATACAAGCCGGCAATGGTCAGTTTATAGGAATGACTCCTACACAGATGCGCCATACGCTTTCCACGCAGCTCGATGCCCTACAGCACGCAGGCATCAATGCCATCATCTTTCAAGTGCGCCCCGAAGCCGATGCACTGTACATGAGCTATTACGAACCGTGGAGCCGCTATCTCACAGGAGAACAAGGCCTAGCTCCAGAACCCTATTGGGACCCCTTACAGTGGATGATTGAGGAATGTCATCAACGTGGTATGGAACTGCATGCATGGATAAATCCTTATCGAGCAAAGACCAAGGGGACCAAAAGCCTCGGCCTGAAGCATCCCTACAAGAAGAACCCCGAACGATTTGTCACCTACGACGATATGCTCATCTTCAACCCTGCTCTGCAGGAAAACCGCGATTATATCTGCACCATTGTAACCGACATAGTGAAACGCTACGACGTGGACGGATTGCATATTGATGACTACTTCTATCCCTACCCTGTAGCAGGAGTAGAGTTCGATGACGAGGCATCGTACCTTGCTGATCCTCGCGGATTTACCAATAAGGACGACTGGAGACGCGACAATGTAAACCTCCTCATAGAGCAACTGCACCATACGATACGCAACGTGAAGCCTTGGGTAAAATTTGGCATATCACCTTTCGGAATCTATCGCAACCAAAAGAATGACCCCAAAGGAAGCCTCACCAATGGCCTACAGAACTACGATGACCTCTATGCCGATATCCTCCTCTGGATAGACAAGGGATGGGTAGACTATACCATACCGCAGCTCTACTGGGAAATCGGACACAAGGCAGCCGACTATGAAACGCTCGTGGAGTGGTGGGCACAGCATGCCATAGGACGTCCTCTATACATAGGTCAGGACGTGATGCGCACAATAAATACCCCTGACGCCAACAATCCCGCACAGCACCAACAGGCACACAAGATGCAGTTGCAACGTAGCTACGAAAGTATAAACGGCAGTTGCCAATGGCCTGCCAGTGCGGTAGCTGACAATGCCGGTGACTATGCCACAGCACTTACCGAGCAGTATCACCGCTGGTTGGCGCTACAGCCTGAATATCCTTTCATCGACGACAAAGCACCCAAACATGTCAAACGGCTTAGTACGATATGGACCGAAGATGGTCCTGTGCTCTGTTGGACTGCTCCTAAATATAAAAAAGAAATGGATCGCCCTGTGAAGTACGTAATCTACCGTTTCGCCGAAAATGAAAAGATAAACCTCAACGATGCCACCAAGATTGTAGCATTCACACAGAGCACTTTCTACCCTCTAAACTATCAAGGAGGAAAAGTTAAATATACCTATATAGTGACAGCCATAGACCGCTTGCACAACGAATCAAAACCAAAGAAAGAGAAAATAGCATTATAACAGGTTCGGAGAAATCCTTAAAGAACAAAGCATTATGAAACTCACAATAACCTTGCACTACAATACGGTATGGGGCGAAGATATTCACCTTGCCTTCAGTTCCGTCAGTGATGTACACCATGTTCACACACGACCTATGCAGACCGATGGACAAGGCCATTGGTTCATTACCACAGAAGGCGACTACAAACCGTCGACACACTACACCTTCGTGGTGAAGAAGGACGGCAACATCAAACGCACCGAGTGGCGCCATCACACGCTACCCGATACCTTGCACGGACATGTCCACATCAGCGACCGCTGGTATGAGCGTTCCACACTAGCACCGTTCTATTCATCAGCATTCACAAAAGCTATCTTTGCCCATGAAGCAAGCTACAAGCCCAAAGGAGATACTGATATATGCATCTGCTGCGAGGCCCCCACACTACGTAAGCATCAAGTGTTGGCTCTGTGCGGAGACAAAGACACATTAGGTGCATGGATGCCCGAGCAAGCACGTATCATGGAGCCACACGGTACCGAATGGCAACTATGGCTAAACAAGGAAGAACTGGGCGAACAGGCCGAGTTCAAATTTATCATAATGGATAAAGCAGTTGCTGGTGGCGAAACACCAACAATGAATGTATATTGGGAGTCAGGCGATAATCGCACGCTACATATAGATCCTTATAGTGATGTCACCCAACGCGTTCTACGCACATATACATTACGCGACCCACAAGAGCACTGGCGCGGAGCTGGTGTGGCCATTCCCGTATTCTCATTGCGCTCTCAGAAGAGTTTTGGTATCGGTGAATTTGCCGACATCCCACTAATGGTAGACTGGGCAGAAAAGACAGGACAATGCTTCCTACAGCTATTGCCTGTGAACGATACTACCATGAACAGAAACTGGCACGAGTCGTATCCTTACAATGCCATCTCTTGCTTCGCACTCAACCCAGCCTATATCCGTCTCGAAGAGGTGGGTATACTATCCGACAAAGAGGCAATGAAGCAATTCCGCAAACAGCAGCGAGAGCTCAACAAGCTACCTCAAGTAGACTACGACACCGTCATCACCGCAAAATGGGACTATCTGCACCGTATCTTTGCCCAAGAGGGTGAACGAACACTTGCTTCAGAATCATTCAAACGCTTCTACGAGGACAACAAATCATGGTTGCGTCCTTATGCGGCTTACAGCTATCTGCGCGACAAGTATGGCACGCCCGACTATACTCAGTGGGGAGATGACAGTGTTTACAATACCGAATGCGATGAAGCAGTAGCTCCCATATACCTATATATACAATACCATTTGCACCAGCAGCTCAAGCGGGCTGCCGAATATGCTCATAGCCACGGCGTAGTGCTCAAAGGCGACATACCTATCGGTATCAGTCGCACAAGCGTAGAGGCATGGTGCCATCCCGGGCTCTTCTGCTTGGAGAGTCAAGCAGGTGCCCCACCCGATGCTTTTGCCCGTGACGGACAGAATTGGGGATTCCCCACCTATAACTGGCGCGCCATGGCTGCCGAGCGTTACCATTGGTTTGCCCAACGATTTACCAAAATGGCCGACTACTTCGATGCTTATCGTATAGACCACCTACTCGGATTCTTCCGTATCTGGGAGATACCGAGCTACACCAAGAGCGGACTTCTGGGACATTTCAACCCCGCCATGCCCCTCACCGTAGAAGAGATCACCTCGGCAGGACTCAACTTCTACAAGGAACGCCATGCCATGCCATACACTGTCAATGATGAGACCGATGTTCTCTTTGTAGAAGACCCCTATCAGAAAGGATGCTACCACCCGCGCATCAATGGCTTCGAGACAGAATCATTCAAGGCACTACCCGAGAATGAGCGCAAAGCATTCTATGCACTGCATGATAATTTCTACTATCACCGCCACAACGACTTCTGGTATGGTGAGGCAATGAAGAAACTCCCCGCTTTGGTCGATAGTACCGGCATGCTCGTCTGCGGCGAAGACTTGGGCATGATACCTGCTTGTGTACCTGCCGTAATGAACGAATTGCGCATTCTCTCACTTGAGATACAACGTATGCCTAAGGCTTATGGTTGCAGCTTCGACAATCCGGCAAACTATCCCTACTATTCAGTATGTACGACTTCCACCCATGACATGAGCGGCATACGCGGATGGTGGCAAGAGGAGCCTTCACTCACCCAACGCTACTGGAGCGAGATGCTACACCAGCGCGGTAAGGCACCCAACGATTGCGAAGCATGGGTATGCGAGAACATCGTGCGTCAACACCTCGACTCACCTGCTATGCTCACCATCCTCCCCCTTCAAGACTGGATGGCCATGGATGAGCACTTACGCTATGCAGACCCCAGTTTCGAACGCATCAACGTACCAGCAAACCCCTTCAACTACTGGCGCTATCGCATGCACCTGACATTGGAAGAGCTGCTCGAGGCCGAAGACTTCAACCGTCAAGTACGCCGACTGGTAGCACAAAGCGGACGATAAACATATTCACAACAGAAACATATAGCAACAAACCTTATATTTCAGCAGTTTTTTTTTATCTTTGCAATCCTAACATAAAAAGATTAATCTATGCATAAGAGCGACAGTATCGTTATCATCCCTACGTATAACGAAAAAGAAAATATTGAGAATATCATCCGTGCCGTATTCGGGCTGGAGAAAACATTTCATATATTGATCATTGAAGACGGATCGCCCGATGGCACTGCAGCTATCGTGAAAGAACTGCAAAAGGAATTCCCCGAGCGCTTGTTCATGATAGAACGTACTGGAAAACTTGGTCTTGGAACCGCCTACATCTGTGGTTTCAAGTGGGCCGTAGAACACAAGTACGACTACATCTTTGAGATGGACGCAGACTTTTCTCACAACCCCAACGACCTGCCCAGACTCTACAATGCTTGTGCCAATGAAGGCTACGATGTTGCTATAGGCTCGCGCTACGTGAGTGGTGTAAACGTGGTGAACTGGCCCATGGGCCGCGTCTTAATGTCATACTACGCATCTAAATACGTACAGTTCGTCACGGGCATCAAGGTGAAGGACACTACAGCTGGATTTAAATGTTATCGTCGACAAGTACTCGAAACACTAGAACTTGACAAAGTACGCTTCAAGGGATATGCTTTCCAAATAGAAATGAAGTTTACAGCCTACAAATGTGGCTTCAAAATCAAGGAAGTTCCAGTCATCTTTATCAACCGCGAACTGGGTACCTCGAAAATGAACAGTAGCATATTTGGTGAAGCCGTATTCGGTGTCATGCGTCTTAGATGGGATGGTTGGTTCCGCAAGTACCCCAAGAAGCCATAAGGGATTGCTATACCAACAGAGGGTACCGAAACAATCACACGTATTTCTGAATATCAACAAGGACAGCTAGCTGTCCTTGTTGTTTTATTGTATTCTGCCTCCAGAAGGAGCAAGCAGGCACATAAACTATACCTGCATGAATGCAAAACGTGGCATTTAACATTAAAATTCGACACATTTTTGCATGATATACCGAACAGAATATGTACTTTTGTTGTTAAGATGATTTAACGAACAAGATTGTCCCACCACCGAGCGGACAGGATGTACTACGAAAAACAACAGACAGAAATGATGGGAAGAACATGGATTAAGTACTTGCGTAAACTTACCCTACTATTAACGCTTTGGATAAGTACCTCAACCTACGGACAGATATACAAATATCTAAAATTAGAAGATGGACTGAGTTCGCGTAATGTATATGCCGTACAACAAGCAAACGGAGGTTTCATGTGGTTTCTCACGGACAATGGAATAGACCGTTACGATGGCACTGAAATAACCCGCTATTCACTAACCATTGATGGTGTAAAATTTACGGAGTACTCTTCGTGCAGATTTATTTACGACCACGCCAACGATAATTTATGGCTTGCGACAAATGGTGGCAAACTACTACGTTACACCCAGCGCAACAACAACTTTAAAGTAATGTATGCACCCAACATACACTACCGCCGTTCAGACATCATGCGCTGTGCTGTATCACCCATCGACATAAAGGGTAACATATGGATGTTTGTAGGCGAACAAGCCTTTCGATACAACATATATACCAATGAAGGATGCGAAATGGCACTCCGCTGTAGCGACAATAGCCTAACCTTCACGGCCATAGCACCCATTAACAGTTCTACCTTATACATTGGCACCAAGGGTGGAGTATACAAGGGTGTGATAGATGAGAGAACTATCGACATAAGTCCAATCGAAAACATGCAAGGAACAGACATCAATGTCAACACCTTTTACTATAGTCCTACATATCAGACACTACTCATCGGAACCGAAGATGCCGGTATCATAGCCTACCGAGAGACAACCGATGAGGTGGTGCAACACAAGGAATTACTGCCCGATGTGCGCGTCACCAAAATTATTCCGCATGGCAAACATGACGAAGTACTATTTGCTACCAATGCAGCTTGCGTATACCGCATGTCGTTTGAAGACTGTCAGCCACTACCCTATCTCAATGCAGACTACAATACAGACTATCGTATGAACACGGACAACGTGAACGATATTTTTATAGACAAAGACGATCAACTATGGATGTGCTCATTTCCCCAAGGATTGACTATACGTAACGGCTACTACCCTGCCCTTAACTGGATACGTCGCTCAAACCTCAACATCAACACACTCACGAACAACGGCATTAACTACATCCTTGAAGATAGCAACCACGACATCTGGTATGCCACAGACAATGGTGTGAGCATGTATGACACCAAACGAAAACTATGGTATACCCTCCTATCAATGCAAGACGAATCGCCCAACCCCAATCACTATTTCCTCACCATGTGTGAGGTGCGCCCTAATACGATTCTGTTGGGTGGATATGCAGCAGGTATATATGTTATTGATAAAAAAACGAGGAAAGTAGATTTCGTAAAACCCGACCTGATCATTCCCGAGAAATACATACAGACAATGCATCTCGACCAAACAGACGGTAGCGTATGGGCGGGTGGAGAGAACCAGCTCTTCAACCTTAGCTATGATGGCAAACTACACGTAAACTATACAGAAATCTTTGGCGGCATCAATTGTATTACCCAAAAAGACGAAGCCCACCTATGGATTGGAACGAAAGAAGGTCTATTCTGTTTTGAAAAAAGCACACGACAGAAAAGACGCATAGAGCTACCTTTACAGAAATTCAAGGTCAACACCATGTTCCAAGATTCTGACGGCACCCTCTATATAGGTACGCATCATCATGGACTACTCGTATTCAACGAGCAAGACAATTACTACTGCCAATACGATAAAGACAACAGCGCATTGACCAACAACTGCATGAAAAGCATCATCGGTGCCGACAACCAATCGCTATACATCAGCTCGAACGATGGCATTATACGTTTCAATAAAAACACGGGCCGTATCACTACATGGACAAACGATCAAGGTTTACAAGGTGTAAGTTTCAATGTACAATCAGGTGTAGCCACTCATCGTCACACACTGATGTTTGGTAGCGATATGGGCATTATAGAGATACCCGTAAGTACCTCCTTACCTCATATATATAAAGGAAAACTCGTATTGTCAGACCTATACATTGGCAACACGTGCATCTATCCCGACAAGGAGAATTCTCCGCTCACCGATGCCATTGATAAGATGCAAGAACTACGACTTCCTAACCATCAGCGAAATGCAGCTATCAAGGTAAAATGTATCAATCACATATATCCATCAGACTGCAAAGTGGTATGGCAATTTAATGGAAGAAACGACAAGGCATGGCAACCGCTCAATGAAGAACGCTTCATTACACTCAACGAACTCACTTGGGGAAAACACCTCTTGACCATACAAGCAGTATCAAACGAATCAGGAGCTATACTTGATGAACGTTCCCTATCCATCACGTTGACGCCCCCCTTCTACCTCTCGCTTTGGGGCCTATTGCTTGAGCTGACCATCCTATTCATCATACTCTATTTCGTAAGCAAGTACCTCAAATCGAGAAGTCAGATGCAGATATCTGATGAGAAGATCAACTTCCTCATCAACACTGCTCACGACATTCGTACTCCGCTCACACTCATCAAGGCCCCATTAGAGGAACTCAGCCAAAGCAACACATTAGGCATCGAAGAACATGAGGCTGTAGATATGGCGCTACGCAATGCAAATACATTGTCACAAATGACTGACAATGTAATACAATACGAACTATCGCATATAGAACGCGGCGTCACACATATTGAAAGGCTTGAGGCCGTAGCACATTTCCAAACGCAAATAGACAAACTCACTCGCTTAGCACAAGCCAAGCATCAAACCATCCACTATGAGCATCCGATCGAGCCATTCGACATATGGGTCGATACACGCAAGCTAAACTCTATTATCCTAAATCTACTATCCAATGCTATTAAGTACAGCAGCAACGGAGATACCATCACCCTCAACCTATATTGCAGCAGCAACCACTGGGGATTCCATGTTTCTGACCATGGCATAGGCATAAGCAACAAAGAACTAAACAAACTCTTCAAACACCTGTTCCGTGGAGCTAACGCTATCAATGCGCAAATAGCAGGTAGCGGCATCGGTTTACTTTCTATAGGACGTTATGTAAAACATATGCACGGAAACATAGAGGTAAAAAGTCAGATTAACAAGGGAGCAGACTTCCACATATTCTTCCCATTGGGAAAAGCACACTATAAACAGCAGACAACCGAGTTTGTAGAAAATCAAAACGCCAATTCAGAGTCAATACCACTTCCTCCGATGTCCAACGATGTAACGTCCACCGACACACAACGCCATCGTCTTCTCATCGTAGAGGACAACCCCGAGATGCTTGCCTATTTGAAGCGCCTATTCGACAAAGATTTCGCCGTATATACTGCCACTAACGGCAAGGAAGCGTTGTCAAAACTCCCCTACATACAACCCCTCATTGTGCTCTCCGATGTGATGATGCCCGAGATGCGCGGCGATGATCTATGCATATCCATCAAGAGCAACATTGACACCTCACATATAGCCGTGGTACTTGTATCGGCTCTATCAGATCAGCAGAGTATTATCAACGGACTTTCCGTTAAGGCCGATGCCTACGTCACCAAGCCGTTTGACACCAAGATTCTTCAACTCACCATTAGCAACCTCGTGGAAAGCCGTCTCCAACTGCGTCAACAATTAGCCACGTTTGACACAACAAGCGACTCCTTCCCTGAAACTACTTCCGAGCTTGATCTCAAATTAATGACCGAGATGAAGGAGATAATCGAGCGCAATCTTGACAATACCGATTTTACCATAGACTCACTGGCCTATGAGCTACGAGTGAGCCGCACCAGTCTATACAATAAGATTAAAGTACTCACAGGAAATACGCCCTCGGAGCTCATCCGCACATACCGTATCAATAGAGCCAAAACGTTGCTTCAGGACCATCGCCATACCGTAACCGAAGTTGCCGAACTCGTTGGATTTTCTGACCAAAAATATTTCCGTGAGGTATTCAAGAAGACGGTGGGGATAACACCAAGCGAATATGCGAAAAGTGAATCATGAAAAACCTGTTCAAACACCGGAGACTCAACTACTCATAGCCAATGGCATCATTTAATAACATTGTATAACCATCCATAGAACACGATTATGCATAAGCAATACCATGAGATCAGCACAATAGATGAACTCAAGCAACTGCTCAGCACACAAGAGCGAATCGAACGTTGTGCATTCCAAGACATGGACTTCACCGAGCTAACCAGCGAGAGTGGCACCTATCGTTACTTTGATTGCCTATTTATGGGTTGTACGTTCAGCAAACAAATGCGAATACAAATCGATAGCAGTTGTTTCATATTCTCCCGAATAAATGTACCGTTCAATTGTTTCAGGAATGACCTATACTCTCCCGAATCACTCTACGAAGGATATACTATAGGAAAAACCGAGAGCTATGATGAGTGCTATGACAGTATAATATATCGCCACTATCTTGAAAAAGGGAAACAAGCAACAGATATAAAAGAGACATTAGCACGCACGTTACATGACCATGCCATCAGCGATGCATTGCACACCTTATTGAACACCTACGACGAACGCCACATTGTAGGTATCATGGGCGGACATGGCCTGCTCCGCACCGATAAAGCCTATCTCAAGATCGCATGCATCAGCAAGATGCTGACCGAGCAAGGCTTCCTCATGGTTAGTGGCGGAGGACCTGGTGCCATGGAGGCCACACATCTTGGAGCATGGATGGCAGGTCGCCTGCAAGCTGAGGTATATGATGCTGTCCATTTGTTATCCCAAGCCCCATCATACAGAGATCCCCAATGGCTCGACACAGCATTTCAAGTACGTTCCAAGTACCCACAGAAGCATTACATCAGCCTCGGAGTTCCCACCTGGCTATATGGGCACGAGCCATCTACTCCCTTCGCAACACACATCGCCAAATATTTTGAAAATGCAATCCGCGAAGACGGCATACTCACGATTGCCAAGGGAGGTATCATCTACTCTCCTGGAAGCGCAGGAACTATGCAAGAGATCTTTCAAGATGCAGTACAAAATCACTATCTCAGTTTTGGATATGCCAGCCCTATGGTATTTCTTGACCGCAACTATTGGACTAACGAGATGCCTGTATACCCTCTACTTCAGCAACTCACCCAAAAGGGAAAATACAAGAACCTATTGCTCTCTATATCCGACGATGACAATGACATTGTGGAGGCTATAACACGCTTTGCCCAACAGGAATAATAACAAAACAAGAAGATGTCGCGACACCTTCTTGTTTCAATCATACATAGCCTTACTAATCGAGCTTCAGCACAGCAAGGAAAGCCTTCTGTGGCACCTCTACGTTACCGATTTGCTTCATGCGCTTCTTACCCTTCTTCTGTTTCTCGAGAAGCTTGCGCTTACGCGACACGTCACCACCATAACACTTGGCTGTCACATCCTTGCGCACCTGCTTCACCGTTTCGCGAGCAATAATCTTACCACCGATGGCTGCCTGGATGGCGATGTCGAACTGCTGACGAGGTATCAGCTCTTTGAGCTTCTCGCACATGCGGCGACCGAAATCATAGGCATTGTCTATATGGGTGAGCGTAGAAAGTGCATCGACAGGCTCGCCATTGAGCAGGATATCGAGTTTTACGAGCTTTGAGGGACGATAGCCTGCGGGATGGTAATCGAATGAGGCATAACCCTTCGAAATGCTCTTGAGCTTGTCGTAGAAGTCAATAACAATCTCGCCCAACGGCATGAGATAGTGTATCTCCACGCGGTTACCCGAGATATACTCTTGCTTCACCAATTCGCCACGTTTGCCGAGACAGAGCGTCATGATGGGACCAATGTAGTCGGTAGTGGTGATGACCGATGCCTTGATGTAGGGTTCTTCAATGTGGTCGATAAGTGTAGGGTCAGGCATGCCTCCCGGATTGTGCACCTCGATGCAGTTGCCCTGCTTGTCATATACGTTATACGATACGTTGGGTACGGTAGTGATGACGCTCATGTCAAACTCGCGGTCGAGGCGTTCCTGCACAATCTCCATATGGAGCAGTCCAAGGAATCCACATCGGAATCCGAATCCCAGTGCCAGTGACGACTCGGGGAAGAACGAGAGTGAAGCATCGTTGAGTTGTAGTTTCTCCAGTGATGAGCGCAGGTCTTCATAGTCCTCGGCATCAATGGGGTATACGCCCGCAAATACCATGGGCTTGCTCTCCTCGAAGCCCGCAATGGCCTCTGAACATCCTCCCTTGACGTGGGTGATGGTGTCGCCCACCTTCACCTCTGTCGAGGTTTTAATGCCCGATATGATATAGCCCACATTACCCGCCTTCAGTTCCTTCTGCGGCACCATATCCATCTTGAGCACACCAATCTCATCGGCATCGTACTCTTTTCCGGTGTTAAAGAATTTCACCAGATCGCCTTGACGGATAGTACCGTTGAGTATCTTGAAATAGGCAATAATGCCACGAAACGAATTGAACACCGAGTCAAAGATGAGACACTGCAGAGGTGCCTTCTCATCGCCCACTGGCGCGGGTATTCGCTCGATGACAGCAGCCAACACATCCTCAACGCCAAGGCCCGTCTTGCCCGATGCACGAATGATCTCTTCGCGTTTGCAGCCGAGCAACTCGATGATTTCGTCCTCCACCTTCTCGGGCTCGGCACTCGGCATATCGCACTTATTGATGACGGGGATAATCTCCAAGTCGTGCTCAATGGCCATGTAGAGGTTCGATATGGTCTGTGCCTGCACACCCTGTGAGGCATCTACCACGAGTAGTGCGCCCTCACACGCTGCGATGGAGCGTGACACCTCGTACGAGAAGTCCACGTGTCCCGGCGTGTCAATGAGGTTAAGCACATATTTCTCACCCTGATAGGTATACTCCATCTGTATAGCATGACTCTTGATAGTGATACCACGTTCCTTCTCCAGCTCCATATCGTCGAGCATTTGGCCCTCGGTAACCTTGATTGTGTTGGTGTATTCCAACAGGCGGTCAGCCAGGGTCGACTTACCGTGGTCGATGTGTGCAATGATGCAAAAGTTTCTAATATGTTTCATTCCAATACTATTTCAAATGTATTCTGTTACAGGACACTATACCATGTCCAACACATATATTCCGCAAAGTTAACAACACTTTTTGGATTATCATTTCATTCTCTCCGTTTTTTCATTTCAAAAGCGCCATTATTCCTCATCTACAGCCCATGTACACACATAATCCGGATGTAGCATATAGTGCAGATTCACCCTTCGCGCCTGAGGGATCAGGACTTCAGCATGCAGAACTCCCTCCCCACTCCATCGATAAGGATGAATAAAAAATGCCGCACGGAAATCAGCAGCAACAGGATCATCTACCAGTTTATACAACGTTTCCTTGGCCGACCAATTAATCAGATAGCACATCATCCTATCATTCTCGTTCATAGGCTCTATATATGCGGTTTCTTCAGTTGACGTAAACCGATGCGCGATGCGCTCTACCCGAGAAGACACATACTCGACATCGACCCCAATCTTCTTTTCCGCATGATAGGCAAGCGCGGCATAATCCTTGGTATGGGATATACTGATATAAAAGCTGCCATCCGTCAAGCAAGGACACCCCGACGGATGATAGGCTACTTCCTTGTCAGCCCCTAACACTTCAGCCACGAGCAAACGCACCGCAAGCCATTCAGCACGTCGCCCTTCATGCTTTTTCTCAGCAAGCTGAGCATCATACTTATGCGTGGCAAGAAGGCCATACAGCACATCAGACGATTCTTCGATGCGCCAAACAGCGATGCCGCCCTTCACGAATCTATAATGAGCACACTTAGGCATCGGCAACAACAGAAGCAGATGTATTATGCACCACCACCTTGACCTTCACTATACGCCGCTCGTCCATCTCCATTACCACAAATGTCAAATGTCTGTAATCAATGCTCTCACGTAGTTCAGGAAAGTCTCCCTTGAGTTCAAGCAGCAAGCCAGCCAACGAATCGGCATCGCCCGAAAATTCGTCGAAGATATCGTCATCCAGATCAAGTGACCTATGAAAATCCGTCAGCATGGTTTTCCCTTCGAAGATATAGGTGTTGCTGTTCACTTTCACATAGGGGCGCTCCACCTCATCATATTCGTCGTTGATCTCGCCCACAATCTCTTCGATTACATCTTCCAGTGTCACAATGCCGAGCGTACCTCCAAACTCATCCACAACGATGGCAATGTGTATTTTGTTGGCTTGGAAGTCGCGCAACAGATCGTCAATCTGCTTCGTTTCGGGCACGAAATAGGCAGGACGTATGAGTGTCTGCCAACGAAAGTTGTCGCCCTTGTTCAAGTGGGGCAACAGATCCTTGATATAGAGTATGCCCTTGATATTATCCACCGTTTCCGAATAGACCGGTATGCGCGAATAGCCATTGTCGGACACACATCGCAACACCTTCTTGTAGGAGTCACGTATGTTGAGCGCCACCATATCAAGCCGGGCCGTCATCACATCCTTAGCAGTCTCGTCGCCGAAGCGTATGATACCCTCGAGCAGTTCCTGCTCATCGGTAAGTTCGGCCTTGTCAGTAAGTTCGAGTGCCTGTTCCAGTTCGTCTACCGAGAGGTTGTGTCCCTGCCCCTTGTGCAGGCGGTCAACCAAACGGGTCGAGCGCACAAGCAATGCAGACAAGGGAGTAAACACATAGGTAAGCACATTGATGACAGGTGCACAAAAACGGCAGAACTTCAGCGGGTTGAGCGAAGAGTAGAACTTAGGCATTATCTCGCCGAAAAGCAATAGCAAGAAGGTCAGCAACACCGAGATGAAGAGAAACTCCAGCCACACCACATCCCCAAAGTCGAGCATTGCCAACATGGCATAGTTACCCAGCACGGTGATGGTAATATTCACGAAGTTGTTCGAGATGAGTATCGTAGCCAACAGCTTCTGCGACTTGCCCAACAAGCGGTTTATAATGCGGTCGCTGGCACTCTCGCTTTCCTCAATCTCATTAAGGTCAGCCGGAGAGAGCGAGAAAAAAGCGATTTCTGATGCCGACACAAAGCCTGAGCAAAAGAGCAGCGCACATGCAACGATCAATGCCACCAGCACACCTGCCGAAGGGGCCGTAAACTGAATCGTAGAGAATGCATCAACCAAGTGATGCCAAAGCGTCGATATTTCCAAAATTCAATCGTTTAGTTATTAAAAGGGAGGCTGCTCGGTAGAGGGCTGAGCGGGCATAGCCTGCTGAGCAGGCTGCGTCGCCGTCTGTTGTTGGCGCGACAGCATCTCCATATTATCCACATAGATCTCCACTACCGTGCGGCGCACACCATTTTGATCATCATACGAACGGCTATGGATGCTGCCTTCGATATAGAGTTTGTCACCTTTGTGCACATATTTCTCAACAGTCTGCGCCAATCCGCGCCAGAACACGAGATTATGCCACTCAGTGCGTTCAGGCACCTGCGTACCATTGGGCAGGGTATATGCGCGATCCGATGTGGCAAGCGACACACTGGCTACCGCAACATCACGGTCGATATACCTCACATTGGGCTCACGACCCACATTTCCGATAAGAATGACTTTATTTACTGACATAATATGCTTTTTATTTATTAAAATGATTAATAAAACTATTAGGCTACAAAGATAGGTAAAAAAAACGACTTGCCTCATATTATTTCGCTCGTTTATTTGTATCTTTGCGATTCCATATATAGAATAAATTGAAAACCAAAACAACCACACACAATGGAAACAACAAAATGCCTTATCATTGGCTCAGGCCCTGCCGGATATACGGCAGCTATCTACACCGGTAGAGCAAACATCCCCACCATCCTGTACGAAGGACTACAGCCTGGCGGTCAGCTCACCATCACCACCGAGATTGAAAACTTCCCCGGCTACCCCCAGGGCATCAGTGGCCCCGAGATGATGGACGACCTCCGCCTCCAGGCCGAGCGTTTCGGCGCCAGCCTCCGCAGTGGAATCATCACCAAGGCCGACCTCTCGCAGCGCCCCTTCCACGTCACCGTTGACGACGGCACCGAGATTGTGGCCGACACCATCATCATCGCCACAGGCGCATCGGCCAAGTATCTCGGCCTCGACGACGAGAAGAAATATGCTGGCATGGGCGTCAGCGCCTGCGCCACCTGCGATGGCTTCTTCTATCGCAAGAAGGTGGTAGCCGTAGTGGGCGGTGGCGACACAGCCTGCGAGGAAGCCAGCTACCTGGCCGGACTCGCCAGCAAGGTATACCTCATCGTGCGTAAGAACTACCTCCGTGCCAGTCAGATCATGCAAGACCGCGTCATGCAGAACCCCAAGATCGAGGTCCTCTTCGAGCACAACGTCACCGGACTCTTCGGCGATGGCGGCGTCGAGGGAGCCCACGTGGTACGTCGTAAGGGCGAGGCCGATGAGCAGCACTACGACATCGCCATCGACGGTCTCTTCCTCGCCATCGGTCACAACCCCAATTCAGAGATCTTCCGCGAGTACCTCGATACCGACGAGACAGGCTACATCATTACCCAGGGCGCCTCACCAGCCACCAATGTTCCCGGCGTATATGCCGCAGGCGATGTGGCCGACCCCCGCTACCGCCAAGCCATCGTAGCTGCAGGCAGTGGATGCAAGGCAGCCCTCGAGGTAGAGAAGTTCTTGGCCGAGTAATCCCCCTACATCATCCATACACACATTAGAGCCTCACGCCTCGCTTCACTCCCGAGGCAGATATAGCGGACCGCACACTTTCCGTGTGCAGTCCGCTTTTCTTTTGCCCAAGCCTCCTGGGCTGTTCTATTTCTACGAATAAATGTTAAATTCGCTCGCAAATCGAAGGTTTTCGATATTTAAGTTTTACGATATTGCGCGAATATTCCTTACTTTGTCCTCGGCAAAAGGGGAGACTGCAGCTCCATAGAGCCATAAACAGAGAATAAAAGCACCAGTATCGTATGAAACGAAAAGACAACACACTGACCAAGATGGAATTTCAGATCATGTCCATCCTTTGGGACATCAACCACTCGGCTTGCGCTTGGGACATCCTCAACCGGATGGATGAACCCAAGCCTGCCTACACCACCATTGCCACCTATATGAAGATTCTCTATGAGAAGGGCTATGTGGACTATTTCAAGAACAAGGGCGAGGGCAAGACCCACCTGTATGTGGCCAAGGTGAAGCGTGCCGAATACACCCGCCAGACCATGCAGGAGATGAAGAAGAGCCTTTTCGACGGCAGCCTGAAGTCGATGCTCAGCTTCTTCGTCAAGGAGGAGAACCTCACCACCGATGAGATAAAGGAGTTGCTTGACTTAATCGAACAGGAGGACTAAGCCATGTGGAACGAACTATTTGCCTATGCCGCGAAGTCGGCCTTCGTGCTTACACTGCTCTATGCGCCCTACACGCTGTTGCTACGCAAGGAGCACTTCTTCCGTCAGAACCGCTTGACGCTTATCGGTATACTTGTGCTATCGCTCATATTGCCATTCATCAATCTGCTGCAAGGAGAGATTGGGTTTGTTGCACCTCAGCCTGAGCCTGTGGTTATGAACGTGGAGGCACAGCCAGTAGAGCCCATTTCAATTGACATTTCTGAACCAACGTCCCAAACATCGCAATCTGTTGCCGTAAGCCAACCCACACGCCAACCTATCGACTATGCGCAGTGGCTATGTATCCTATATATAATAGGTGTATCGGTTGCCATCGGCATACGTTTCTGGCAATTCCTCCGTATGGACCGCCTCATTCGCACGGGTTGCCTGTGGCACGATACGGTAGACGGCATCACCATCTACTGCCACGCCAACGACATAGCACCTTATAGCTGGATGCGCCGCATCGTCATTAGCCAGCACGACTACGACAATCATCGTCACGAGATACTGCTCCACGAGCGAGGTCACGTGCTCTGCCACCACTCTTGGGACATCCTGCTGCTGATGATTGTGCAGACCGTGCAGTGGTTCAATCCCTTCGTCTATATGTTTGGTGCCAGTCTCCGCGATGTACACGAGTACGAGGCCGACGACTATGTGCTGCGCCAAGGCGTATCGGCCGGCCAGTACCAGACCCTGTTGCTGAAGACAGCCGTTGGTGCCAGTGCCTACTCCTTTGCCAACAACTTCAACCACTCAAAGATCAAGAGCCGCATCGTGATGATGAAGCACAAAAAGATAAATCCGTGGATGCGTTGCAAGGTGCTCTACATCCTGCCCGTGGCTTTTGCGGCACTTATTGTCTATGCCCAGCCCGAAATCGTAGAGCCTATAATCCCAGATTCTGTGCAGAACGTCGATGAAGAATTCCACAAGATTCTCGACGAGATGCTGCTCCTATACGATGGTGAGGTGGTTGATACCGACCGTTTCCTCGAACTGCTGCGCACCGACTACGACTCCGATGATGTGCTCCGTGCCATGCCGCGCAAGAAACTGGAGAAGCATGTCCATAAACTGGCTGTTCCCAACATCGGATGGCTCCTGGTGGATGGCGACGAAGAGATTCAAATGCGCCTGTACTATGACCGCACCCACAACGAGAAAGCCAAGAATGGCGCACTCGAGGTTGACAAGGATGGCCCGGACAGACTGATGGAGGTCGATGGACATCTGGAGCCATATCCTTTCCCTCGTGTGGAAAGTCTCGACGAAGTACTGCTTGTCTATGACGGCAAGGTGGTAAACGAAGAAGAATTTGTCCGACTGATAAAGGAGGACTGGGGACCTTACGACGTTGCGTATGTCGTGAACAAAAAATTGGAGCCTCACGTGAAAAAGCTTAATCTTCACACGCTACGCTTCTATAAAGATCACGAAGACCCCAAGGTTGCAGAGCAACTTTTGCACCGATACATCAACTCCAAGGCATTGTCAGGTGCTGTAGTCATCGTAAAGAATAATGCTACAAACATCTTGGGTTTCGACGAAAAGGAGCAATCGTACGATCCTTATAATGCAGTCTCCCCATACAATTTCTTGCTTGTCGGCACTGTTCCTAAGAAGAGTGATGTTACCTTCTTTATGGTTAGCTTGGCCGACAAATACGGCAACATCAATAAAGAGAATGCCCATCGTGTTCCTGTCAAGGATGGTAAGTTTGTATATCAGACCTATCTTGAGCAACCGACGAAGGCACTTATCTGGGCAGCCGATGCCCCTTCGAGCGCTGCTGTTGAGCAAGTACTCGTCCCCAACAACACCCTAAATCTTCTTTTCACGGGAAATAAGTACAAGAGTAAGAGTGTGCCAATGACCTTCTCCGAAAGAAGCGTGCAGGCCCCAAAAGACGAGGAGCAGCCACAAAGAGTTGTTACGCAAGGCAAGCAGAAGGAGAAGAAGCTCTTCGGCCGAGGCACACGCGTGCCTGGTACCGGCATGCAGTACACTCCTAACCAAATGGGGCAGGAGATAGGAACGGCATTGACCATCGCCCGCCCTACAGAGATTAGAGAGTTCTCGTTCGATGTACTTTCGTGCAACATCAAAGACGCCGTGATGGGCATAAACATCTATCGTGCCGACACCGATACAAAGTTTATCGGCCCCATCCTTGCAAACGTTGAGCAAGGAAAGAAGCAGACTATAGGCCTTCGCCCAGTGGAATTCTTCGTCTTGGAGCCAGGAGAATACATCATTTCCATCAGTCTTGTCGACTGCGACGAAGAGACAAAATCGCTATGGGCCAACAGTCACCAGTGGGACGAAGAGCGGCGTCGCGAGATGGCGAAGCAGAGTTCCCTGCAACTCCCCTTCTATGTCAAGGAAAGTTACATCAGACGCGACGCAAGCGACACTTTCGAGAAGCGTAACATCAACGTCGGGTTACAAGTGAAGGGTGTTGAGTACTGATTCCTAAAGGAAACAACCAATAAAGTGATACTTTTATCAATTCCTCCCGAATGTGCTGTGAAGCACGTTCGGGATTCAGGCTCCCGCCAACACTATTTATACTATGAGAAAAGTAGCAGACTGCAAGCAATAATCCCAAACGACATGCCCGAAATGTTGCAAGTAAACACGCAAAAAGTAAAATATCCATGGATACGTAATGAAATATCCGTGAATACGTGATGAAATATCCGCGAATATTTAATAAAATATCCATGAATACGCGAACTTTTCGGTAAGCGGAACCGAAAAAATGGGAGGGGAGATGAGAAGATATGGAACCTTCTTGCTATAAAAAGAACAGAACTGACAGGTATGAAACATATCTAAAAAATAGAGGAAAGCGATGAAAAGTGTCAAAAAATTGGACACTTTTCACTCGAAAAAGCATTTTCTTCGTTTTTTTATGCATCATCGTTGGTATTGTCGGTAACTTTACACAAACAAAAACACATAACGACAATGAAAGAGTTCTTCAAGAATCTCGGACGCTACAAAGTGTCGTCCGTGCTCAACATCCTCGGTCTGAGCATCGCCTTTGCGGCGGCCTACATCATCTTGGTGCAAGTGAACCACGACCTCACCTACAACCGCTGCTTCAAGGATGCCGATAGGGTGTATAGGCTCGACTTTACCTCTTCTTTTATTACCGACGAGCAGGACGAGTGGATGATGCTCATGTCGCACGCCTTAGGAGAAGCATTGGGTACGGACAATAGTGCCGTAGAGCAAATGGGCTACATGGAGTTATACGCCTCCTTAATACGTCCGTCTCTGAATGGGAAGGAGATATACGTGCCTATAGAGGGTAAGGAAGATGAACTGATGGAGGTGCATACGCACGTCGGCTCTGCCGAACTGCCTCAGATGCTGGGCGTGGAACTCATCGCCGGTGACTATAGCCATCTGAAGAAGCCCAACAGCATACTGATTAACGAGAACTTTGCCCAGCGCTACGGCTTCGAGATTGACGATGCCATCAGAGACAAGGACAATGTGCTATGGACAGTAAGGGGCATTTACGAAGATTTGCCTACAAACTGCATCTTGGGCGAGCACGACATATTCACAGCGTTCGGTACCGAGAATCGTGGCTGGAACAACGTATACTATTATAAGTTGGTGGGCGAGGAGCAAGAGGAGGTTTTCTTGCTGAACGGCATCAAGAAACTTGCCGATATGGGGTTTATGTATGAACTGTATGGAAACACTTGGGAACGGCCCGATGACAATGCGCGGGAGGAATGGCTGGATATGGCGAGTAAGTTTATGCGCCTCACGCCGTTCTATGAAAGCCACTTCGTTACCAATCTGTATGGTACCATACAGCCGCAAAACGACAAGAGCACCGTATACATCTTGTTGAGTATTGCCGTACTCATCCTCGTCATTGCCTTTATCAACTTTGTCAACTTCTTCATGGCCATGGTGCCGCGCCGTATCCGGCGTGTCAACACCGAAAAGGTGTTCGGCTGTACTACCCGGCGGTTGCGTCTGAATTTTGTTCTCGAGGCTGTTGGCTTGGTTGCAATCAGTCTGCTGATAGCCCTATACATCGTGTTTATGATTGCTCCCGAACTCACAGGGATAATCTCCTCATCGGCACAGATAGAGGACAACCTTAAGATAACGCTGTTCCTCATCGTTGCAGGTCTCTTGCTTGCCGTTGTCAGCAGCATTTATCCCGCCTATTACATCACCTCCGTTCCTCCGGCCTTTGCGTTGAAGGGTACGTTCGGCAATACGGCGTCAGGACGTCGGTTGCGCTATGTGCTACTGACCCTGCAGTTCGTTATATCCATTATCCTTATTATATGCTCCTCCTTTATCCGTATGCAGTACTTCTATATGGTAAATGACGACATCGGATACGATAAAGAGGATGTGTTGACGGCCGATATTTCTTCGGCCGGGTACCCGCAGCCGGGAATGTTCTTTCCCTCGTGGAACTATGAGCAACGCCAACAGTTGACCTCCATGCTGAAAGAGAACCCGCAGATTACTGATGTCACCTATGCTTGGAATCAGTTTGTCACAGAGGATCACGCAAGTCAGTCGTTCCACAAGGAGGACGGCGCGGAATTCAGTTCCTTCATCTACGAAGTCGCCCACAACTTCCTGCAGTTTATGGGTATTGAGGTCGTAGAAGGGGAGGACTACACATTGGGAGATGAGCTGCAGCGGGATTATATCAAGCATATATTCAATGAGACCGCACGCAAGGAACTGGACCTCTCGCTCAATGAAAAGTTTATGGATGAGCGCCCGATAAGAGTGGTGGGATTCTGCAAAGACTTCAAGCTCCGCTACATGAAGGAGCGCATACAGCCCTTCGCATTTCGCATTGGAGGATTTGCCTATTATAACTATCTTTTTGTGCGCACGATACCCGCTGCCGACGTTGAAGAGGTAAAGGCACATATCAATCACTGTATAGCCAAGCTTGGGTCAACAGGCAATGCCAATAAGATAAAGATAACCTCCATTGAGCAGGAGCTGAGCTCGAAGTACGAGCACGAACGCAAGCTCAACCTCCTCATCACTATCTTCTCGCTCATCTCCATCTGCATCTCGCTGATGGGAGTCTTCGGCCTCGTGTTCTTCGAGACCCAGTATCGCCGTCGCGAGATTGCCGTGCGCCGTGTACACGGAGCCTCCATCAACAGTATCCTTATGATGTTCGTGGGGCAATATGCTCGTATGGTGCTTGTGGCTTTCCTCTTTGCCATGCCCGTGGGTTATATGCTCATGTCGCGTTGGCTCGAAGAGTATGCCTACCACATCCCGCTCTACTGGTGGGTATTTGCCGTGGCACTGCTCTTCGTACTCGCCGTAACCAGCGGCATCGTGCTGGTACGTTCGTGGAAGACTGCACATGAGAATCCCGTAAACTCGCTGTATAAGGAGTAGAAAAAGGACTGTTGCCACTTGAAAGTAAAATACTCAATTAGAACAATATACCACAATGAAACCAACCAAACTATTTCTTGCCCTTGCCGTGGCGGTGCTCATTGGTAATCCTATTGACATGAGTAGCCAGGATATCGCTCTACAGCCAGCATACAATATAGTGGAACGTTATGATACTATCCCCAATATTGCGCTATATGATACATTGGGCAACATCCACTATCTGCAGGAGTTGAAAGGGAAATACCTATTGCTTGATTTCTGGTATGGCAATTACGCTCATGTCGAAGCGAGTTTTGCAGAGTTGAAGAAGCTCAAAGACACTATGGGCGACAATGTTGAAATTGTCAGCATTACTTTCGAACCTAAAGAGATATGGAAAAAGACTTCGGCCCAGTACGGTATCAGTTGGCATAACTGGAACGATCTTAAGGCACGTCGCAAGGATGGTATATGGGCACGATATGGAGTGACAGTTAGTCCTACATTCTTTATCATCTCGCCCGAGGGGCTCGTATTGGACAAACAGGTGGGATATGCTGAAGGTTTTTTGATGAAAATAATGTCTCCGACCAATCTATCCACGTATAATAAGGAAACCTGGGAGAAACAACAGGAAGAGATACTACTTTATGAGAATCGACTTGCCGAGCAGGCAAAGAGCGTAGCACCGGGCAACAACTACAAAGAGATACGATGCAAGGGAGTGGATGGCGAGGAAATTGCGCTGTCCGATGTGATAGCCAAGAACCGGTATGTATTACTTGATTTTTGGGCTTCATCGTGTGTGCCATGTATGCATGAGCTACCGCACTTGCTGGCAGCCTATGAAAAGTATCACAGCAAAGGTCTTGAGATATATGCCCTATCCCTCGATAATGACAAGAACGCGTGGCGAAACACCATCAAGGAGAAAGACATGTCGTGGGTCAACGTCCTTCGCGAAAGTACAGAGGTAAGCGAGCAATACGGTGTGCGTGGCGTGCCTTCAAACTTCCTCATCGACTGCTCTACGGGTAAGATTATTGCCGTGCATTTGCGTGGTGAAGCTCTAATTGCTAAGTTGATGGAGTTATTCGAGTAAATGGTAATTAGTGATAGAGTGATTAATTCATGGCAATTCGTTTTTTTCTTTTTCAACATAAATTCCCGTGAATTGCCCATAAATTAACCATAAATAAATTCGTGCAACAACATAAACACCCAATACAATGAAGACAAAACTATTCCTTTCCCTTGCCTTGGCGGTGTAGCTGGGGCCAATACGAGAGAGCAGAGTGATTGACTTCCCGTTGGTGGCGCGTCAAGCACTACCAGTATTGTCTTTGAGGAGACGGAGTTCCTCGGCGACTGGCACTACGATGCGCTCTACCACGGTTCACCCGAGCGCTTCCGGCTGATGAGGGAGACGGTGGAGTGGATGGGGGAGATGGTGAGGGGTTAGAAACTGGCGGCCATCATCTCACGCCCCAGCTTGTGGATGCATGTGAGGATTTCCTTCTCGCGTTCGGGGGAGGGTTTCTTGAATCCGTTGATATAGTTACGCAACAGCGTAGGGTTGATACCGATAAGTCGGGCCATCTCAGCCACATTGATTTCCTTGTG
>JAZRMG010000119.1:0-47627 GCA_045647345.1 Bacteroidaceae bacterium | reverse complement strand
GGTACCCCTGCGCGTTAAAGGTGTTGGTGGTGGTGTAGGGTGTCAGCACAGAAAAAATATAAAAAAATTACATAAAGGGGGAGATGGGGGAGAGGTAAAAGATGGGACAAGGATAAATTTGACTATGAGATAAACGAGGATGGGGTGTAAGGTGGACAAGAAATGAAAGGGAAAGACATCAATTTAACAGTAACAGTGGGGAAACCTGCGGTAAGAGTGATACGGGCGTACACAGAGGGAGGGGAGATATTGCCGATAGAGAACATCACAGTAAGTGGTGAGGTATGGGACATAAAGATGGAGGAGAAGATGGGGGAAATAGGGTGTAAAGTGACAGAGGGTGGAGAGATAGAGCTGACGTATCCGGGATTGGGGCTTGGGCGGTATGTATTCATGGTTGATGGAGTGAGTGATGACGGGGAAAGAGAGAGAATGATTGAGGGGTACATAGGGTATGAAGAGCCGAGATACATCCAAGAGGAGTGGGATGGGGAAGCAATGCTGGTAGTGATAGGGAAAGAGCGGAGAAAAGTCTTATTTGGGAGGAACAAGGCATGGCAAGGAATGTATAACGAGACAATCGAAGCCAAAGAAGAGGCAGAGAGAGCCAAAGAAGAGGTAATAGACAAGTTGAGAGCGGCTGAGGCGTTCATGGCGGGATTTAAGCAAGCCGTGAGCGAAGTAATACGCATCGATGAGGATGGGGTAATGGTAATAGGAGACTATTGGACAGGGGTACGAGTAAAAGGAAAGGATGGCGAGACTCCATACATCGGGGTAGATGGGTATTGGTATGCAGGTGGTCAGAATTTAGGCAAGAAAGCGCAAGGCGAAGATGGCATAACACCGAGCATAACAGCAGATGGGTACTGGGCAATCGGGGACAAAAAGACAACAGTGCTTGCAGCTGGACGGGATGGCATAGACGGAACGAGTGTAAGACGAATTTTAGTGGATGAATACGCAAAGATACCGCAAGAGGGAGACACTTGCAATGGAGGGTATCTGTATTATGTGGCATTAGGGGGTATGCGAACAGTAGCCACGGGCTGGATAAAGCTGATATATGGGGATGGGACATTTGCCATTAACGGAATAGATTTCAGAGTATCAAGTGTAGCAGATGCCGTGCAGCAGATAAACGATAATGAAGCCACCGGAGTATACGCTGATGAGGGGGCAGACAATATCATTTACTTATCGAGTCTTGAGGCTGGTGTAGCCGGCAATAGAATATCGCTTGAATGCAATGACGTGACAGTAACACGAAGCGGCAAAACATTAACAGGCGGTGAAATTATCAATCCGACAAGCTGGGAGATGTACGCATGGCTTGAGGGGCAAGGCGATATAGATGGCGAGTGGGTAAAAGTGGGTGAAGTCAGTGATATAGCAACACGGACAATCTACGGGTATACGAAACTGGGAACCGATTTAACGATTGATGATGGCGCTCCAGTTGGTAAGGATGCTAATGGCAGAATGGCTGTAGGAGCTGCAACTGAGGCAGTGCCAGGCACCGGCAAGCTCTCAGCGGGATATACCATCATCGGCGGGGCAGCAATAGGCTTAGATGCAAACAATGCATACAGAGTAGTATCTGCCTCGTATCATACGGCAGGTGCAATATCTTATAGCTACTCAGGCACAGCAGATGTAGCGTGCGTGGGCAAGATGGCAGATGGCAGTGCAGGTATTACTTGGGCAAGCGCAGAAAGAGGCGGTGCCGTGGTGATAGCAGACGGCATCAATGACGGAAGAAGTTATGCTGTACTCAATACAAGTTTTCTCAAGGCGTATTTGCAGAGTAATTATCTGAATAAGACACAGGGCTGGACACGCTCAGAGATAATCGAGCATGTATCAAGCGTTCTTTCGGGGTATTACAGCAAAACGCAAACATTGGACGTACAAGGGGTGCAGAATGCCATAAATAAGTCCTTAGCCGACTACTACAACAAAACAGCCGTACAGACGCAAATAAGCACCATTGCGGGGCAAATAGCCGATGCGAAGTTAGAGGATTATTATGATAAGGCTTTATGTGATGCTCGATATGTGCAAACAGGCAAAGGAGGCATTCTGAAACTGCATGCCATGTACAAGAGTGAATTTGACCAGTTAGCCACTCGTGATGCAGAAGCAATTTACTTCGTAAAGCGTAACAAGTCATGAGCATATACATACAAGGGAAAGATGCTGATATGGTTGGCATCTTGCAGGGAGATGAAGATGTCATAGAAGTGTGGCAGGGTGATGACTTAATATGGCCTGACATTACGGGAAGCTCAGGCTATATCATGATTGAGCCTCCGAAAAGAGATAATACCGATTATGCTTATTGGCAGCACGCTTTATCTGACATTGAGGATGGCAGTATCAACAATGCCCAATACTTGAAGTTTGTGGTTGATGGTGAAGAATACTACATCAACCGAGCTCCAAGAGGTAAGCAAAAGGTGATACTTGAGGGCAATATGATAAAGCTGGATGCACGGCAGCAAAAGGCTTTAGCGGGCAAGATTGGTGAGTATCTACCAGTGAAAGCAAAGATACCCGCAAGGTATTCAGCTTGGCGAAAGTTTACCAATTACGATAGCACTGCTCAGGTATACAAAGCTCGCTGGACAGAGACACTATTGCCTGACTCTCATTTTGAGATATCTGCATATAAGGGGCAAAAGCGAGAATGGGCATACGCGCAAATGATTAAGGCTGTTAGCTATCCGAGTAACAAAGAGATAGCACTTAATCACAGCTGGTCTATCCAGCAGCAGGGGCGATACGATTTCAGCCGTAGCTCACGCAGCCTGACAATTTCCGACATAGTAAACACTGATAACTCTGTGGAGTTACATTACAACGTTTATGGCTCTACGGGGTGCCGACAGGGCGTAGCCATCTGGTTCCCTGCCTTTGAAAAAGAATTTCAACTTAAAGTCATTGCTCAATCATAACCATGCAAGGAAGAGTATCATTTAATGCTGGCGAGTTTGCACCTGAACTTGGCGTGCGAGCCGATATTGATTATTACAACAGAGGGTGTTTGAAACTGGAAAATTGGGACGTGTCTCAGCTTGGCGGGTTGAAAAGGCGTAAAGGTATGCGTAAGTTTGCCGATGCGCTGAGTAAGGATAGTGTCTTAATACCTTACGTCTATTCATACGAGGATAGAGACGATAACCGCTTCTTGGTGGAGATATACAAAAGCGTGGTTCGAGTTTTGACATTGCAAGGTGAGGAAGTAGCGCGTTTTGCATCGGATGACAATGTATTCTTTGCATTCGAGTTTGAACGTGATGACTGCCGATATAAGCAGGTGAATGCGATGTTGTTCCTTACCTCGTTGAAAAACCCTCCGTTGGTGCTGAAATATGACGGCAATGGAAAATGGGAACTGGAGATATTTGAATTGAAGCATCGCCCATGGCGTTATAACCATGAAGACCAAGATTATTCCGTAAAGGTAGAACGCGATGGTGCCAGCATCAATGTTGTGTTTCCTGATGAAGCAAAAGAAAATGACCGCCCAGAGGGTTTGCTGACTACGGATTGGTTGCGTCTTAGCTACTGGATTGAACAGCAGGAGGCAGAAAGCAAGGCTGAGGATTTGCAGGAAGGTGTGACTGTGGTAACGGAAATTCCCGATATTGCAGCTGTTGGTGATAAGTTTGCTATCAATACCGATAACACAGTTAAATACTGGGTATGTTCAGGGAAATGGACAAAATCAGAGAACTATGTTCAAGGAATGGACTCACCGGCAAACTATCCTAATCAGTTTGTTGCCGTTGAGAATACGGCAGGTTATGAGGGAGTAAAGCCTGTATATTCAATTCTTGGTGTAGGTGATACTATCGAAAAGGGTACAAAGATAGCTATTAAGGCAGGTTATTGGGAATACTTTACCTGTATTAAAGACTTTGCCGAGAAGAAAGAGGGGTATACAAAGTTTACCGATTACCCCGGTTATTTCATTCAAGGTATTGCTGTTGGTGATGCATTACCATGCAAAGGCGAGTGGGCATTCTATTGTTCAGGCACTTGGGTGGGCTGCTATGTGGTCAGACGTAACTACGATACAAAAGAGCTTAATTCCGACTGGGAAGACAGAGGATTGAGTTTCAGCAGAAATGACTCTATCAGCAATACGACGCCTACGGGTACGGAAGCGGATGAAGCATGCTATGTGCGATTGTTCCTGACAAAGAGCAAGCGCATGAGCGATACGGACATCAATGCAGGGTTCCCGCCTGATGCATCGGGTAACCGCCTTATTGTTAAAGGGTACAAGCACGATATGTATCTAAAGGCTGTTCCTGTTGAAAATGATGCCGGAGAAATAGAAATTGAATGGTCTTGCGAGGATAAGGTGCAAACGAGCTGGACAGCTACGCGCGAAGTAAAGGATTGGAGCTGGGCCGCATTCTCAGAGCGCAACGGATATCCTTTGCTGTGTGAAGTGTTCAATAGTCGATTGGTGTTTGCAGCAACAAAAGCGCAGCCACAAAGCATTTGGCTGAGCAAGGTTGACGATATCAACAACTTTATGCCAGGCTCTCCTGATGATGCATCAATTTGGCTTACCATGCTGACAACTACGCAAAATCCGATTTGCTGGCTTAAGCCGCGAGGAGATAAGATAATGCTTGGAACAAGTGAAGCTGAGTTTGTGGTAAGCTCAAACAATAATCTCTTTACAAGCTCAACCGCAACAATTCGAGACCATAGCTATATTGGGTCTCAGCGATTGGCAGTGCTTGGAGCAAATGACAAGATGCTTTACGTTGAACGAGGTGCCGGGCGTGTATGGACATTTGAATACAGCTTAGAAATTGATGGCTGGCGTAGCTCTGATTTGACTGTGTTTGCTCCGCATATAGCAGAAAAGCATGGTGGTTTCCAGCGTGCCAGCATGATAAAGAAGCCTGATACAGTAGCAATGTATGTGCTTGGTGATGGGCAGTTGGCTCTGTGTACCTATAACAGCATGCAGGAAGTTAAGGCTTGGCATCGATGGAAAACAAACGGCAATATCCGTGAAGTTTGCGGTATGCCTAATGGCAACGAGAATGACAAGATATTCTTGATAGTAGAACGCGAGGATGCTTCATATATTGAGGTTATAGATGAGCAAAGCGATTATACGGATAATGGCTCGGACTATGTGTCTGAAATGAAGACAACAGCCCTTAACAACTTCCTTGAAGCGTATGTGACAAAGAGGCTCAATCCCGTTGTGAAAATTTGCATAGCTGATGCGTTTGAACTTACTAAGGAAAATCTTACAGTCAGCACTGATGGCGAACATTGGTGGGCAAGTGATATGTGGGATGGAACTATACGTAAAGGATGGCATCAGATTATTGCTCCGAGAAGTTGGGATTATGAGCAATTTGTAGCCATTAGGGTACAGGGCAATCAGGCATTTAACTTTATAGCATTGCAAGCATAATATGGGCAAGGATTGGTATGATGGGTGCTTAGAAGACCAGAAATGGCGTATCAACCATCTCTATTACATCAAAACCAAGGAACAAGGCATTGTACGCTTTAAGATGAACTGGGCGCAGGATTATCTCTTTGATAACCTGCATACCAGAAATAACATCTTAAAGGCACGCCAGCTTGGCATGTCTACGTTTACCAGTATCTTTATTCTGGATAGCTGTTTGTTTATTCCGAACTATGAGGCGGGCATAGTAGACAAGACCGATGATGATGCTAAGGAAAAGCTACGCAAGATTAAGACGGCATTTGACTTCATGTTGAGTCCTCCAAAAAACGTGGGATATGACCATGTAGAGGATGCTCAGGATAGAAAGCTGATAGCGGCATACGCATCAAAGATAGCGACCTTGCGCAAAGGTGAGAAAAAAGAACCTATCACCAAGGAGAATGCGGAGTTTACTAACGGCTCTGTTATCACAACTGGCACATCATTGCGTGGTGGCACATACAACTTCTTGCATATGTCTGAGTTTGGCTATGTAGCTGCACACTTACCACAGAAAGCAGACGAGCTAATATCCGGTGCCGGTGAGACTGTTCCGACAAATGGCATTATTGTCATGGAGTCTACGCATGAGGGCGCGAAGAACGGGCGTAACTATGAAATTATTAAGGGCGCTATGGAGAATGAAGCGAAAGCTGAATTAGACCCGCTGGATTATCGTTTCTTCTTCTTTACATGGTGGAAACAGCCTGAATATCGCATCAAGAGCCGCAATCCGCTAGACCATCGTTTAGACTCATACTTTGAGAGCCTAGAGGAGATGGGCATTAAATTGGATGATGAGCAGAAACGTTGGTATTTAGCCAAGGAACGCTCGCTTACAGACCGAATGAAAACAGAATATCCCAGCACGCCCGAAGAGGCATTTATGGCGCGCATTGAGGGAGCTATTTACGGAACGCAAATCAGCCGATTGCGGGCAGAGGGGAAAACGGCATTCAAGTTTGATGTGGATGACTATATGCCCTTGTATGTAAGTTGGGACTTGGGTACGCAAGATAATACCAGCATGTGGCTATTCCAGCCCGGCAATGATGGCAAGTTTTACGTTGTTGATTATTTCTCGAACAATGATAAAGACATGATGTATTATCTGGCCAAGGCTCAAGAATGGGAACGGAAGTATGGTCAGTTAATCAGCATGCATTATTTGCCCCATGACTCTACACAGCGTGGTAGATGGGATGGAACAAGCGTATTGCAGCATTTTGCTAAGCGTGGTGTTCCTGCTGTAAATGTTCCTAAGACTAGCGATATATGGAAAGGCATCTATGCTACACGCCAGTTGCTTAAACATTGTATCTTTCATGCAAGAGTCAACAAGCCTCCCAAAGTTGAGGATGGAGAAGAACCTCCGCTTAGCGGCATGGATTGTTTAGAGTTTTACCATACTGGCGGTAAGGGTGCTAACGGCGTAATAAAAGACCAGCCTATACACGATGAGACATCACACGGAGCTGATGCATTCCGTATTTTTGCCGAGGCTGTAACTTGCGGTATGGTTGGCAAACAGCCGATAAAGCGCGATGACAAGCGCATACAGAGCTTTTTTAAGGATGCTAGACGTAGTAGAAAATCTGCTCTTGGTGTACCCGATTGTTTTATCTAACAACATGAAAATGCGCAACATGAACACTCGCATGTTCTTTTTCTGCATTGTTAGAAATAAAATATCGACAAGGTAAAAAACACCGCAATGCAAAATCCTTATTTCCAGCAAAACAATGCGCCTTATCCGCAAAACGCTATGATGGGAGGAATAAATCCAGCCCAGCATATTCAAGCGTCTTTGCAGATGCTAGGCTTAACAACTGCTCAATTCGCTCTGGAAGCAGAACGTTTAGGGATAGGAAATGCCGCTACTATCCAACAAGCATTGGAAATGGGAGATGCTCGACCTCTACACGCATACGCCATGGAGGCTGCGAAGAGAAATCCGCAGCTTGCCCAGCAAGCAGGTATGTATCACGGGCAAATGTATGGTGGTGTCGCTCAGCCGAGGTGGTGAGAAACAAACAGAAATACAACAATGAGCGATAATCATTACTACTACGGCGGTGCTCCCATGGGGGGCGTGAATAGCGGCTTTGGCTTCGGCAATGGCAACGGCATTTTTGACTTGGCTGCCTTGCTGATAGTTGGCGGCATCTTCGGCGGTTTCGGCTGGGGTGGCGGTTTTGGTGGCTTTGGCGGTGGTGCAGCCGGTTTGGCTGGCACAACAACTGCCGCAGCTGAGACTGCTGCTATGATTAGCCAGCAGAATACAGCCGACCGAGTCGCAGCTATCGGTGCAGACGTGCGTCAGGTTCTTGGTCAGACTGGTGGCATTATCGAAGCTGTTAATACTGTTGGCAACAGAACGCAGGACGGCTTTGCCCGTGTAGATACAAACCTCTGCCAGCTTGGGCATGCCCAGTCTATGCAGAGCATGAATAACTACAACGGCTTGACTGGTCAGCTTACAGAAATGCGTTTTGCTAATCAGCAATGTTGCTGCGATACAAAAGGTTTAATTCAGTCTAGCTTCTGCAATCTTGGACACCAGCTTGAACGAGACAATTCCGCAGTGCTGCGAGCTATCTCCGCTGACGGCGAAGCTACGCGAGCCATGCTGCGCGAGATGCAGACAAGTCGATTGCAGGAGGAATTAGCTGCTGCCAAGGCTCAGCTTAGCCAGAATGCACAGACGGCTGCTATCGTATCTGCTGTTCAGGCTCAGTGCGGCCCGAAATGCGGTATGCCCTACGGAACTTCTAACTGCGGTTGCAATCCTTGTGGCAATTTGCTCTGCTCTGTGCAGGACGCTTTTGCTGATGAGATTGCCCAGCGCATCATAAATCCCACCACAACGGCTGCGGCCTAAGTAAAAATCCCTCCCCTTTCGGGTGATTGGGGAGGGTAACTTAACCATAGAAAGGAAATAAGCGATGAACATGCCAAATTATCCAATTAACCCCGTGCAGCAAGCGGTGGTAAATGGTATTCAGCAGTATTTCAATCGTGGCACAAGAGGCCCGACTGAATACGGACAGGTTCCGCATCCTCAAGGTGGGTACAACGGCATGCCTCAAGGTGGTGTTCAGAATAGCTGGACTCCTCCGCATGTAGCACCTCAGCATTATCCTCAGCAGCCGTATTCCGGTATGGGGTTCAATCCTAACCAGAGTACAGGAGCGCATCAATACGGAACGCCCGATACGCAAAACGGACAGGGCTTTGATTATCGAAGCGAAGTCAGACAGTATATGCGTGACATCTGCGAGGGCAAGGAACACTTGCCTGATGAGTTAATGCAGATGGTATGCATGGCTGCTGCGGAAGCTGTAGAGGAATACATGGGAAACGAACAAAAAGGCTCAAAGCATCGTTACTCTGCTGGCGAGTACTCAAGCGACTCGCACAAAGAGTTCAAAAAGACAATCGAGAAGATACGAAAAGCTCCTCATTATCAAGAAAAGATGCGATTGATTGCCGAGTGTTTCCCCAGCGTGCAGCAGGGTTCTCTTGAACACAAAGTTCTTGTAGACCTTGTTACTAAAGTGCCGTCTGTAGAGCAACGAGCATCTGCCTTGCAGATAAAGCCGGAGCAATACAATAATGTAAAAGCTGAACTTCAACAAATGCATAAAAAATAACCATGGAACATACTGTTACAACTAAGAAGTGGTACGTCGTTACGGGAACGGCGGGTGCTACCGTTACGTCTCCCGATGGCTCTAAGACTTTCTGCACTATCCCAGAGGGTGGGCAAGGAACGTTTTATGCTACAACTTCTAAAGTTGTGACAAGTGATGACTCTGTAGAAGTTGTTGAAACAACTTTTAATTCTGCCCCCGTCAAGCTGAGGCTGCTTGGCCTCCTTGGCGGGGGCGTATCTACAGGTCTGCCCGCTGGGTATTTGCAGGCGGAGTTTTTGGAGAACGATAGTTTTGGGGCGTTCATGACGCTTCCTATTTCTCGTCCCACATCGGGTAACAAGATAGAGATTGACGTGGAGTTGTACCCCATAAAAGGCTCTGAGCCCGCTTCCTGTGACGGAAATGCTAGAGAGATTAGTTACGGGTGGTGGTCCCCGAACTACATGGTAACGGCTCCCGGTGTTGCAAGAGCTTTTGGCTCATTCCCGCCGAATGAATGGGCTTCTTACAAGGTGACGGTGGAAGCTTGTAAAATTTCGCTTTTGGCTCACAATGGCGGCCCGTGGACTTTTGATATGAGTAATGAAACTACGTTGAATACTCATTATTTGTGGAAAGGGTCATCGTCGAATGAAAGAATGATTATTGCTCGCCGTAAAAAACACAGTTACAAATTTAATGGTAAGTATTTGTATGACTTGGTTCCGGCTATTGACGAGCAAGGCACGCCCTGTATGTTTGACAAGGTAAGCAAGAGTGCATTCTACAATTCCGGCACAGGGCAGTTCGTTGTCGGCATGACGCTCTCACAGGCGCGCAAGCTAGGCCAACTCCCCGCCACTGGTGGCACGCTTACAGTATCTTTGCCGAGCAACTACGCAGAGGACGAGGGCGTTGTGAATGCGCTGGCAACGGCTCAGGAGAACGGCTGGAAGATTACCATTCAGACATACGAAGCCGAAGCTAGTGCAGCTAGCACATTTGCGCTGCGGCGTGTATGGGTGCGCAAAACGCAGAACAAGCAAGGCACATACGTTGACACAGACGGCTTTCGCTGGCAGGTTGACTGGTGCGTTGACGTTGTGGGCAGCTCGCCCGAAGCGGAGGGGTATGAGCCGTTCCGAAGCGTTGATGTGGCGGTAAATTACTGGAACTTGCAGCCTTGGGTTGACCCGGAGCAGGATGAAATTTTAACCAATACTAACGAACAATGAGTAATAAAGACAAGTATACATGGCTTACTTCTCTGCTGACGGGCTGGGGAGTAAAGGAGAGTTGGGCAAAAGTTGTTGCAGGTGCCATCATTGGCGCTCTTGTTGCTGCTGGGGTTCTAACTGTTAGTAGCTGTACCACTGTAACGCCCGCTCAAGTGCATGCTGCACATGTAATGTATCATGCCGTTACGGGTACAGAATGTAAGTTAGCTCAGCCCGAAATCATTATTGAAGTAGAGGGAGAGAAAAAGTAATGTGCCAGCGTAGAGAAAACGAGCCTTGGGTTTCATATATGTTGCGATATGTTACCGAGGAACCAAAGTCCATTATGGCGTTGATAGGTTTTGTTGCTGCAATATACATGTATTTTGACCTAATGACATTCGTTAGGGAGAATACGGAAGTTCAGCGGGAAAACGTAGCTCAGTTGCAAGAAATCAATGTGCGTCTTAATCATTTGGAACGCGAGCATGAATATGCAAGAAAAGATGCAGAAAAATGAAATTTGACTATGATTTAATGCAACATGGGTATTAGGATTGACGAAAAATGAATATCGGCGACATCAGACGTGATACAAAGTTCTGGCAGAGATTGCTTAAGAGCGAGGGCTTCTATGTAGGGAACATAGATGGCTTACGAGGAGTTTTGCAAGAACGTGCAGAAGAATTGTGGGCTTCAAATGAATACACATGGAAGAAAGCATACGGCACGTTTGATAAGCGAACAGAAGATAATCTAGCTACATTAGTGCCGTCTGCACAGAAAGTTGCAAGGCAATTCATGGCTCTTGCCACAAAGAAAGCTGATGAGCTTGGCATTGTAGTAAAGATTATTGATGGTACACGCAGTTATTCCGAACAAGACAAGCTATATAACAAAAAGCCAAGAGTAACTAAAGCCAAGGGCGGTTATTCTTGGCATAACTTTGGCACAGCTTTTGATATTGGCTTGTTTACCAAGCAAGGAGAATACCTTGGTAATAGTAAACATTACGCCACATTAGGTAAATTGGCTGATAAGGTCGATGATTTAGAGTGGGGCGGAAATTGGAAAAGTTTTGTTGATGAACCGCATTTCCAGCTAAAGAAATACAAGACAATATCCGAGGCAAGGGAAACATTTAACACTATGCGCTGATATGGGATTAGGAAAGAAATTACGCAAGGCATGGAAGAAAACCTTTGGCTGGGCCGATGATGATGCCGTAAAGACTGCCGCTATTGTAGCTGCCGCAGGTGCTGTTACTGGTGGATTAGGTGGTGCTGCATTAGGCGGATTAGGATTAGCAGGAACTACGGCATCAGGCGCGGCTATTGGTGCTGGTGCTGCGGCTAAAGCTGGTGCTATTTACGGAGCTATTGGAGGTTCTGCGTTAGGAGGATTGCAAGGTTATCAAACGCAAGAACAAAAGAAAGCCTTAAAAGCACAGATTGCAAGCTCTGAAAAGATTGCTCAGATGCAGCAGAATACAGTGATTTCCGCTGCTCCTATCCCTACACAGACACAAGAAACAGCGGCTATTAGCGAACAGAATAACGCCACAAAGAAAGCGAGAGCTTTCAGATTAGCTAACAGTGTGCGAGGAGGTACGCTTGGTGGAGGCTCAAGCAATAATAAGAAAACTACATTAGGCTAACATGGAAGAGAATATCGAAAAGTCATTTATTCGCGTAGCGCGTGCTATGCTGGATGAAGCGAGTTCCGTTAAGGCAACATGGGAGCCTGTTGTGCGGAAAGTTTATCCAGAATTGATTGATACAGCAGAACTGCGCGAGGATGATGCTCATAATAGGCAGCGTAAGATTTGCACGCATGCAAGAACCGACATTATGAAACTTGCTGCCGCTCATATGAGCTATATCTTCCCAATGGGTGATAAATGGTTTAAACTTGAAAGCTGGAGAGCAAAGCCAGATAATGCAACAAAGGATGATATAGATGATTGGTTTAACCGAGCAACAGGCGTTGTGCGTAGAGAAATCGAGCGTTCCGATTTCTACGCAGAGATGCACAGTGCGTGCATTGACTCATGTGCTACAGGTACGGCTTTGCTTCATATAGATATTGATGATAATAACGATTTGTTGGATTTTGCTCATGTTCCGGCAGGTACGTTTGGATTGACTCGCGATAAGTCACGCAACTTGCGTTCCGTTGTGCGAAAGTTCATGATGACTCCCGCTCAGCTACATGAGGAATTTGGGTATGAAGCAATGACGCAAGAGATGCGCCAGGCATACGATAAAGAAGAAACTCGATATTCTGCTCAGAGTAGGTTTGAAATATGGCATTTTGCTACACCTAGTGAGGATTTTTTGGAAAGAGATGATGATACTATCATGTATCCGTATCTTTCTGTTTATATCTCCCCTAAAGGCGATAAGGTGTTACGCATTGATGAACTGGAAGAACTGCCGTATGTATGCATCCGTTTTTTGAGATATGGCAATAGCGCTTATGGTGTAAGTCCGTTGATAGGTGTGGAAGATACCATCAATGACTTAATGAGTGCAGCAGAAAGCCAGAAATTACTTGGCCAGCGTGCGGCTATTCCGTCCGTTCTTATTCCTTATGATATGGATGGAGAGGTGGATTTGCGCGCGGGTGGAAAGACTTTGCTGCCGATGCAGTATATCAACAGCCAAGTGCCGAGAGAGTGGGCTCCTGCGGGTAATTACACGGTCGGCTTGGATAACATTGAGCGTTTGAAGAAAGAGCTTGATGACGCTTTGTATGTAACACCGCTTGAGATTATCAGTCAGCAAGACCGCTATATGACTGCAACGGAAGTTAATAGCCGTGAAGCGGAGCGAGCCATGACGTTTATCCCTGTGTTTATTCAGGTACAGGTAGACGTAAAGCATCTGCTTAATCGTGTTTTCGCCTTGTTGATTAGGGCTGAAAAGATAGATATGACAGAAGCTCCTGATGAACTTGCTGTAATTATTCCATTGAGTGATGGCAACAGTTCAGTACGTCTATTGAGTCCGAAGATATCTTTTGT
This sequence comes from Bacteroidaceae bacterium, assembly GCA_045647345.1. Lineage (GTDB taxonomy): Bacteria > Bacteroidota > Bacteroidia > Bacteroidales > Bacteroidaceae > UBA1189. The sequence continues at coordinate 34,253 of JAZRMG010000119.1, read as the reverse complement.
GGGACGCATGGCTCAAGCTATGGAGCGTATTCAGAGCACAGGCTCCGATGGCTTTATTGCCAAGATGCTGCAAATCAGCTCCGCATTGCAAGACCCAACAGGGCCGATGATGCTCGACTGGATAAGATACTGGTATAAGGAAGCTGCTATTGCAGGTATCGACCCCGAAATCTTCAAGAAGCCGTCTGAGGTTAAGCGCATGATGAGCGAATTACAAACGGCTCGACAAGAACAGCAAATGCAGCAAAATCAGGTAATGGCATCTGAGACGAACAGAAACAATGCTGCTGCTGAAAATTATCGTAACCAATACAAGCAATGATGGAAGATACCGACACTGAAATCACATGGGCTGAGCGCATTAAGCGAGGCATGGGTAAAGATGCATTGGAGGCATTAAAGGAGCGTTTTAATTATTATGCTCCAACCTTTGTGTTTGACCAAAGCCCAACAAGCGGCGTGATGCCGTATCAGAACGCAGAAATGGTAACGCTGAATGCTGCTGTACGAGACGGGCAGCGTGAGGTGTTATTGTACATTGATAGAATTTTAAACCATGATTAAATACAACTATACAAGACTGATGTATCCCGAACCTGAAAACACAGGTGGCGGGACTGAACCTACGGCAGAAACATACGAAGTCGAGAGCAAGACTGAGGATAACGTGTTTGATTTTGATGCGTTATCTGATGCTAGCGATAGTAACGAGGAGCCGACCGAGGAGACAGAAACAGATGATGATTATGCTTTATCATTGCCTGATGACTTAGGCTTAGATAAAGAAGAAATCAACATCTTTACCTCCGCAGCTAAGAAGTACGGCATTGACAAGGAAGCTGCAAGCGGCATGGTATCTGAGTTCACTAAGGCTATCAATGAAAACGTGCAGCGGGTACAAGCTGCCGAGATGGCCGAAGCTGAGAAATCTTTGCGTGCTGAATGGGGAAATAACTTCAATTCTAACGTAAAGCGTGCCGGAGAACTTATTAAGCGAGTTGGTCAAGCGGCCGGATGGAGTCTCGAATTGATGAATTCTTTTAAGAATGCTAATTCTTTCCGAGTCTTCTATGATATTGCTCGCGTGATGGGTAGCGGAAAAACAGTCGGCTTGGCAAATAATACGCCAGCTCAGACAAAAAACATGAGCAAGGGCGATATTGAGGGTGAGCTTATGAATACTGTAAGCGCTTTCTGGAACGCCAAGTCTCAAAACAACAAGGATGAGGCTCAGCGTCTTTCAGATAGGCATAAAGAATTGCAGAAAATGCTGACAGGTAAAAACGGGGCACGCTTGCTTTTGCCTTAAAATAATAAAAATACTTCAACCACTAACATGCGAGTGTTCATGATGAATACTCGCATGTTTATTTTACCACGCCTGACGCTGATAATGTAGGTGTTATGGCTGATAACTACAATATTTACACAATCCCGGAAGAGTATCGTCCGACATGGGACGCTACCTTGCTTGCTGCAATTACGCAGCCCGCAGTACACTTGGAGCAGTTCTCTACCCGTTTGAGTAATTGCACAGGTGAATATATTAAATTCCAGACGCGAGGCACGACTACGCTTGAGCGCAGAAAGCAGCGTCATGAAAAGATTGTATGGGATGAGCTGTTGCTTGGACAGCGCAGAATTTTCCCTGTAAGTTTTGCTAAAGCTCTTGGTCTTTCTAAGGACGATGAGATTTTCAAGGGCGGCTTGCCGATTACCTTGCAGACCTTACACGATGCTCTTAACGAGGCTGCTGCACCGCAAGCAGACCGAGTATTCCTTGGTGTAGAGTATGATGAGGAAAAACGCCAGTGTGTGATTGCTGCCGAGGGTACGGAGTTGTCTCCGTATAAGAATGATGCATCTGACGGTGTAAACTTGGTAACTCATGACGGCCACTTTGGCGGTATTATGGGTACGATGTATGCCGGCAAGGACGGCACCACTAAAGTGCCGTTGGCATTGCATCCGTTTATCAATGGTGCTATTGCATCAAATTATAGTGCATATCAGTCCAGTTTGGCTGGGTTGTCATTGCGTGACACTAACGTAATTCCTGTGAACTATGTGAAGTCTGGTACCCCGGTAGAGAGCGGACTTACTATTGAGAAAATACGTGCTGCACGCATGGCTATGGTAATGCGTCACGCAGTAACCGCCAATGAGGAGATTTGCATGGCTATTACGCCTTGGCAGATGGATGACCTGCTCAGCCTTGAGAAGTTGCAGAATAAGGACTATGGCTTTGAAACGCTTAAGACTGGCGAGCTTAATACGTTCCTTGGCGTGAAGTTCCTTGTAACTGTGGATGTTCCGATTGTGAATATCGGTGGCAAGTGGGTTCGCGCCTGTCCGATGTGGGTACGCCGTGATGTTGGCTTTGGCATTTGGAAGAACGTAGAGTACGATATCAAAGACTTGCCCGATTACTGGGACACTGTAATTGCTAAGATGCAGTTCAGTTACGGAGCTGGCCGTCTGCGCGAGGAGTCAATGATGACTATCCACTGCGCAGAGACCGAGCTTGCCGAGCTTTCTGCCTAAGTTCTTGTATAGTACACGTGAACGTGTTAGCCCTCACCGATGTCGGCGGTGGGGGCTATTTTTTCAGCTAAGTAGTCAATTACAGTGCGTTTTGCTGCAATATCAGGCGTAAAGTAACCACGTTCTACTCTTTCGGAGTCATGCCCAACAGTTTCTCGCACAAGGTCGGACGTGAAGTTGGAGTTTACGCGCAACATTGATACAACAGTGTGACGCAATGAATGGAATGATTTGTCGCATACAAGTCTGCCAGCAGGGGATGTATGCATGTTTTTATCTGATGCGATGCCTAAAGCTTTTAATATCGCCACAAATTCGCACGATAAACAGCCATTAGAGCGTATGTAGCGCGCTGCCATCTCAGGGAAGATATAATCTCCCTTTTGCGGACAAAGGGGCGTTAAAAGGCGTTCTAGCGTCTTTGTGATGGGTGTTGCAATGACTTTTCCGGTTTTCATAGTTCGTATTACAATTACTCCATCATCCCATTTTATTTGAGACCATTTCATGCAAGCAATATCTCCGAGACGTTGCCCGCCCGTAAGAATGCTTAAGAGCACCATTTCGCTCCAAGGGGAGGGGGTTTTATTTATAATGGTGTGAATTTCTGATAAGGAGAAAGGCAGACGTTTCATGGGAGTTGCATTTCTTTGATTAAGTCTTTTCATGGAGACTAGGGTAAAAGGGTTACGTTCTATTATTTCTTCTTCAACTGCTATTTGTAGGGCGTTTTGAAGATGGCTCTTATAGCTTCTTGTTGTAGTAAAAGAGATTTTCTTTAATAGATGTTCAACAAATCCTCTGCACGTTGCTACACTTAGCATATCTAAGGTGATGTATGCTTCGGAGCCAAGATAATCAAGAAACATGTTTATTACTCGCTTAACGCTCTGGATGTGCGAGTGAGAGCCTTTAGGCGTGTATTTGGTTAAATAGTCTTGGACAGTGGGGACTCTGGACGCTAACCCGAGCGTTGTGGCAATTTTTCTTAAAGCTCCAACTGCTTGTGAGACCGAGATGTTGCCTTTTGCCGCTTGTTCCATAGCATCAGCTGCATTTTGAGCGAGTTTCTTTTCTTTCTCGCCTTTTGCTCTAATGTTGGTGGTGCGCATGATGTGTTTACCGTTCTCATACCACACAGCGTACCATGTGCTTTTACGGAGGTGAATACTAGCCATAATTACTGTTTTTCTTTGTTAATTTTGTTTTTATTAAGGGCGGGGCACTTTCTCGCAAAAGGTGCTAACGAGGTGCTAACGAGGTGCTGACGAAAGTGCTAACGAATTTTTACAAAGTTTCTTAAGAAAAACAATAAAAAATAGCCGTATTGCCTCTAATTTTAAAGGAAATACGGCTATTTTTCTTAAATACACTGATACCAGCTGTGGGACTTTGGAGGTTTTAGGGTCAAAGAGTTACAGAAATGGTGTATTGGTGTATTTTGAGGTGATTTTTAAGCTGATGAAAAGTAGTGCATTGCTTTAGATTTGTGAGGGGTGATGTTTAATGTGATTTGATTTTTAAGGATTATTTAGTTTTCTTGGAGCCGTTGGAAAGGGCGCGTTCATCAATGGCTCGACCGATGCGGAAGAGGTAGTTGACGGCGTTGTTGACGGCTGTTGTGACAAGGGCTCCGGCTTGGATGGTTGCTCCGGCTTTGGATTTTGCGCGGGTGGTGCCAAGCAGGGTGAAGAATAGGAGGTTGCGTAAGGTGTTGGAGGCTGCTACGCTCTTATCCCATGCAGAGGATTTGTCGCTGAATATCTTTTTGATGTCGCGACCCATTAAGGCGAGGTCTTGCATCGGAAGATAGGAGGGAGTGGGAACATAATAATTCTTGTCGATAAGCCTTGTTCCTGCTTCTGCAAGGTTGGATATGATGGGCATGCCTGTTATGGGGCCAAGGAGTGTGCCAATTCCCATGCTTTTCCAAATGCTGCGTTTTTTCCAGTGTTCTTCATCGTCCAGCATGTAGTTGAGGACAAGGTTTACTGCGGAGAAAAGGGCACCATGTACAAGCCATACGGCTGCTGCGTTGGCAAGTGCTTTGCGTGCTTGCGGTGTGCGGAAGCCTGACTCGGAAATGAGTCGGCAGACGTTGCCGAGGGTACTCCATGCTTCACCGCCAAGGAAGAAGTAGGCTGCACTTTTCCATGAGTTGTAAGAGGCTGTGAGCGGGCGTTGTCTCCAGTCCATCGGCTGGCTTCGCAAGGCAAGTGCTTGTTGTGCCGCTTTGAGACTTTCGATATGGCGTGCTTCATGCGTCATGTCGGGGAAAGCTGTCTCCAGATGGCGGTAGTAGGCATCGTAGATGATGGCAGCAGATTTGGCTGTAAAGTAGCGGTCGAGTTTGCCATAGATAGCCATGCCACGTTTGGCAAAGGTGGTTGCGGAGTTAAGGGCGCTTTTTACTCCTGCTTGTTGGTATACTACTTCAAGGAATGTGTCTGTATCCCAGCCTTTAAAGCGGTCTGCAATGAAGCTCTCTTTGGCTATTTGTTCAGGGGTGATGCGTCCTTGTCCGATAGCTACACGCCCAGCAGACTTTGCCCATTGTACGGGGCCGATATCAGCATTACCGCCAAGGGTGTTGAAGTATGCCATGGCGTTTTTGGCGATGGATGACCAGTTGTATACAAGCATGGTGTAAGCGGCTACGCCTGAAACGTCTCGCAAGCCACGATTGAGGGCAGCATCGAAGCCGTTTGCATGGCCGTGGAGACGGAACATGTTTTTTACATGCTCTTTCAGTGCACCATAGTGTTCTGTTCCGATGGCAGCTTTAAGGCAGTCTTCAATGGTGGTATCTCCTCGGCGGTTGTGTAATACTCGGTTGAGCATTTCTCCGAGGTGTTGATGGGTTTCGGGGTGGGTGTAGGCTATGATGTTGTCCTGTTGCTTCATTGCTAACTGGAACGCATGAGTAACGGACATGATGGGCATAATGGGGGCATTGTGCTTGACTCGGTTGTAAAAGATTTTCATAGCACCTGCTCCTTGCCCCTCTACGCCAAAGCTCATGTTTTCCAGTTGTGAGTCATTGGCTTCTTTCGTGCCGGCATCAAAGAATGCTCGGAAGTAGTTTTCTACTGTGGGGAATGGTGTGCCGTAGGTGGTTTCGTAGATTTCTTTGAGGATAGGCTGCCGTTGGTTGAGTACGTCTCTCAAGGCGTAGGCAAATTGCATCATTGGCTCGCCAGCTATTTGTTTAAGTTGAGCTACAACTTCCGGTGTGTATCCTTGTAGACGTAATGCTTCTGCGAGGTCGGGCTGTTCGCAAAGGAGGACGCGATAAGCGGCTTCATTGCGAGTCATTTCCGTAAAGGTGACAGACTTATTTTTGTCTTTATTTTCTTCCTGCCACTTGAGCAATGACTCGTCAGCTCGCTCCTTAATTGTTTCTTTTAGGTTTTGAAGGTGTCCGAACCTTGTTTTGGGCAGGATAGTTTCGATGGCTTTATCGATATCACCGAAATAGAGCGCAGCGTTTCCGTGCTTGCCGTATTTGTTAATGACTTCCTTACGAAGTCCGTCAGGAAGATGGCCATCATCATCCAGTTTTTGGATGGCTGCTACAAGTAAGTTCGGGTTATAGTTTTTGGTGCGGGTGTATTGGTTGAGACGTTTGAGCAGAGAGTGACGGAGCGTTTTTGTGTGTTGTTTAACGAAGTCGGGTGCTTGTTTGGTAAGGGTTAAGGAGTCTTTCCCCTCTGCTGGCAGTTGCTTGATATCGTTAATCTCATTAAAGAAATCACGCAGGGCTTTTGCTTGTTTGCTTGTAGGCTTGGTTACGTCTACATCGTGATAACCGAGGATGGAGAATGCGGTTTTGAGGATTGCTTCGCCGTTTTCTTTATCAGCTTTGAGGAGGTAATTGTGAGCGTCCGAGATAGACTTCTGAATGTCTCTAAAGTTTTGCAGCCCCGGCACATTGGAGATAAGGTCGATAAGTTGCGCATCGTTGTAAACACCTGAGAGCATGCGTTTAACTCCTTTTGTTACGCCTTTGCCTGAGAAGTTTGTGCTTGCTTCTTGACGCATGCGTATGGCTTTCCGGTTGGCGTCTTCCGTGTATTTGTTATAGATGGAGTCGCAGAAGTCACTGATACGTTTTGCTTGTTGTTCAGATACGAGCTGCCAAGCTTGTTTGCCTGTGGCAATAAGTGTGCCAAGGGTTTTAGCGGTAGATGCAGCGTGGTCGGCTGTCATACCTGCAAGGCAAGCGTAGGTTTCGTATTCCTGCTTGGTGACTTGGAGTTTGATTTCATTACCCTCGTGGTCAAAGGTGGTGATATCAAGAGTGGAGTCATCAGATTTTTCCGCAAGATCGGGATGCCCTGCATCAATGATATCTTTCTCTGACTTGGTAAGGAGTAAGAGACGGTAGGCTTTAAGGGCTGTATCGTAGGTTTCTTGCGAGACTGTACCCTTAACAGGCTTGCCGTCCTTTTGCTTTCTGGGCGTGATGGAGGAGAGGGCGCGTGAGATTTTTGCCAGCGTGCGGTCTTTGCGGTATTGCTCCATCTTGAGGTAAACACGGGCAAGCATTTTATCGACAAGTCGGGATGCTCGCATTTGTCCAATGGCTTTGTACATGGCATCTCTGATGTCGGCATTTTCCTCCAGCACTTTCTCCACTGCTTCTGCTTGTGCTTCTTTACGTTGTTTACGCAGTTCTGCACGTTTGGCGGGGTCATTCAGTTCTTCGGCATGCTGGGTATCGAACTTGAGAGCTGCATCTTCGCGTGCTTGTTCAAGAGCGGTGCGGAATGACTGAATATCTGTCAAGGCGATAAAGGGAGAGAAGAATTGTTCGAACTCCATCTGCTCCATGGCTGACATGTTTTCATTGAGCATGCGAGCAAAAGCCTTGCGGAATGAATTGCCCATTATCTTATCCCAGCCCGACATGGGGAGTGCTGCACCTGCGCGTTCAGGGTCGGCGTTCTTGATGAGATTGGCGTAGGTGGTAAGGAATTGGATATAGGGTTCCAAGCTGAAACGATAGCCAAAGGGGAGAGTGTTGACTAATTGAGGGAGAGACATAATTTCTCCGACAAGGATATCAAGGTCTTTTTCTCCGTTAAGGTTTTGTATCTCCAGTTGGCGGCGTTTGATGAATGCCTGGAGTTTAGCAAAGCGGGCATCTGTTTCGTCATCACCTACGGGGGCAAGTTTGCGCTCGATGTTGTCGGCAAAGTGGCCGAGTGAGCCAAGACCAGCCGTGGGGTCGAGCTGCCATTCTTGCAGGGCATCTGTTGAGGAGAATACAGAGAATTCAGAGGTGGTATCAGTGAACGGCTCCCAGCCCTCGGTGGTACTCCATTTGCCAGTGCGGTTGATGGCGGTTATCTTGATATCCTCATTCTTAAAGATAATGAAGTTGTGGGTGGGGTTTTTCTTACCCTTGCGAGATGTTGCGTCAAGATGCTTGATGCCTTTATAGCCTTGGTCATAAAGCCACATTGATGCCGCCTTGGGATTGCCAAGCGCAGGAACAAGGATACGTTCATAAAGCATGCTTCCTGCTACTGTATCGTTTTTACCCGATACTTCATTAAAGAATGAAAGGGCTTTTTGCTTGCCTACTTTCTGTTCATAAAGGCTGCGAGCTTTGGCAACAATGTCGGCAGGAGCGGGTTCATCCCACGAAAAGAGGTCATCTTTAGAACAGTTGAGGGCTACTTTGTAATTGATGGCGAATTGCTTTTTCAGCTCAACAGCAAGACCTGCGTCTCTGATGTCTTTAAGAGCATTGAGAATAGGTTTGTATTTGGTGTTGCCTCCATCCACACGGCGGGTAAGGAAGTCAATTTCGCGGTCAATGCTCCAGTTGGCAACGAAACGCCCGCTCATGAGCGAGTAGATAGCGCGTGTGAGTTGTTGCGGTGTTACGCTTTCAGTTGCGTTCTTGTTAAAGATATTCTGGACAGTGGTAATGAAGTCTTCCTGATTGCTTTCTATTGAGCCGATTTTATGAATGAGGGTGGTATGTTCTCGGTTGAATTGGTCGAAGTACCACTTGTTAATCACCCAGTTTTCAGCAAAGTAGAGGCCCCAGCCGTAGGCTTGTGCGCCCTCGCCTGTACCCATGTAGGCTGTATCGAACTTGTCGAATTCATGAGCGGATGCGTGGAGTCCCGGCAGAGGGCTTATAGCATAGTCAATAATTTCTGCGCGGGCATCTTCCTGAGCTTTGCGCTCAGCTTGCATTTTAGCCCATTCTTCGGGGTGTTCTTTGGCAAAGGCGGTATCAATTTCCTTGCCGATATCGGCCATATTGAGATAGGGTTTCTGCCATTTGTCGAGAAGTTCTTTATCGGCAGCAATTTTGCTCTTGATGGCATTAGGGTCGGCATCGGGGTCTACTTGCAGACCGGAATTATCGAGAATATCCTCAGCGTTTTCCGAAGAAACAATCTGCTTGGCTTTCTTGCGGCCGGAAATGATGGCGTTGAGAGCCTTAGCTTGTTTCATCGCGTACTTGTCGATGAATAGAGAGTAAGGCGTATCAGTATTGAGAGTGCCGAACCAATCTGCTTGGAATGTATCCCCCTGAGCTTGGAGGTGGTCAATGCGAGATTGCGCGATAGATACGATATACGGCAAGTCGCGGGATGCGGTGCCATTAAGGGCAGCTTGCAAACCCTTGCGCTGGGCATCGGGGTTGGTGGAAGCAAGAGAGATAGCAACGGCTGCGGAGGTGGATATATTACCATTGCGGAGCTGAGTCATTACTTCTGCTGATGCATTAGTGCCGATGGCGTAACCAAGGGCAGCCTGAGAACCGCTGCGGGGCTTGCCAGTTTGTTTGTCGACAATACCCATACGGATGCAATCTGTTTGAGTGAGAGGAGCGATACCATCAACCAGTTCACCACGGATAAGCAGAGCAATATCAAGCGGGGTTGCTTGGTTGTCTTTAATGTTCCACTCTACGTCTTTGTATCTGGCCCATGAGAGGTTATGTTCAGGGGTTTCATCATAAATGTAGGCGATAATCTTTTTGGCGTTGTAACGCTTGGCATGAGCAAGGCGGTGTCTGCCTGAGATAACCAACATTTTCCCGTCCGTGGTGCGAAGAACACGGATGGGGTCATGGTCAGGGTTATAGTCGCCTGTCAGGGGTGCAACTTCGCCCGTGTCTTTGTCTGCTCCAGACTTGAAATTGGGCATCATAGAGAGGCCGTCAATCTCAACCATTTCTACACGGCAGACAAGGCCGCTTTCATCACGGATTTCTTGATGCTTGCCATCAGTAGCTTTGGCAGCAATGTCTTTTTCCTTAGCGTCAACAGCTTTGGCGTTGACTTCTTCGACAACTTGCTCATGAGATTTACCCTGATTTTCGGGGAGAGACTCAGCTTCTTTTACCGCTTCGGCAAAGGGAGCGGAGCGTTCTTCTTCTTCCTGCTGCTGCTCTGCATTGAGCTGTTCAGCAGCTACGGCATGTTCACTCATCCAAGTATCTACTTCTTCCGGGGAACGCTGCGCTTCTTTAGCAAGGATGTTCTCATAGATTTTTTTCTGTTGCTGGTAAGCATTCCAGAATTCATCCTGCTTGGGGTTTTTCTTTTTGTTGAGGATGGATTTGATTTTTTCGGGAGCAGCATTGAGCAGACGCTTCATGGCTTCATCTTTGAGGCCCATGGCTTCCGCTTCTTTTACGGCAGCGGCAAGTATCATTTCCTGCTGCATGAGGTGCCCCGTGAGCATGGAAGCATTGACTAGCTCATGCACCCACGGGGGGAGAGAGCCGTCATCGTTGGCAGCAGCTTCACGGAGATTGGAGAGCAGGAGTTTAGAGAAGCCCTCTGTTGCGTCACGGCGGATTAAATCAAACTCGGCAGGAGTGATATTACCGTCCGTAGTGAGACCGTCTTTGAGACGTTGAGCTAACTCCGGGTGAGTCTTGCTGATACGGGTAAGAGAAACGGAGTCATCTTTGATATACTTCTCGACCTCTTGCAAGGTACGCCAAGCGTCTGTAATGTCCGTACCTGTTTCAAACATGTAGTCCTTGAGATATTGCTCGCCAACGTCCTCTGCAACTTCGCGGAAGCTGGCTCCTCGTGTAATCATGAAGATACGGCGAATAGAGTCAGGAGACAAGGGATTGCTCTTGGTGAGAACGTAGACATTAGAAAGGAATGAAGCATCGGGGTCTATCGAAGTATTGGTTTCAACCTCGTATTGTCTGCGACTATCTGCTTCTTTGCCAAAGTTGATAAGCTGGTCAAGCGTGCGGGTTTTGTGAAGTGAGGGGTCTATGGTTTTGCCTGCCTGAGCGAGAGCGTCTGCCTCAGAAATGGTGTAGGAGCCATCTTCTGTCTTGGATTGTTCTCGGATATCATGAGCAGCTTTATCGCGAGCAGAAAGAGCCTTGTTGCCTGTCTCAATAACATTGTTAAAATCAAGAGACTTCGCAAGGTATTTAATGCCAATCTTACCCCGCAAGGTATCTTTAAGGGCATCAAGCAAAGTCTTTTTACCAAGAGCATTGCGGAGCACATCAGTAAATAGACGCAAGTTATGGTCATAGATTGCAGCAAAGTATCTGCCAGCGGTTTCTCTGTCAATTTCAACGGGCTTGGTTCCCGGCACCCATTTGTTTGTCAGCGGATCATTATCTCCGCCCATGGTAACAATAACCTTGTCGGGGTTTTCGGAGTCCAGCACTTCTATGCCAAGTCTGCGGAGGGACGCACGTTTGGCTTCATCAAGCATGATGCCTTTAGCGAGCTGGTCAACAGCTTGTTGCTGTTCTTCGTTAAGAGTAAGTTTTGTATTTTCTACGCCATCTTTAATAACCTGAGCAGGGTTTTCTTTCATCTTTTTATCCAGCTCAGATTGCAGGGCTTTGGGGCGGTCAGGCAACGTGTGCTGGAGATTAACCTTGCGTACTTCGGCTTTGCTTAAGCCTTTGGTGAGTACGTTCTTGTTAATGGCTTTTTCTATGCGGGAATGATGGATAGTGGGAGCAATACCAAAGAGCGCGCCAACCACCATATTCTGAGCGTAATAAGACGGCTCTTGAAGCTGCTCTTGAAGCTGGATAAGAGATTTCCAGCCTGTTCTGAGTTCAGGATTTACATCGAATATAGCTTCATACGAAGCACGGAGGGAAGCATCGAGCGCGGGGACAACTGTCGCAAATTGCGAAGCTGTCCATATAGAGTGTGATGCGTAAGTGGTGGCGCGGTTTTTGATAATACCTGCAAAGAAAGGATTGGCTTTACCTGCTACTTTATTAAGACCTGCTTGCAGGGGTTTGGAAGCATATTTGATAGGAATAGCGCGAGTGCCCCAGTTTACAGCGGCATCGTATGCAGCTTTGCCTGTAATTTGAGCATCGAGACGTTGGCTTATATAGCCATCTTTATTCTGAATTGAAGCGTATGAGGTGGCAGCGTTTTGTTTGAAGAGGTCGGCAGTGGAAGCAATGGCTGTAAACTTGTTTATATAGGGGGCTGTCTGGATTGCGAACTGGAAGCCTTTAGTAACCCAACTTGTATCTGCTTCTTCATCTGCCTGCATTTTTGCGGAAGCTATTGCGCCCTCCGTAGCAAGAGCTTGGCGATATGTGGCGTTTTCTTCAACTGCTTTTTGCAGTAGTTGACGTGTACCTTCCGGGAATAAATCTGCACCCGAATGTTGCAGGGAACGAAGTTTATCTTCGCTATCAATGCGCAATTCTCTGTTTGCTTCTCGTTTAATTGTTTGTAAGCCTGAATAGAGAGAATAGGCGGTTTCATCGGCTGTGTAGAGGACTTTCTGCAAGCCTGATGCGTTTGCCATTTTCTGAGCGCGGCTATCGTAGGCAAGCAGCGCAGCGAGGTCTTGCACGCCTTTGGGGTTTTGGCATTTGGAGAGGAGGTTTTGTATTTGTTTTGTTTGGTCACCCGCTTGGTAGGCTTTGTCTGCTATGAGCTTTGAGTATTCGGGGTATGCGGTGGAGTAAACTTCTGAGAATTCTCCCTTAAAGAGTTTTCCCCATGCGTCTACTTTAGCTCCAAAGTTAAACAAGTCGCTTCCAGCGGCTTGTGCTGCATCGATAGGATCGGTCAATAGGTCGGTAGCCGTGCGTTCTTTAATACGAAGTATCTCGCCAGCGGTAGCGATATCGGCAGCAGAGAGGTTATAAACATCTTGGAGGTCTTGCAGTTCATCAGGTGCAATATCCCAGTAGTTTTTCTTGCCTGATGTAAGGTCTGAGAAATTGGCTTGTAGGCGTGCATTGCGCTGCTCCAGCATTTGTTTTTTCTTATCGTATTGTTTGGATAATGACTCAAGAACGCTTTTGCCGAGATGTTCTGTAAGCTGGCGCGAGTTTAAGCCTGACGGCATATTGATATTGTGTGCAGCATAGACTTGGTTAATTTGGTCGGAAGTTGCACCTGAACGGTTGAGGATGGCACTGCCAACCCAGTAATGTTCGTGGGCGGGTACAGGGAAGTTGGGTAGGTTATCGCCAAAGGCATCTGTCATTTGCTGTGTGAGGTCGGCATTGCCCTTGTTGCGGTTGGCGTAGGCATAGAGCCCGTTCATGAAGCGCGCATTATCGGTGATGCCGGCAGCTTTTTGTTCGGGTGTGGAGGGAGTGAGAATAAAGCCGTAGTTTGAGGAGGTCATGAGAAATTGAGATTTGCGGGTTTACGAAGTTGCGGATCAATATAATTCTTCGGGGACGATGCCATCATCCGGGAATAGGTTGGCTTCTCTACGGAGAGGGGAGTCTTCCTCGTATTCAGTTTGTTGTTCTTCTTCTTGCTCAGTTGGGGTGAAGTATCTTTTAGCCGTTTGCAGTGCTTTCTTTTGATATTCGAGACGTGCTTTTTTGGAAGCGTATTCGGGGTGAGCGTCTTTGAGTTTCTTTGCTTCTGAGGACTCCTTATGGAATGAGAGGATATTGTTTGTGAAGTTGATTTTGTTGAAGTCTTGTCCGTAGACTTTTTGACAGCGTTTCTGGAGGGCTTCGGAAGCAACGGCAGACTTTAAGCCTTCAACATGAACCACTCTAACGGCTGTGTATTGCCCATTTTTTGCTTCGGCTATAATGTGTTGCAGGTTGGTGGGAGAATTATCGGCAGGGACATAAAGGATGTATTCATCCGTATAGCCGGTGAGGACGTAAGGGTTTGCCGGGGTGGAGGCATCTATTGAGAAAGAAAGGTCTTTTTGGCGGTTGAGTGCTGCGGAGAGAGTGGAGCGCATTTCTGCGGCTTGGATAGGGTATTGAGCGATAGCTTGGTCTATGCCTACTTTTTTGATGCGTGCATCAATTTCGGCGTTGAAAGCTTTTTCTACCTCGGCGCGCCTTTCTTTTATTTGCTTGTCATATTCGTTTTTGTTGATACGTTGTTCGCCATAGGCGGTGAGGTATTGAGCATAGACAGTAAAGGCATCTGCATTAGCGAGCGCGATATCTGCCGTTTGCTGGTCGGTGAGCGTGTTGTGGTAGTATGCGTTAAACTTGTTTACCTGCTCATCCATGGAGGCATCAGGGTTTTGCTGATACCATGTATAGAAATCGTGCGTGGCTTTTGTGAGGGAGTAGGCGATAACAGCCTCATCTTCATTGTACAATGACTTAAAGTTTGATTTACCGACAAAGGACATTTGATTGCCAATAAAATCCACGATTTGTTTGTTTCTGGCTTTGTGGAGTTTAAGGATATCGGCAGATACTTTGGTGGGGTTGAACGTGGTGGCGTTAGGGCCGATGGAGTCTTTGTGAGCTTTGATAGCGCGAGCGGCATCTTGATTGGTAAGGCCCATAGAGGATGCGAGTAGCTCCAGCTCTTTTACGGCAATGGGGTCATCAATATCCGGCGTGACGGCAGCTTCGGAACAGAGAGCGGAGAAAGCTGCCATTTTAGCTTGCGGGGAGGAGAAGTCTCCTTTATAGTCCTGAAAGACCTTGCGGACAATGGGGGAAGCAAGAACGGGTGCAGCGGGGAGCGTGTCAGGGAATGCGGCATTGGGCTCCATGGCATCGAGACGGCCCACGAGTTCTGATTTTGTTGTTTTTTCCGGGTTTTCGTTGTATGCAGCTTCAAGCTCTTCCAAATCGAGGAGTTGTTGTTCTACATCGAGTAGCTGCTCATCTATCTGTTGTTTGTAGGCGTTGCGTTGCTGTGTAGCTTGGGCACGGAGCATGGCATCCATGGTGCGGTGTGCGTAGGCTGCAATCTTGGGATTGCGTGTAATGACTTCCTGATTGGCGGGGTTGCGGAGCCAGTCTTTAATATCATTCGGCGTGGAGGCGAAGTCAATTTCGTAAGTGGCGCGGTCTTTTTCAATATCATTTACCATATTCTGGTGTTCGGCTTCGGAGATAAGTCCTTTGTCCAGTGCTTCTTGACTTATGCGTTCTGCTCCTGCATAATCACGGCGTGAGATGGCAGCGCGTATGTTGTTGGAGCGGGCGCGGTCGGCGCGTGTTTTAAGTCCTGCCATGAGTTTTGCATCGATTGCTTCCGGGATAGCTTGTCTGTATTGTTGTTGGGCTTTAGAAGCGGCCAGCATGCCTTGTTCTGAGGAGAAGCCGGAAGTCCATGCATCTGCTACGGCTAGGTAGCGTTGTTTAATTTCTTCTACTTCGTCTTTAATAAGCAAGCCGTCTTTATCGTAGAATGAGTTGCCGACACCATCATCGAGCATGAGACGCTCAATGATTTCTGTGTTCATTTGGTTTACGGCATCGCTAAGTGCAGCGGAGCGTTTTTGCTCAAGGATGTATTCTCTGCGTTCTTGGATGGCTTGTTCGCGGTTGCGGGCAGCTTCCGTGAGTGCTGCTGCGGACTTTTGGAATGCTCCGGCAAAGGGGTTTTCTACGGGGGAGGAGCCTTGAGGTGTGTGCGCGGGCTGGAGTTGCGGGCCTTGGTAAAGCGGGAGGTTCATAAGGAAGTACGAATTACGATTTACGAATTACGAATTTGGAGGAGCGAGATTTAGTATTGGGCGAAGATTGTTCCGGCAGCGGGGATTTTGTAGGGAACGTTGCCGGAGAGGATGGAGGAAACGCCACCCCAGTTATTCTTGCGGTTATTGGCATCTGCGGAGAGGGCTCCGGTGTAGGGGTTGAAAGAGTTGACAAAATGAAAGCCTGAGTAGCCAGCGGAGGAAGCGGCATCAAAGGCGTTTGCCCATGGATTTACGGCATTGTTATGGTAATTTATGGCGTTTTCTGCCAGCATGAGGTCATATTGATCGCGGTTGATAGTGCCGGCATCGAATTGTTTTTTTGCAGCTGCATCTTTCTGGGCTAGTACTAATTGCATATTCTCATTATGAGTTATGCCTGATTTGTAGCCGGAGAATGCACCTGCAAGGGAGTTTATAGCACCTGCAATAAGACCGAGGTTTGCGGTTTTGCGGATGGATTTTGCTGCCAGTTTGTATTGGTCTGCCTGAGCGTCCAGAGAGCGTGCTTCAATTTCTCCTTGGCGTTGGGTATCGATGGAAGACTGCCAGGCATTAAGCAGGTTGATGGAAGCTGCTTGTTCCATGTTGGCGATTTCGGCATCGAGTTGTTGCTGGAGGTTAGCAAGAGCTTGTCCGCCTGTTCCTTCGCCAGTATCAAATCCTGAATAGCCCATTGCGGTGCGAGCTTGTGCTTCCTTATGCCGCTTGTTGGATTGAGCGGTCATTAGGTTTTCCGTGGCTATGAGCTGGTTGTCCTGCGCGGTTTGGCGGATGGATTGGGCTTGGGAGGCAGCGCGGTTGCGTACGCCCTTTGCGTTGTTGCGCAGGACTTTTTCTTGTGCTTTGTACTGTTTGGATTGCAAGCGCGCTTGGTTGTAGGAGGAAAGGAAACTGAACATGAGCTGGAGTTACGATTTACGAGTTACGAATTACGAGTTGTGATTTGTTCCGGCTCAAATAACGAGCAGGCGGGCGTGGCGTAGTCTATATAGGCCCAGTCATTTTCCGGGTGTGAGCAAGTGGCATCATACATGCAGCAGTAACGGCAGTTGATGCAGCGGTTCTCAGTAGTAGGAGGGGTTGCTGACATGGGAGTGAGCTGTGGGGATGGCCGGAGCTTGGTCATTGGAGCCAGCTTGTCGGGCATCTTTGTAGATGGCTTGAGCTAGGAGATAGGCTGCTTTTTGCTCAAGCATGGTGGCTATTTCAAGCTGCCCCGTGATGGTGGGGGCAATGCGGGCGGCAAGCATGTGGATGACGTATTGGCAGAAGTCGGGAGCGTGGTCGGGCAGGTCTGCTTGTGTGGTGAGGAGGTCTGACGTGTAGATGAGGTCTACAGAGTCAGCATAAGCGGAGCTGATTTCGATGCGTGATGCGTAGAGTTGCCAGTTGGGGATTTTGGATCCGGTGTGAGTGTCGACAACGGCGATGATTTTTAAGCAGTCGGCAGGGAGGTGGTAGCAACGGACAGTGGATGCGGTGTTGCCTGACATGGAGGTGAGGGTGCGGCGTTCACGCGCAAAAGACCAGTGAGCAGCGTTGTTAGCGAAGCGAACAACATCGTAGTAAGCCATATCGCAAGCCGATTTGGGTGCGGTATGTTTTTCGTAATTGGTTTCGCCAAGGAGGGCAAGAGCGTGTTGGCAGACTGTTGATTTATCCATGATTGGGTTTATTATAATGTGTTAATGGGAGGTTTGGAACATGCGAGTGTTCATGTTCATGTGTTTTGTTGTTTAAATGCGTTGAGGTAGTCTACTGCTTTGTAGTAGTTATGGATAAAGGCATCAAAGATTTGCTTGCCTTGTGGTGCGAGTGTGTAGAGGCGTAGGGGGCGAGTGGATGCATCATTGCGGGTGACAAAGCCTTGCGATAGGAGGTCTGCCATGATGTGTGAGAGTGTGGATTGTTCGCAGCCGAGGAGTGATTGTATCTGCGATTGCGTCATTTCGTTGCAAGCGAGTGCCAGCAGGACTGTGAGTTTGTTAAAGGTGATTTTAACGGGGAATGAGAAGAGGGCTACGCATAGGGCTAGGAGGTCGAAGCGGTGCGGGATATCTATTTCTTCGGGGGTGATTTTTTCTTTGCGTATGGTGGCGCGGATGATATCAATTTTGCGTTGGCGCGGGAGAGAGTCTTCTGGAGCGCCCATGGAGTTTTTTTCTAAGGGTAATGATGTCATCTTCGTTGTAGAGTTGTTTGGAGGTGTGGATTTTTTTTGCTCGGACTTCATTTTTGCGGACGTAGGTGCGGACAGTTTCAGCGGAGCAGTTTAGAAATGATGTGCAGTCTGAAATGGTGAGCCAGCCTTCGGGCGGGAATGAGTATTTTTCTTGTTGGAGTTTGTTTAGGAGTTTGTCTATTTGGCGTTGGCGGTAGACTCGGACTTGTCGTGCGGAGTGATTAACCCAGAGGGTGCAGAATGATGGGGCGATGTGGTGTTTTTTGAGGAAGTGGTGTGTGTATGGGACGGAGTGGTTGATGATTTCTGCCACTTCTGAAAGGGTAAGGCACCCCGGTGGAGGGTGCGAGATTTTTTTACGGCGCGCAAGTTCGGCGTTGATGTCTTGGAGGTTCCAGCAGTAGGAGTGCAGTATTTTAATGGAGCGGATTTTAAGCCTACGGAGGTATTCAGCGGAGACGGAGGAGTATCCGAGGGCTCGGCAAGCTTGTTTAGTGGTGAGATACATGGGGAAGTACGATTTACGATTTACGATTTACGAATTTGGCGAAGCTGTGGCGAGGGGCTTATTGTTGTTCGTTGGTGAAGTGTTCGTATTGCCAAGGGGAGGATTTGCGGGGTTTGGTGACAGCGACAAAGACAAAGGGGAACTTGGAGGCAGCGACTTTAATTTTTACGCGGGCATCGTCATGCCAGAAGCCTTTGGTTTCGTGAAACTCAAGGATGCCGTCATTACGAACTACCATGAAGTCCGGTGTGTAGGTGCATGCAAGGCCGGGGGCAAGGTTGAGTTTGAGGGGCTGAGGCATGCAGTCTGCGATTTCTCCGTTGGCTTTGAGGGCTAGGAGGTGGTTGTAGTATTCTTGCTCCAGTTTGTTGAGACCGGAGGATTTTCGACAAGCGCGGGCGGGAGGCATGGTTGATTGTGGATTGTTGATTGTTAATTATTTGTTTTTGGATTTATATGCCAAGCATGCTGTGTAAGGATTTTTTATTGCTGGCATAGAGGGAAAGGCAGCACAGTAATGTTCGTTTCTTATTTTTGAAAAGCATGCGTAAAAGCATGTAGCACAGCAGCGGTGTTCTTGCCAGACGTAGTGCGGGAGGTGGTACATTTAGTGGATATTGTGGATTGTTCTCCTTTTTATTTGCGGGTTCTTCTTCTCTGAGGGAGGTGAGGATGGCGCGTTCTTCTGCTGTGAACTTGATGGCGTGGGGGATGGGGTCTTTGCCGTTGAGTTCTTCTATGAGTTCTTCGGGGGTGTAGGAGAGGTTAATAAAGAGTGAGAGGTCGCGGGTGGCTGCGAGCCAGTCTTTGCGTGCTTGTTCTGTTTCTGCTTTACGGGAGCGGATGATGTAGGCGTTACGTTTGTTGATGAGGTAATTACGGAGGATGATGCGGGAGAGGTTAGCATCTGCCAGTTTGTTATTGATGGTACGGATGGTGTTTTTGAGTGATTTTACGCGGTTCTTGCGGTGCCAGCGGGCTTCGTATAACCCAGGAGTCACCGCTTCCATGATTACAGCACCGTTTTCGGGGTCGATGTAGCTTTCGTAAAAATAGTGTTTTCTTTTAGGTGTTTTCATGAGAGTGATAAGAATAGAAGAATTATTAAAGGGGTAAGAAACACGATAAGCAAAAGGAAAAACATTAAGGCGGGTGATTTAGCAGTATCAATGTCTATTTCAGGCATAGGAACTAAGACTTTTGACGTGTCTGTGTGTTCCTTTTGGTTTTCTTCTTTTGAGCTTGCTACACCATCAGCAAGGAGTCGCATCGCGGTTTCTACATCATCTGCTTGTTGCTTTAACTGTGCCTTAATAAATGCTTCGCGCTGTTTTTCTTCGTCTCTTTTGACTTGAAGTTCTGCCTCGTGTCTTGCGTGAACGGAGCGCAGCACGTCAACTGCGGAACGGTGAACAAGTTTTCTGAAGTCCGACGTTGAAAAAGTCGGGTCGCAAAAGGGCATTGTCAAACACTGTAGGCATTTGTAAGTTCTACGTTTTTTAAGCCACACTGTTTCAAGATCACTGACCTCCGCGCCTATTTCGTAGAGGTCGACCTCGCAATGAAGAAGAGTGTTGACGTACCATTGCAGCTTTTCTTCGGTATCGAGTATCGGGATGCCGTTTTCGTTGTTTTCAAAGGGGTATTTCATGGTTACTCTTTTTCGTAAGCGGTTTTATAACAAGAACAATAATCTATTGCTCGGACAGGGGCCGCGAAGAGCAAGCAGTAGGTGCAAATGCCTTCGTCTTTTCTTGTTGCTACATAATGTTTACAATTTATGCATCGTCCTTTCATTCCTGCTCCTTTCTAGCTTCAAAATGCTTGCAAGGTTTACTGAATCGTTCAAAGCATGTCACATCAACATATTTGCAGGTTGCAAATCTACTTCCGAATAAGTCTGCATGCTTGCAATCTTTGCATTTGAGAATTGGAGTTGTCGGCGATTCCATCAGCTCACTAACGCTTTTACGGTTGAGCATGATGAGGGTGCCACTAGGGGTGAGAAAACAGCCCCCACCTTCTTGAATCGGTGATTCACTGGCTATAAACACAATGGGCATGTAATATGTCTCGCCGTCTTTGAGGGGAAGCGTTGCTTTTTGAATTTTCATTTCTGCTCCTTTCTATCAGGGCAAGTATCGCAATGAATGCAATCGCACAGTTTGGAGAAAATGAAAGAAATCATCATCGTCTTCTTGACGTAGTAAATTGAGTGAGACACGAGAAGCCACCCTCGGTTACGCTGTTCCCACAGTATTTTATTCTCATCTTCGGCAGCGGGAAACCACATATGCTTGTAGATAGTTTTCATTTCTTCTCCTTTCTATACTCAGCATTCAAACGGTCGCACTCGGCTTCGGCGGCGGCTTTTGCGTTAGCTTTACTCAATTCAATCAGGTCTGGTGTGGGGTTATGTTTCCACCAAAAAGAGGCTCTGAGTTGGTTGCCATTGCTGGTTTTTCGGAAAAGGTCGTATGAGTTTTCGCTCTCCCCGACAAAGTACGGCTCCAGCTCCTCAACAGGGATGACGAGCTTAAGGTGATTAACGGGGATGAAAACGCTTTTGCCGTGGTAGTCAATAAATGCAATCGAGTTTCTTTCGTCTGACAGCACTGTATATATTCCATCATGCGGCAAGAATTCACTGTTTGCTCGCAGTTCTGAAGCGACTGGCGGGCGGTCGTTCCAGAATGTAGGTTCTACTCTATCTCCCTTTTTGAACGGGCGGCATGGGTCGAATTTCTGGGCGGGGTCGGTATTTTTTTCGCCGCTTTCGGGGCTAATGGGAGAAAATGCCGGGATATCGCCCAAAAGAAAGCGCGTGCGATAGCCTTCTTTTCCATCTTGTCCTATTGTCGCGGTTACCACTTCATATCCGTCTATGTATTTCACTGTCACTCGGACGTTGTACGTCTCGCCTACTTTAATATCTTCTAGTTTCATGATGTTATTTAGAGATGCGGGTGTGTTCTACGGTGGGGAGGAGGAGTTGTTTGCGGTAGTCGGCAGCGAGGGTGAGGTCTACGATGGTGTTGCGGGAGTCCTCGATGCGGGATTGGATGCGGGTATCATAACGCTTGCCGATTTGCGCGGGGGTGAGGTTGGAGGTGATGATGGTCCATTTGCCGATGCGGGCATCGAGCAGGTCGAACCATTGGGCGGTGATGAAGTCTGTGTAGTATTCGGATCCGATGTCATCAATTACCATGAATGGGGATGGTAGCCATATTTGGTGCATGAGGTGGGAGTTACCCTCGCGGAGGTCATTAGCAATATCTGCTGCGCGTTTGGTGAGGGTTTTACGGCGGAATTCACGCAGGACGCGGGCGGCATTAAAGGCAAGGTGGGATTTACCTGCACCGGGGCGGCCATGGATGAAGAGCCAGCGGGCGCGTTCACGGCAGTTGTGGACGGCATCGTTGAGCCATTCCTGAACTTTCATGTAGGCTTCTTCGGTGCATTTGTCTACGATGTTGTAGGCGAGAGGGAGGCGAAGCGGGGTGTAGGCTGCACCGCTTACGGGGGCAGCGGAGGGTGCTTGAGCGTTTGCAGCGGCCATGGCTTCCATGGCTTTAAGGGAGCGTTCCATGGTGGGTGTTAGTTCCTCTTGTTGATTGTTGATTGCGGGTTGCGGGTTGGCAGGGGTGGCATCTGTGCCGTAGGCTTGGACGTTGGCGATGATGCGGGCGGTTTCCGGGGTGAAAGTCATTTTGAAGTACGAATTACGAGTTACGATTTACGAGTTATGATTTAGAAAGGGTAATCTTCGTCTGCAAGGGCGGAGTCTGAGTATGGCTCGGGGTTGTTTTGTGGTGCAGTGGGTGCGGGTGTGGTGGTGGTGTTATTGGTAGAGGATTGGGTGAAGATGGGCTGACAGTCCAGAACATCGTAGATGAGTTTGCGGACGGTCTGTCCTTTGGACTCGTAGGCTTTTTCTGTGGTGCGAGCGACCACATAGATATCTTTGCCTTTACGGCACCACTTGGCAGCGATGAGTTTTTTAGCCATGGCGTACCATGCGGTGAGGGTAAAGTAGCGGTTGTATTTTTCCCATTTGCCGTTGACGTGTGCGGTTTGAGTGATGCCTACGCGGATATCGCAGCCGATGGGGTTGTCTTTGGCTGAGGGGGAGCAGATGGGGGTGGGGTCTGCGATGACGGAGCAGAGGATTGTGGATGTGTGATAGCCAATCATTTTGAAGTACGAGTTACGAGTTACGATTTACGAATTTAGAGGTAGGAAATGATGTGGGAGATGGTGTAGATGCCAGTGGCGATGGCGGCAATGAGGATGAAGAAAAGGGCGAGCGTGGCGATGGGTGGTTCGTTGTCTTGGTGCATGATTTTGAAGTGCGAGTTACTGGTTTGAGTCACCTTCAAGGTAGTTGATAGCGGCATCCAGCATACGCTTGGCTGTCTCTGAGGTTACGCATTTTTCTCCGATGGCGTAGGCTGCATAGGCGGTTACTTCTTGCTTGCTTGGAGTGATAGCAAAGACAAAAAGAAGAGAGGTGGTTATGAACGTGGAGATCCCAAACGCCCAACCGAAAGGCTTTTCCTCAACTAAACATGAAGCAAAGCTAAACATTACAAAGAAAAGGCTCAAAAGGGAAAGTAAGCCGCAAGCGTTGCCTACTTTGTAGAGTTTGTATAGGAGCATGAATGTTTCGTCTATAATCATATTTGTAGTGAGGTTATTTATTGTTTGCGGTGGAGCCGAAGCCGTTTGTGCCGCGGTCTGTGGGGGTGAGGGTGTCTACTTGGATGAAATCTGCATCGAGGCGTTTGCGGAGGATGAGCTGGCCTACTACATCGCCCGGTTGCGGGATGAGCCGTTCATTGGTGGTGTTGTAGTCGCAGTTGAGGATGGCTTTAATGGAGCCGGTATAGCCTTGGTCTATGATGCCGATGGAGTTTGCGTAAGAGAATGGAGTGTTGCTAAGGCGGGAGTTTGGCACTAGTTCAAAGTAATAACCTGCGGGGGGCTGGACGTGTACGCCAGTATCGATGCGGACTTTCCAGATGAGGTTATCTTTTCCGCAACGGCGGTAGGCAACGTCTACGGAAAGGGCGCGGATATCGTAGCCGGTATCGGTGTCATGTGCGCGCGTGGGTGCGGTGGCACCGGGGTCTAGCTGGAGTTTTATTTGCATGGTGGTTAGGGGGGGGGGTTGCAGTCGAGGACAGAGGAGATGCGGGCGAGAGCGGATTGCGCTTCTACAATGGCTTGGGTGTCTGCGTTGACGGATGCTGCTTTGATGGCAGCGGAGAGGAATGCAGAGGCTTCTTTTAGGAGTTTAAGGTCTAGCGGTTGCATGGTGTGTTATGGTGGGGTTTTGCCCGCCCCACTCGGGGCGGGCGTTGTATGCGTTACACTTCCTTATGGATTTAGATGGGAAGTTCTTCTTCTGCGGGTTCTTCTGTTTTTGTTGGTTTGGGCGGGAAGATTTCTCGCAAATCGGAGAGGGTTTCCATGGCATCGAGGTGGAGACGCATGGCGTAGACGCTTTTGTCAAGCTCGCTTACCATGTTGAGAAGCTCCGAGTGTGTGGCTTGGGAACAGGCGAATGTGCCGTTCTCAAGGCGGTCGATTACGGGGCGCATGGATATTACGAGTTGACGCAAGATGAGGCACATGCTGAAGTCTGAGGGGGCGGTTTCAAAGATTTCCGCATAGGAGATTGTTTTATTGCTCATGATGGGTTAGTCGAGAGGGAGTTCGTCTGTTTCTTCGGTGAAGATGGGGGTGGCGGGGATGGGTGCTGTCTTTTTGGTGACGTTGCGGGGTGCAGCGGGAGCAGGTGCGGGGGGCTGTTCTGCCTTATAGGTGCCGTTGGCGTAGAGGTCTCGCAGTTCATCGGCGGTTTGGAAGCCCATGAGTACCTCCGGGCAGTAGGCGCGGACGAAGAATGCAGCGGAGCGGTAGCGGTACATCTGGTCGGCCATGGTTTGCCACTTGGAGTTTTTAGACCAGCCCTCAGCCTTTACCATGGCGGGGGTGATGGGTGTGCCGTAGTCAAGGTAGCCGTCTGTGCGGTGGCCGATGACTTGCATGCCGTCTGTGCAGTCGCGGTCATTAAGGTAGCGGTATTCAATGCGTTTGTATTGGGGGCAGCGGTTGAGTGCTGAGATACAGAACTGGCCGGAGAAGCCCATACGCCCATGGACGGCGTAGATGTTTTGCATGACCATGTAGACGGAGCAGCCGAGGGTTTGCGATATGTCCAGGCAAGCGAGGATGGAGCCAGTATCGCCACGCAGGTGTTCCGGCACGATTTTTGATTTGGCAAGGGCACCGCAAGCGCGGGCTGCGGAGTCCATATCACGCGCGTTGGCGAGTACGGAGAGGGATGTGTCGATAGCTGTGGTGGTGGCGGTTTCTGAGCAGACTAAAGTCTGCGTCTCCGATGGTGTGTTTGGGGTGGTGGTGTTCATAATTAGGTGGAGGATTGTTTATTGTTGATTGTTTATTGTTGATTGGCGGTACTCAGCGTTGAGTCTTGCACACTCGGCTTCGGCAGCTTCCTTTGCGTACGGGTGGTTTTCCCAATAATTAGCAAGCAGTTCACCATTGCGTTTCATCAACCTGTATCCGTTACTGGTTTCTTCAATAAAGTACGGCTCCCCCTCTTCAACAGGGATGATGAGCTTGAGGTGGCAAGCGGGGTAATAAACCTCTTTTTTCCAGCCGTCTATGGCAATCTCCACTCTGCAGTTGTGTTCGTCTGACACAACGTGGCCGATTTCTCCAACACGGGCTATGTCGCGCCCATTCCACTCCACCACGCGCACCATATCCCCCTTGCGGAACTTGCGGCAGGGGTCATATTTGGGGGCGGTTTCATGTATGCGAATGATTGTGTCAAACCTCAACGGCTTGAACGTCTCGCCAATTTTAACTTCTTTGGGGTTCATAATTAGGATTTGTTATTGGGGTTAGTAGAGTTCTTCGTATGGGGTGCCGTTGTGGCATTCTTCGGCGAGATAGCCGATTGGGGTGTTGCGGGAGTTTATAAGGTCTGCAAAGTCGGCTTGTTCTGCCATTTCCGCGCGTTTGGCTTGGGTGAGTAGGCGGAAGTCTGATGCGGAGGAATGGCGGGTGTTGATGCGGTTCCAGCGGTCGGAGATGTTAATTTTGGCGGTGGGTGGTGCGTAGACGGAAAGCCCGCATTGGGGGCAGGAGATTTTGATTTGCATGATGCCGTAGAGTTCTACCCGTTCTTCTGTGGGGGAGACTTGGCATTTTTTGCAGAGTTTGAGTTTTCGGCGTGTCATAGTGTGTGAGTGATGTGTGTTTGGTACCGGGAGCCTAGCTGCCCCTGCCCGGTGCAGGTGATGCTACACTTATCTGCCGATTTGCCCCTCGGCAGCGCGCGATCAGGTGAAGCTAGGCAATCCGTAGCCTGATGCGCGTAGATATGGGGGTGGTTGCGGTTATGCCGCGGGAGTGCCTTGCAGCGGAGTCGAACCGCTTTCCCCGGAATGAAACAAATCACAAAAAGGACCGGGGGCAGAATGTTGGGGCGGGATGGCTAGGGGAAAATATATTAAAAACCCTTTTTGCCCGTCCGTTCATCCGTCTGCACAAGGCATGGTGGTGGTGATAGACTTTTTATCATTCCCGGTCTATCAGCGGGGCGGTCTATGGTATTCAGTGTTTAATAGCCGTATTTCTTAAGAAATACTTTGTTCCTGACGCTTCGCAGCGTGTGGGGATTGCAGGGGCGGGAGTTGAACCCGCTTTCTCTGGGGTATGAGCCCAGTGAGATGACCGTTTCTCTACCCTGCTGTGTTGTTGGTTAAGCGGTTTCTTCTAGGATGAGGATTTTGTTATCGTTGATGTAGACGGGGTTGTAATATTCTTCCACCCAATCCCAGTAATAATCTGTGTAGTCGGAGTGGAGGCAGTTGTAGTCCTCATCTTTTTCGCGTTTGAATTCATCGATGCTGCCATCGTAGAATTCTCTGAATACTTCTGTGATGGAATTGAAGATGCGAATTTCATCGAGGTTGATATCTTCGCAGATTTTGCGATCTTCGCGGAGTCGATGGATTTCGCTCAGGAATTGCTCGGCTTCTTCCGTGTTGGCGAAGAGCTTCGGGGCATGGCTGTGAAGCTCCTGAGCGGTGGTGAGGCATTTGAAAATTTGAATTGACATGGTGTGTTTGCAGGTTTTTAATGTTGGTTGGGCAGTTTTAAAAGGCCGGTGCCCGGGGCCGAGTTTTCAACATGAACAGTACTTTTTTTTCTAAACGAATTACAGGATGTTCGCAAGAAGTGGTTAGTTGCCGAATGTGGGCGGGAGTGTGTTTTCTATGCATTCCACGAGTGCCACGGGCGCGAGTAGCACGGCGGTGCAGAGTGCTAGTTTGAATGCCAGGCAGATGCAAGGGCGCGCAAGGTAGATGATGAAGCGTGTGGTGTGGTGGAGCATGGCGGTGGAAAGGGGTTACACACAAGCGTTGGCAAGTGCTTTTTTGAATTGGGAGGAGGAGTAGCGGATTTTGCCTGTTGCTGTGGTGCGGAATGGTATGTTGTATTCAGTGAGGATTTGCTTGCAGATGTAGTCTGAAAGGTTATGTGTGCGTTTGAGGACTTCTTTTGTTACCCATTCGCGTTCCGCTTTGTTGTTGCCGAAGAGTTCTTTAAGTTCTTCGAGTAATTGAGCGAGGGCATCGGCAAGTTGCGTGGGGGAGACAAAGGGGGAGGAGTTGTCTGTGGAGCAGATGGCGGTGAGGATGCGGGAGCGTGCGTCTGTTATTTTGCGGGGAGGCATGGGGATTTACGAGTTACGAATTACGAATTACGAATTACGAGGTTGCGAGGTTGCGGGCGTTAAGCTCTTGCCAGATTTGGTTTATTTGCTCGGTGAGCTTTTGGTGGGTGTTTGTGTCCGTAGCATGAAAGTGTTTGTAGTAGGCGGTTTTGCAGTCTTTTTTGGAGAATACTAAAAATGTCATTGAGGAGCTATTGAAGCATTCGAGTTGGAAGACGTAGCCGTCTGCAAGGAGCTGGCCCATGGCTTGGAGTTGCATGAAGGCATTTGTGCAGACAAGGCTTTCGTTCATCTCTGTTTCGTTTCCGTTCATAGAGGCTGTGCACATGTTCATGGTGGAGGGGTTAGGCGTTTGCGGGGAGATAGTCATCCTCATCATCCAATTCTACGGAGGAGGCGAAGAGTTCGCGGAGGTGTTTGAGGTGGGTGTCATCGGCTTTCAGCTCGGCGGTGGAGTTGTATTCGCGTTCTCGGCGTTCACTCTCACGGCGGGCGATGTTTTCTGAAAGAAGGTCTGTGTAGCCCTCTCCATCGCGCACGGCGCGGTTCCAGCGGGCGATTATGTCGCGGGATGTTTCGTTGGGTTGGGCTGCTGTTTGGAAGTTGCAGGAGCAGCACCAGACACGCAGGGGAGACCATGCTACGGCTGCGGAATTGCATTCCGGGCATTTTGCGGGGATGCCGGCAAGGAGTGTGGCATTGGTGGGGTAGTGCGCGACTGTTTTGTGTGTTGTGTTCATAATTGTGGGGTTGTGGTATAGTTTAAGAAAGTGCTTTAAAAAATGAGATAAGAGCAAGGTAGTCTTTTCTGTGTTGGCTTTCAGCGGGGTGTGTCTTTAAGACTGCTGCCTCAAATTCAGAAAGAGAGCCAGAAAAGCAGCCACAGAAGATGATATCTTGTTTGGGTAAGTAGGTTGTATAACTTAATCTGCTGCCTATAGGGCCAACGCATGTGAAATCGCAAGAGCTTTCTATTTTTGTATGGCCATAAACCCGAGCATTGCCAGAAACCTGAGCATCGCCATAAACCTGAGCATGGCCAGAAACCCAAGCATCGCCATAAACCTGAGCATTGCCAGAAACCCAAGCATCGCCATAAACCCGAGCATTGCCATAAACCTGAGCATGGCCAGAAACCCAAGCATCGCCATAAACCCGAGCATTGCCAGAAACCCAAGCATCGCCATAAACCTGAGCATGGCCAGAAACCTGAGCATCGCCATAAACCTGAGCATTGCCAGAAACCCAAGCATCGCCATCTTGTGAGAGGTTTTGCGACTTCTCTACATATCCGCCAAGGTCTCCGGCTTTGACATTGGCAAAATCGATGAGGGCTTGAATGCGATGGAGCTTGACTCCAGCAAAGGTTATTGTTTCATCTGTGAGTTTGTACTTCATAATGTGTTAATTGTTTGATTTAAGGTAAGGTAAGGGGGTGAGCCTTTTAGTGCCATGCTCAGGGCGTTTGTCTATGACAGCACTTCGTTATTGCGGGTCGGAAGTAGAGTTTTTATCGCTGTTTGAGTTTTGCGGGAGCGTATTCTGCCAAGCGCTTCTCATCATGGTTAAAGCGTCCTCCATGAACTTGTCTTCTTTAAGTCTGTTTGCACATTCTCTTTGCGCACCTCGGTAAACCCCTCTGAGGTAGAGGATGATACCAACAAAGAAGCCACAGAAACCAACTGCGAATGATGTGATTATGTCTTGCATAGGTCTTTATGTTACTATGTTAGATTGAGGGATGCAATAGATTGACAGCGAACAGTTAGAGAATTAGCGTGTTGCGTCTAACGTGGGGGTGGAGTTCATGAGGTTGCAGTATTGTTCGGCATCTGCCTGACGGATGAATTTGCCTATCCATACAAGCTCATGTGTGGGTGTGGATTTGATGACGTAGTAGTAGTTCTGACGTTTTGTCCAGAGGTAGGACTCGGCGGGGGCCGGTAGTGCGGGCGTTGTGCTGTAGCTACCGGATTGACGGAGCGCGGGGAGTACCTCGGCGGTAATCCAACGCTTGAATGCTTTTGCTTCGGGGAGATGGCTTGAGATAATAAGGGAGTAAAGGCCGGACTCGGAAATGATGGTGAACGTTTGACTGCCTCCAAGGGTGTCGCCCCGGCAGACTCCCTTATCTTCCTCGTCTACGTGACGCTTGATAGCATCGCGATAGTTGACATAGCCTAACGCCTTTGCAGCATCTTTGCCAACGAAGAAGTAGCCGTTTTCTTTCCGCAAGACTCGGAGTTCCTTTCCAGCGGGAGATTTAAAAAACTGTAATGCCGTGTTCATGATGTTGGGTGTTGCTACACCTGATGTACGGAGAGATAACAAGAGAGCTAAGAAAAAAAGATTAGCGATGCTCAGGTGTTGCTACACCCGAAAGCAAAAAAGAGATGAACTGCTCTAATGTCATTTTTTTCTCAGAAGCGGCAGACTCAATAGCCTGCCTTTCCATCGGAGTGAACTGATTTAAATCAATAGTGATGCTTTGCATTTTTGATGTTTTCTTTTAGTTGTTTGTTTGTTTCCTCCATGATAAAGCTCATCAGCAATGCCGACATAGACAAGCCGAGTGAAGCTGCTCTCTGGCGGAAAAGTTCGATGCGGTCTTTGTGTACCCAGACGCGCAACATTTCTTTATTCGGGTCTCTTTGATTAGGTGACATAAGATAAATAGTGTGTGGTGATGGTTATAATATAGCAGGTGTAGCACCACCCGTCAAGCCTAAAATTGCATTTTTTTAGAAAAATCTTTTATTTTATTGTAAAAATGTTGATATTCAGGGGTAATTTTTGTAAAGAAAATGCACGATTTTTCAGAAAAGTGCAATTTTGAGTTGAAAAAGCATGTCCGAGGTGGTAGATTTTGGGGGTATGAAGAAGTTATTTTTATCTCTTGCAGTTGTTGCGGGGCTGTGTTCCTGTTCGTCACGCCTGGGCGATTTTACGATGATTAGTACTCGGAATATTGATTTAAACCGCATAGATGGTTACAAAGTTGATACTACGCAACGAATAGAGGGCGAGGATATTGGGCATATAATCATCGTTTTCCCGACTAGGACTCCTAATATTAAGGAGGCTATTGACGATGCTATACGCAAGGGCGGGCCTGATTGCGTGGGTGTTTCCGATGCCGTAATTGATGATTATTGGTGGTGGGTCCCGTACATTTATGGTAGGTCCGGCGTTACTGTAAAAGGATACCCGATTTTGAAAAAGTAAATTTTAGGCTTGCCAAGGGCTGCATTTTCTGCTAATTTGACTGCACCTAAAACATAGTGTTTTCATTAACACTGGTTTTTGGTTAGGTGTAGTGGCTCCGGGGGTGGTTCCCCGGAGCCTTTTCTTTTACTCAAAAGCTACTCGAAAGTTACTCAAAAGCGCGCCGGAAAAACAATTAGAAAGTTAGGTTGCGAAAATAGATCGGAGAGCGTAGAATGCCTATCGAGGCCCCGGCATGGGCTTTCCAGAGAGATAAACAGTGTGTGACGTGTCATGGTCACAGTCCCCGGTGCATCGGAAGGTGCATCGGGGTATTTGTTTTGGGTGCATATCGGCTAATGACGGCTAATTATCGGCTAAATTAGCTGATAAAGATGGGAGTTTCTGGCTCAGTTTCTGGCTCAATTAGCTGATAGCAAAATGCGGGGTTATCATGCAAAATGCGGGGTAAAATGCGGGGTTCAATGTGCAAAATGCGGGGCTTCCTCGCGCGTGTAATATAGTGTTTATCTTTAAAGACGTAGTCTTTACATTATTTAACGAATAAAGACGTTAGTCTTTATGAGTTCAATCTACATCTGTATAAATGTTGAAAGATATATTTATAATAATATATTATATTATGTCGGGTTTAGGCTCGTGCCCTGCTTCGCATGGGGCACTTCGCCATAATATATGATGGTGCCATAAAGGACGGCCTCGGCTTCCGCTTCGCTCCAGCCGTTGCCTAGTGTTCAGTTTTCATATTTATGTTGTACCGCTGTATACGCTTTGCGTCTCTCCACCCATAAAAAAAGAGAAATTCTGCACAGCGGTGAAAACGTGTCGCGAGGTGTTTGTCTGCTTGGCTCTGGTGGCATCTGAACGATGCGGTGGCATTATCTTAGAATTTATGTGGTTCTGCTGTTTGATGTGTGTCTGTTTGGCTTCGCCCACGGCCTATCGGCCTTAACTTTAAATTTTATTTTTATTTGTCGATTTTCTTTCAAATTTGCGCGAGCGCGTAAAATGCGTTTTGAGGGGTGGATGTGCATCGAGCGCGGTATTGAGTCATGGGCGCGTTAAAAGCGAGCGGACGGCACCAAAGAATTAAAAATTGAGCTTGTTTTAATGAAAACACGCGCGTATGATTGCAACAAATGGCAAGAATTACAAAAAAAGCAGTGCCGGCTATGCGAGAAAGTGCATCAAAGAATGAAATGGTCGGGCGTGATCACAAGGAAGAGACGCTGGAGAAATGGTACCATGTCGCGTCTCTCTACGCCCTTAAAGGCATGAATAAATGCGCTGCATACAAACAAGTTTATGGCTCAAACGATGGCACTTATTCTGTGCGTTTGTTTCAAAATCCCCGTTTCTTAGCTATTGTTGAGCGGTTACGATTGTCTCAATGCCTGGATGATGATGCGGTGAGGAAAAATATCGAGGCGTTGTATTTGCAAACCATCACCGACCCGGACGAGCAAATAAAGAACAAGCTTGCTGCTGCTTCGCAGTGGCAGAAATTGCGCGGTCTGGAGACGCAACGGGTGGAAGTTCGCAGTGAGGTAGATGACGTTATTATGGAGCAACTGAGACGTTGTGAAGAGGCAATGAAAGAACAAGCGGTGCTGCGTCAGGCCCGCGGGCGAACACTTCGGCCCACAGTGGAAGTTTTGGAAGAAAAATCGGTTTCCGATGAAGAAAATTCTTGACAAAAAGCGGATTTTTTGAATAATAAGGGGCACGCAAGCATCGTCTGCGCTAAGCTCCACTCTTCCGGCTTCCGAGTGGACGCCCTGTTCAGGGGTTGCCGGACAAGATTTTAATTTAAATGGTTTGCTTTGCAAATCTGTTTTTAAAATCGGTTCTGAAGCTCTCCCACAAGAGAGAAGAAACGAGAGTCGGTCAACCGGCTCTCGTTTTCTTTTGGGTTGATTGTTTAGAAATTTAACCAAACGTCTTCGCCTTCGCAAGAGATTTGCACGCGTGTTTTATCATACTCGTTTGATGCTAACGTGGAAAGTATAAGCATGGCGATTTCGCTGCCTAACGTCTCGAATTCTCCGTTGTACCGCGTGCCGAGGTTCAGTCCATATACTGTTATCTGGTCATCCGTGGCATCAATCTCTGCAGGGATGACGGCAGCTTCAAGCAAGTACGTGAAAAGTAACTCAACTTGGGCTATCTGCTCAAGCGCAAGAGAAGAGCCGAGAAGTCGCGCAAGGCTGTAAGAAGCCTTCGAAAGCTCCCTCAGTCTGTCTCTAGTGTTCATGCGCTCAACGGTTATATTAAGCTCTTCTGTGAGCTTATGGGCTGCTTTAATGTAGAATTCCGGAATTGTTGTCATGGTGTGTTTTATGGTTAGATTTTAGTTGATTTTTGAGGTGTTGGCAAGTTTAATATACCATTCTGGCATAACTTCCAACAAGGCAGCATCGCCCGCCGGACTGTAAAAGTGCTCTTTCAAGGTCTCCGGCATGTCCGGCTCTTTATCTCCGTCAACGTAATAGAAGCCGTCTTCGTCAACCTTATAGCAGACTTGACGGGCTTCGCCGTTGAATTCTAAGTCGACCCATAAGAAATAGCCATCGTTTGTTTCATTG
Source organism: Bacteroidaceae bacterium (assembly GCA_045647345.1). GTDB lineage: Bacteria > Bacteroidota > Bacteroidia > Bacteroidales > Bacteroidaceae > UBA1189. Next base: position 1,503 of record JAZRMG010000119.1, on the reverse strand, counting down.
AATTCGGTAAAGGTGATTTTCAGCTCATTTTCTGGGCATGCCGGGTCTTGTAAAATTGTGTGTAGTTTCATTGTTTTTTTGATTGGTTAAGCGTTAAGAAATTTCTTGTCGATTTTGTCAATAATGCGAGAAATTGCCTCTTCTCGTTCCTCTTCTGAGGCTTGAGGGTTGAAACTGTCAAATCTGTCTATAGCTTCGTCGATTTCGGCTTCGTAGGCTTCATGCGCTTCTTGGGCTTCATGTTCCCAATATAAAAATAAATCTTCTAACATAGTTTTGATGCCGGATTTAAGCCTCCGGCAGGGCTGTAAAGTGTTAAAGAATAAGGTCGAGAAGTTCTGTCGGGTCTCCGTCAAAAGCATAGTCTAAAAGAAGATTATCAAAATCAAAATAGGAAAAATCCGGTAGTTCAAGAAGATTTTCGAGTTCTTCCAGCATTTCGGCATGTGTGTTTTCAGTCATTTTTTTAATGCCCGGTTTGCCCGCCGGGCGCGGGTTTTAGGTTAATGTTTGTAGAAAACGAGGCCTAAAAAAGAGGCGGATGGGGAGAAGTCCGGAAAGAAGGCTCGTGTGTATTCAAGCGGTATTTCATAGCCGGTTTTGATGGTGCTTTCCGTCTCGCGAACCAAGCCCAAAAAGAGGGACTCGGCGGAGACGGTCTCTCGGAGTTTTGAAGCTTTTTCTTCCGGGGTGAGCTCGTCGGAGAAAAAGATATTAACAGCTTTATTCGGTGTAAGTTTTTTAAATTGGTCTCTTGTCATGGCTTTTACTTAAAGCGTTTCAGTTAATAACATGTGCTTGAATTCCGGCTGAGGTTTCCATCCTGGCCAGAATTCGCGAACAGCTTCTAATGCCTCAGTGTCCTCCCAAGTGTATGAACACTCGTGGTTCCCGAATTCGTAAATATATACCTCTTCCGGCCTAAAATATTGTCGGACAATAGCACTGAACAAAGCCAATCGGTAATTTACTTCTCTCCAATAAGAGGCCAGTTCATTCTCCGAGCCGATAGCTCCGCATTGGCTTTGACGAAGCTCTGTCTTGTCAGTGTAGCCATTTTCGACCATGCCCTCTTCAAGCTGTTTTTCCGAGAATGCATAAAACACGCGAGATTTCTCCGGGAAGAATTTATAACCCCATCTCAGTTTGCTATATTCCCGGCAGGAAATTTTTTTAAGCTCGGCAATGTATGCTTTTTTCTGCTCTGGGTCGGCAATGTTGAATGTGTCATTGCCGGTTTCTCTGGCTCGGGCAATGGCTCTGAGTTTAGGAGCAGCAGAAGAAGCAGTCTCTGCTGATGAACAGGACTGCAAAACGGTTTTGTACTTTGAATGTGTTTTCATTGTGGTATTTTTGGTTTATGGTTAGGTGTTGTTCCGAAGAACGCAGTCAATTTACCATATTTTTATGCCTTTGTCAAGCCTATTTAAAAGAAAATAGCCTATTTTTATGAAAAATAATGTAAAATATGTATAAAATATGTATAGAATATATATAAAATGT
>JAZRMG010000118.1:0-6078 GCA_045647345.1 Bacteroidaceae bacterium | reverse complement strand
ATCAAACCATTCAAAGGCATCCGCCCACCCAAAGCATTGGTGGAGAAGGTGCAGAGCCGTCCCTACGACGTGCTCAACTCGGACGAGGCACGTGCCGAAGCCGAAGGTAATGAGATGTCACTCTATCATATCATCAAGCCCGAGATCGACTTTCCCGTAGGCACCGATGAGCACGACCCCCGTGTCTACGACAAGGCAGCCGAGAACTTTGCCCGCTTCCAGGAGCAGGGCTGGCTCGTGCAGGACGAGAAGGAGCAGTACTACGTATATGCGCAGACTATGAACGGTAAGACTCAGTATGGTCTTGTCGTGTGTGCCTACGTCGACGACTACCTCAATGGCGTCATCAAGAAGCACGAGCTCACCCGTGCCGACAAGGAGGAGGACCGCATGAAGCACGTGCGTGTCAACAATGCCAACATCGAGCCCGTCTTCTTCGCTTACCCCGACAACGAGCAGCTCGATGCCCTCGTAGCCCGCTACACTGCCGAGGCTCCCGAGTACGACTACGTAGCCCAGGGCGACGGTTTCCGTCACCAATTGTGGATCATCGATGACGAGGCCGACATGGCCGCCATCACCGCCGCCTTTGCCCAGATGCCTGCCCTCTACATTGCCGACGGTCATCACCGCTCAGCCGCTGCAGCCCTTGTAGGAGCTGAGAAGGCACGTCAGAACCCCGACCATCGTGGCGACGAAGAGTACAACTACTTCATGGCCGTATGCTTCCCCGCAGGCCAGCTCACCATCATCGACTACAACCGCGTGGTGAAAGACCTCAATGGCCTCACCCCCGAGGAGCTGCTCGCCAAGCTCGAAGAGAACTTCATCGTCGAGCCCAAGGGCGAAGAGATCTACAAGCCCTGTGCCCTGCACAACTTCTCCCTCTACGTGGATGGCAAGTGGTATAGCCTCACCGCTAAGGAGGGCACCTATGACGATGCCGACCCCATCGGCGTGCTCGATGTCACCATCTCGTCCAACCTCATCCTCCACGACATCCTCGGTCTGGGCGACCTGCGCAAGGACAAGCGCATCGACTTCGTCGGAGGCATCCGTGGCCTGGGCGAGCTCAAGCGCCGTGTCGATAGCGGCGAGATGAAGATGGCCCTTGCCCTCTATCCCGTATCGATGAAGCAGCTCATGGACATTGCCGACACAGGCAACATCATGCCCCCCAAGACCACCTGGTTCGAGCCCAAGCTCCGCTCAGGATTGGTTATCCATAAGCTCGTGTAATGCATACAGCAAGAGGCCGGTTTCCACCGGCCTCTTCTTTTTTGTCACCACTTTCTGCAATAAATACCGCAAATTTATCACAAATTCAGAGGTGCTTACCGCACGCATGATTTCCTCTACCCTGCATGAGCAACATCTATTGCCGAGGCATACGAATAGGATGCGTGCTATTCCTTAGTCTTTCATCTCATTACACCCAAACTTATTCCCAACGATTGCCCCATGAACCGCGACGTTTATTGCTATCGGTTGTTGCAGAATTGACATCATCACCAAAATCTATCGTTGCATAACCAGAGCTTGCTATCATCTCACAGACCTCCAGTTTTATCTCCATTAGCGTTGGTTTCACATATTCTTTCTTCATCATCCTTATTTTTTAGAATACCACTTTCTTTCCATTTATAATATAAATTACTCCCTTCATGGGTTCTACCACACGACGGCCGTAAACGTCGTATACCTCTCCATGGTTGAAGCCTTCAATCTCGTTGCTTGATATCTCTACGATGCTCGTTTCAGTACCGATATAGACTTTCATCGCCGTTTTTGCAGCATCAATGCACTTGAAATAAGCACGATAGGGCAATACTGTAAGACGCTGCGTCACTCGGTTGATCTCACCTCTTGCCGAAGAGAACGCATAATAACTACCTGCTCGCGTATCGATAACCTGATTAGCAAATGAGCCCACAGTTTCCCAACCATTGACCGCTGCTGAGGGGATATCCAAAGAGACTGTACCCTTATCTCCCGTTATTGCTACATTATCCTTACCGTCGCGCAATGAGTAGAGATAAGGTGTGTTTGCTGTGGGATTGTCCACCTCCTCGAATCTCAGGTAGTCATCTCCACTCTCAACCAATGCATAGAATGCATAGTTCTCAAGACTTGCCTCGTCGGGGGCGAATGGGAGCGTAATGGTTCCATATCGTCCCTCCTCCATGTGGCGGACGTATGAGAACGAAGCATAAGCCCCTGCTTTGGGCTCAAAGTCCTCATGCAGGGCATCGATAATCTGTAAGGCCTCCATCGGATTGCCATAACCCTCGGGGATCACAATGTCAGGGTAGATATCACTATACACCGTAAGATGGTCGGCTATGTAATTGGCACGCGATTCAATCCACTGCTGGCTTCTCTCCACCAACGCACCGTAATCGGTATAATCTGTTTCGGAGATATAAGCATCGTTGTTGTGCGCCATACTCTGCAACGCAAACTCAGTGTAATCCTCAATATATTCCACCAATTCCTCAATGCGCCCCTCGGCTATGAAATCCATCCATTCCTTGTAGTATGCACGTTTTCCGGCCTCGGTATTGCGCAGTGCATTATAGAAGTTGTATCCTGACTTTCCTGTACGGCGGCTATAGAGATCCTCCTCGGCACCTGAAGCAAAATAAGAGTAGGATTCCTCATATCCGAAGGCCCAATCGAAATCCCAGGCGGGTCCGAACTGCCACAATTCACCTGCGGCAGGGTTCTCGTTGAAGAGGTAGCAACTCTTGGGATGGTAGGTCTCCACATTGCGCACCAAGTCGTTCACCAGCCAGAACTTAGCCCACGACTCCATATCGACATGCTTCGTGATGTCCCCACCCGAGGCTAAGGTAGCGGTGAAATTGTTCATGGAAGTCACTATGTCATCGTAAGTGACCATACGCTCTTCGTCCTCTTCGGTGAAATCAGGATCCTTAACATTGACAGGCAGGCCATAGGTATTATCCCTGAACCGATAAGCCTCATCAAAATAATCGTCCAGTTCCAACAGGCAGCCTGTAGCCTCATCAATAGCTACACTATTGTCCGAGATACCGATCTTCTCGGTAAAGCAATACGATCCACGATAATGGCCGTTGATGTACAGGTCGATGGGGATCATGTGACAGTTAGCCTCGGCATCGACCATTGCCGCCACCTTCTGTGCTATCGAGTTTGTCGTCATCGAACCACGCTGCTTGTTGGCGATAAACACCCACTGGCGGTCTTTAGTCAGATTAAAGGGTGTCTTCTTGACCTTCTTGGGGAATTTTATGCGATAGGGATTCTTGCTCATATAGTTCCAGCTCCAACTGCTATTGCCGCGTCCGCGCACTTCACATCCCTCTACCGTTTCTATGTCGGGCCAGATGCCGGCACCGTCGAGTCGGAATGTGCAGTCCTTGATCCACTCCTCCTTGGTGTTGTAGCTATTGCCCTCCTCGTCCACCAATGTCATGCCTATCCATTGATTGTTGTCCCAAGTGGTGCCATCACCGAATGTGATGTATACGGTAGGTATCTTATAGTCACCGGTTGCATAGTCGGTAAGATACCTCACGTTCACCTCACACTGACGGCCAAACGGTTTGAATCCCGCCACCACATTTGGTTTCTCAGGCTGCTCAGGTTCCTCAGAATCGGCCATCACCTTCTCGCAACGATATAACGACAGGTCTCCAATGACCATATAGTTCTTGTACGACGCATCTGTAAGCTCCAAGCGTATAGCCGTATAGTTCTCGCCCAGCGTATATTGAGGAGTGGTGAACTCTTCCAGGTTTGTCTGAGGCAAGGCATCCTCCTCCAGCGTGAGGATATCGATCTCGTCCCATTCGCCCGTACGATCATTCCGTGCTGTAATGCGCCATCCCTGCGGGTAACGGTTAGTTTGGTCAGAGGTAACGTATGACAGGCAAAACTCCTCCAGCGTCTGGGTAAGCTCTATCTGCACATAAGGCCACTCGGTGATGCCGTCGCCATAATAGCCACCATCGACCCAGAAAAGTTTTGTATAAGCTCCCGACCCCCATGTCGAATGGTAATAGGTAGCATCGCTGTCATCCCATAAGTTGCTCAGGTCTTGATAGCTGGAGTGGTTGCTTGGCGCATTGGTTGTCGTTACCTCCGAGATGTCCATCTTTGTGCAGATCCATCCATCCGTAGGCCCTGGTTCTGGTGTAGCATCCTCGGTTTCCACTGGGGTCACCTCGTAGATCCAATGTTTAGGCAGCGCCAAAGTATATACTACAGGCTCGCCGAAGCGTTGGCTGCTCTGCCCACTCACCTGCTGCACACCATCAAGCCACATGGTGACACCCTCGCTCATCGTAAAACTGGGGCGGAGGCGCTTCCCGATGACAGGCACATCGGCAGTGACAACCACTCTGTCGCCCTCTTCGCCGATTGCAGCCTCCACATCGGCATATACCTGATCGTTATCGGCATGCGTAAAGCCAAACGAAAGCAGCTTGGCAGCCGTGACGTCATAGCGGTCACTCACACTCACGATGTCCGCTGTCGAGTACACAAACGTTTCATCCCCCTCCAAGGTGAGCGTACACACACTCTCAACCGTTTCCTCTTCAAGGATGTATTTCTCGGGGATTGCAATCACCTGCCCATCGGTCATCGTTATATAACGTACTTCATCGGTAGCATAAGCGCCAACATAGGCAAACAATACCAAAAGAACACAGGTATAAAGATGTCTCATATTGCTTTCATTTAAGGTGTATATAGTTCATGTTACCAACCGTATAGCCCGCTAATTATAGGAGCCTAACAAATATTTTGCAAAGATATACATTTAGTTTTATCTCCACAAATTATGGTAACAATATAGAGTTTACCCAGAGGTCTCTATCATCTAAGGGAACACAGTGAAAGACAGCTATGAACCGCAACGTGATGCAGAAGCGTAGCTTGCGACAGTAGCCGGTGCATTGCGCTGCTTTCGGCTCAGCCCTGACTCCAAAAATCGCCCCACGTGCCGCGGCGGCGGTAGTTGGTGAGGTCGGGATCACCATCACCGGCAGAGCCTTCGCCCGTGCCTGCCCCGTCGGTCTCGCCCGAGGTGATGTTCATCAGCACCTCCGATGCAAACTCGATAGTCTCAATCTCGGGGGCTATATAAGTTTGTTTCAACATGTTCATTATCTTAATTTCTATTTTACTTATTTATAAACTTCGCACATTAACCGCGCCTCTGGCGCATTAACCAGCAGCAAAGCTGCGATTAACCCTCAATACACCACTTTGCGTCCACCCACAATATAGATGCCACCCTTCACCGGATTGTCCACACGGCGGCCATAGAGGTCGTAGATTAATTGTGAATTGTCAATTGTGAATTGTGAATTCTCGATATCGGTAGTACCTTCTCCCTCTTCGAAGCGGAGCGAGATGGACTTCGCCTCATCTGTTGCTGGCAACCATGCCATAGGTATCTGTAGGTAGGCCTTGCCGGCACCGAGGGTAGAGCCATCGGTGAATTGGTAGAACAGGGGCTGGCTATCGCCCTCCTTGATGGTATACTTGTAGTTGGCATAGAGGCCGTCAGCGCTTGTGGCGTTCACAGAAGTCTTCGCCAGTGTGCCCACGAGCATATTCAGGGTGTTGTCTACAGAGTTTTCCATGATAGGCACCATATATTCGCCAGGTTCGCCCTTGATGAAGAGTCCCACGCCATCCTTGGCGGTCATCACGCGAGTGAGGGTCACCACGCCTGTCAATTCATTATATCCCGTAGCGGCATATGCTTTCAGTCCCTCCACGTTGCTGAAGTCGAGGGCATACTCTGAGCAGTAGGTGCCGCTGCCGTATTGGTTGATGGTGATGGTGACAGTGGGGATGGGTTCCTCTATCGGTTGGATATTGGTAAAACTCTTCCAAACATTAGCGTTCTTATAATTTGACAGAGAAGCAGCTGGAACATAGAGTGCAATTTCACTTACCGATATACCCAAGAATGGATCAGCGCCACATATTGGAGGAGTTGGTGCATGACAAGTAATCGATTTCAAGTTATTGCACAACGAGAATGCATAAAGTTCCAAAGAGTTAACACTTTCCGGA
>JAZRMG010000117.1:0-37927 GCA_045647345.1 Bacteroidaceae bacterium | reverse complement strand
CTTAACGTTCACCTCTTTCCAAGCAGGTGCGTTTGAATTACTAACTTTAATTTTCATATCACAATAGTTAACTAATGATTGTTTCTATTCTATGTACTTGAGGAGTTAAAGGGAGTTATTGGGAGTTATCGCTTCGCTCTTTGGAAGATAAAGGCCAATAGCTTTGTCGTGCGAAAGAGCATTTGGCATTTAACTCCACTTATCTTCATTTAACTACTTTATCTCCTTCTATTAATTCACTTTGCTCAAAGCAATGTCGTATGCTTCGAGATAATATTTCATAAACTTATCCCACAGGGCCTTCTTGGCGATAGCAGCTGCACGACGACGAAGGTCGGCAACGAGCTTGTCGTCCATCTTGGTGAAGGCGAGGATAGTATTCTTGATTTCGTCGGCAGCTTCGTCCCAGTTGCTATCGGTGCGGTGTACCACCTTCACACCATCCTCAAGTTGGCTATACTCGCCCTTGAGTGAGTTTGCCCAAAGGCCGAAACCTGCGAGGTCAGTAGTGATAGTGGGTACGTGGAAAGCTACGCTCTCGAGCGGAGTGTAACCCCAAGGTTCATAATATGAGGGATATACAGCAAGGTCATCACCAGGCAACAAATCGTAGTAAGGCATGTTGAAGATGCCATCGCTACCATTGAGGTAGCAAGGCACGAAGATTACCTTCACACGACTATTGGCATTGTTGTCGAGACCGATAGCACGCATCATTGAGAGTGCCTTATCATCGTTCATATTGTAAAGCTCGTGACTGATGACAGGGGTCTCGAGCGGTGCCACAGAACGCAACGGGCTCTCCAAACGCTCTTGGAGGTCTTTACGGGGAGCCTTCACCCATGCGGGCACATTGATGAATGCCAACACATCGCGGTCGAGCGAGGGCTCAGCGGCAAGGCGCTTGAGCGACTCGAGCAAAATGTCGATACCCTTGTTGCGGAACTCGTAACGTCCACCGGTAGATACGATGATGGTGTCGTCAGCAAACTCCTGACCGAGCAGGTGGCTTGCTACGTTGAGCATCACCTTACGGGCCTCCTTACGCTTAGCGGTAAAGGCGGCACCTTTGGGTACGAAGTCATCCTCAAAACCATTCACGAGAATCACATCGGCAGGCTTCTCGAGCAACTGGGTGCACTCCACATTGGTAATCTCGCTCACGGTAGTGAAGCAATCCACACGGTGTGCGCTCTGTTTCTCGATAGAGTGCTTCGACTCCATATTGAGTTCGCTCGCCATCTGGTCACCATTGTAACCACTCATATAGTCGTAGAGAGGCTTCATGTTACCGGCGATAGAGCGGCCGATAGAGGTAGCGTGAGTGGTAAAGATAGTAGCGATAGAGGGTATCCAGTGCTTCAGGAAAAGAGCACCGAGACCGGTCATCCACTCATGAGCCTGGTAGATTACCTTCGGAGCATCGCCCTTCTTCGCCTCTTTAGCAATTACATTATTATAATAGCTCTCGGCCACGCGAGCAGCAGCGTATGAGAACATGCTGGCCTCGTCGTAGTCGCCATAGGCATGCAGTGAATCCACATTGAAGAGATTCCATGCCTCGGCATAAATATCATTCTTTATATTATAATAAGGAGTAAAGTCTACCAGTACAGCAATCGGCTCGCCAGGGATATTCCAACGTCCGATACGTATCTGAAGGCCTTCTTCTGTCGCTTTTTTGCGCCATCCGGCCAAGAGTCGCTTATCTTCCTTAAAAAGAGGGTTCTCTGTTTCCTTCCAGAGTTCGGGTCCTATAAACACCAATTGGGCATTTGTCTTCTCTAAAACTGTCTTTGCCCTTGTAGAAAGTACGGTGTAGATACCACCGACTTTATTACACACCTCCCAACTCACCTCAAAGATGTAGTCGGGGGCAGTTTTTTTTACACTCATTTACTAATACCTTTTTTCAATTAAAAAATGCAAGCATAACTCCTTCGATGCAGCCTTGTGAGCTTTTCCTTCGACTGAGCTATACACTCTTTCATAAAAACTTGTGCAAAGGTATAAAAAATATCGATGAATACGAAAGAAAATGAGCGTTTTCTATAAGTTAGTTGTAGTTTATACACCAAATACTTGCTTTATCCCATATTTTGCAAAGTAGAAAAAGCAGAGTGCTATGGCTTAACGTATGTACCTTCCTCGATAAAAAGACCTAAAATAGGACAATGTGCCGAAAATATTTTTTTTATAGTATTAATCAGTATAATAAAAAAGGTAGGACAAAGTCATCGCGCACTATAAAAGCATAACGATGCTCTGCCTAACCAATGACAGCTCTACTATGTCACAGCAGAGCTGTCATTTTGCTACGTGTGGCCTCCGATGCAGACACCAAGGGCAGACGAAGCACCTCGCTAAGCATTCCACGCAATGCCATCAGGCATTTGATGCCAGCGGGATTGCCATCCACAAAAAGCAAGTCGTACATACTGCGAAGACGATTATCTATGGCTTCGGCACCAGTCCAATCACCAGCAAGAGTCATACGTACCATCTGAGCAAACTCCTCAGCATAAGCATTGCCAATGACTGATATTACACCATCGGCCCCTTCACGCATCAAAGGTAAAGTTATGCCATCGTCGCCCGAGAAAACTTTAAAACCATCAGGACGATGACGAAGGATATAATTAATCTGCTCAATATTACCAGAGGCCTCCTTAATACCAACAATATTCTTGCAGTCAGATGCTAGACGAAGTGTTGTCTCAGGAAGCATATTGACACCCGTACGGCCGGGCACATTATAGAGCACAATTGGGAGGTTTGTTGCTTCAGATATGGCCTTGAAGTGAGCATACATACCCTGCTGAGTGGGTTTATTATAATAAGGAACAACAGAAAGCACTGCATCGATATCATCCATAGCATCGGTAGAGAGTGTATTGACAATATCACGGGTACAATTACCTCCACATCCAAGTAATATAGGCAAACGTCCGGCATTTCGTTCCACTACCGTACGGCGAACAGCCAACTTCTCTTCAGCACTGAGCGTAGGAGTCTCTGCTGTAGTGCCGAGCACACAAAGGAAATCGGTGCGGCTATTAATCTGATAATCGACAAGCTGCTTTAATGTCTCATAATCAACTTCACCGCTATCAGTAAACGGAGTCACGAGGGCAACGCCCATACCTAACAAATCTTTCTTTTCCATTGCCTAACTATATTTTGTCTGCAAAATTACCTATTTTTTCTATGCTGTCCATAAAAAATATGGAAAATATTGTCCATTTGGACGCTTTGAACTAACTTTACAAACAAAAAACACAATGATATGATAACTTTTCCTAACGCAAAAATCAATATCGGACTACAAGTTACCGAACGTCGCCTCGACGGGTATCACAACCTCGACACTGTATTCTACCCCATCCCTATCAACGATGCTCTAGAGGTAATCGTTGCCGAGGATGCCGACTATGACTGCCACCTACACATCAGTGGTATCAACATTGAGGGAGATACTGACAATAACCTCGTGGTACGTGCCTATCGTCTGCTTGCCACCGATTATTCCCTACCTTCTGTAGACATATATTTACATAAGCACATCCCCACAGGAGCAGGGCTTGGTGGTGGATCCGCCGATGCCGGATACATGTTGTGCCTGCTTAATGAGATGTTTGAACTAGGCATCAGTACAGAGCAGTTGGAAAGATACGCCACACGTTTGGGAGCAGATTGCCCATTCTTTATTACATGCACTCCAGTATATGCCACTGGCATAGGTAACGAATTCCACCCCATCGATCTCAACCTCGCTGGATGGTACCTTGTGGTAGTAAAACCCAATGTGTTCGTGTCGACAAAAGAAGCCTACTCGATGGTATGTCCCGAGAAACCAGCCGTGACATTGGACAAAAAAATTAATCGTCCCATTAGGGAATGGAAAGATATCATCAGCAATGACTTCGAAAAGGGAATCTTTGCATTGCATCCTGAACTGGGAAGCATCAAGGCTAAGCTATATGAATTAGGAGCTACTTATGCTGCCATGAGTGGTTCGGGATCTGCCCTATTCGGGTTGTTTGCTGAACCTGTGGAGAATATTGACCAATACTTTATCGGCTGCTTCTGTGACCAGCAGAAACTCCCCGATTCACATCGAGGAGCTTCCAAATAACACAAACACAAAATAAAACACGACAAAACTACTATGCAATTTCTATTAGCCAAAAAACATACTTTTGTTGTACAAACACCTTTTTAGGGGTGATTGCACTGATATAACAGAAAGATAATAGAGATTGTTCAAGACAATATTGAAGAAAAACACAAATATATTATGAAAAAGATTTTCGTCCTCTTGGTAGCTGTTGGACTGTGTCAAACGCAATTGATCGAAGCCAACGAAGTCCCTTGGAACTACGCCAACAAAATAGTATCAAGCATGAGTAAGGTGGAGTTTCCCGATCGTCAGGTGAGCATAACTGAATTTGGAGCTATAGCCAATCGTCCAGACTGCTTGGCCCATGAAGCCATCAATCTAGCCATCCTGCACATCAATCAACAGGGCGGAGGTACTGTAATCATACCTGACAGTACTTACTATACAGGCCCCATAACCATAAAGAGCAACGTAAGGCTACATATGACAGAGGGTGCCCAACTAAAGTTCTCCACCGATATCAATCTATATTTCCCAGCCGTTCCTACTCGATGGGAGGGTATCGATTGCAACAACACACATCCACTTATCTATGCCTATGGTGAGACCAACATAGCAATTACTGGCCACGGCACATTAGATGCCCAAGGATCCAAAGATGCGTGGTGGAACCGAATGGATATAGAACGTCGGAACCGCTATCAGATACCGGGTGATGCCACTTCACCGCAGGTACTCCCTTCACGCATACAATTATTGCATTGGGGTGAACAACAGACACCGCTTCACGAACGTACTTATCGTCCGGAGAATGCCCTACGCCCACAATTTGTCAACTTGTACCACTGCACCACAGTGCTTATAGAAGATGTCACACTACTCAATTCTCCTTTTTGGGTGATACATCCCCTATTCTGCAAAGACCTCATCGTACGTGGTGTCACTATCATCAACGATGGTCCCAACGGTGATGGCTGCGACCCCGAATCGTGTGAAAATGTATTGATAGAAAATTGCGTGTTCGACACGGGTGATGACTGCATAGCTATCAAGAGCGGGCGTAATATGGACGGACGCAAATGGAATGTACCAAGCCAAAATATCGTAGTGCGCAATTGCCATATGCGCAATGGACATGGCGGTGTGGTCATCGGCTCTGAAATTTCTGGCGGATTCCGCAACCTATTTGTCGAGGACTGTACGATGGACTCTCCCCTACTCGATCGCGTGATACGTATTAAAACATCTACCTGTCGTGGTGGACTAATTGAGAACATTTATGTGCGTAATGTAAACGTTGGTCAATGTCGCGAAGCCGTGTTACGCATCAACCTCAACTATGAGCCTAAGGAGGACTGTCAGCGAGGATTCATCCCTACTGTTCGCAATGTATACATGGAGAATGTTACATGCCAAAAATCAAAATATGCACTTTATCTGAGTGGACTTGATGATGCAACAAACATCAACAACATAAACCTTACTAATTGTAATTTTGATGGGGTCACTACGGGAAAAAGTTATGTAGAAGGGCAGATAAGCGAAATCACTCTTAACAATTTATATATCAACGGAAAGAACATAAAAAAGCTCACCGCAAAGAATACGATGAGCAATAAGAAAAAGTAGAAAGGTCCTTTCTTAAATGTTTGCCGACAAATAAGCGATGTACCCCACGTAGGCCAAAAGGAAAAAGGCTCCTTCAATGCGATCAAGTTTGCGGCGATTGAAAGTGAAGGCTACCAGCCACAGCATTACAATACTCAGTACTACCATAGCCATATCTATCGTAGAGATGCTTTGGATTTCAAATGGCGAGATGGCTGCACTGGCACCAATAATAAGAGCTATATTAAAGATATTAGATCCAATCACGTTACCCAATGCCAACTGATTCTTCCCCTTAATAGCTGCTACTACACATGTTGCCAACTCTGGCAATGATGTGCCTACAGCCATCAGCGTGATAGATATGAAGGCCTCGGACACATGAAAACGATTTGCTATGCTTACCGTATGGTCTACAAAGATTTGTCCTCCAAAGACAAGTCCAGCCAAGCCCATTGCAATAAAGATTATCGCCTTACTCATCGGCATGTGCTTAGCCACTTCCTCCTTTTCATCACCTCCTTGCTTGGCAGATTTGAAGGAATCAATCATAAATATCGCAAATATCGACAGAAGGTAAAGTGCATCGATACGCGAAATACCTGGAGTGCCCATTTCACCGAATAGTCCAAAGCTGTTATACAGCATAATTATCAGGAACAATGATACACCGATAGCAAATGGGATATCCTTGCGAATATTGCTGCGGGTATACTTGATGGGCGAGATTAATGCCGTAACGCCTAAGATAAGCAGGATGTTGCAGATATTTGATCCCGTCACATTACCCAAAGCCATATCACCATGGCCACCGATGGCAGAAATTACACTTGATACCAATTCGGGCATTGAGGTTCCGATACCAACAATAGTCATACCGATGATAAACTCACTGATACCATATTTGCGTGCTATGCCCGATGCACCATCAACCAACCAGTCGGAACCGACAAGTATCAGCACCAACCCAATCAATATAAAAAAAATGTCTAAGAACATGTATATAAATTATAAGATTATATTATTTGCTATTATAAATGCTGCTATAGAAGCCTTTTCTCACTTTGCGATAGTGATTTATCATCTTATCTCCTTACCGAATGGTGTCAATGCCAGCACTGCAAGCTTGAAATGCTGTTTGCCGAAAGGAATACCAATAATCGTAATGCAGAAAAGCAATCCCAACATGGCATGAGACAAGGCCATTTCTATACCACCGAAGACAATCCAAAGCACATTAAGGAGCAATGCGCCGAAGCTCATTTGTCCATTTTTATCGGTTACCACACGTCCAAATGGCCAAAATGAAAGTCCTGCCATCTTGAAGAGTTGCACACCAACGGGAATACCGATAATTGTAATGCAATAAGCAATACCTAAGAGTAAATATCCTATTGCCATGAAAAATCCACCAAAAACTATCCAAATCAAATTTCCTAAAAGTGACATGTTGCTTACAAATGTTAATTAACAAATTTTGGACAAAGATACGACAAAGCAAGAAATAATTCTCTTTTTTCTTGCAAAAATCAACATAATACAGTAATTTTGCAACGTTTTTCATAACAGATACGATTTAAAGGTCGGTTCCGTAGCTCAGCTGGATAGAGCAACTGCCTTCTAAGCAGTAGGTCCCGCGTTCGAGTCGCGGCGGAATCACAAGATTAAAACTAAGGGAGCTACACCATATGTGGCTCCTTATTTTTTATGTAAAAAGACCTACCGAAACTCCGATGCTTAGGTTTCTGTAGGTCTTTATTAGTCACTCGTCTATTTAAGTTTATAAATCACAGTTCATGATAAGTCTGTTCTTGTTACCTCTCATATCTGTTACCACGACTTCTATCTTGTGTTTACCTCGGGTGATGCCTTCAGCCTTGAGGTCGCAAGTAAGTCGAGCTGTTTTACTACTATATTGAAACAAAACCCAACGGCCGTCAATCATACCGCGATAGTCGCGCAATCCCGTTTCACCATCGGCGGTGCGAAGCACTACTCTGCCCTGCTTCTTCCATGCAGTGGCGTTCACGGGTGTAATTTGGGGCGCTATGGTATCGGCACAGACGGTGTAGGTGCCGAGTTCTGTGATATTAGCCGTAATGCGACCATACTTGTAATTTCCGCCACAATAGATACGCTGTTTGCCGTCGACACGTGCCACATAGAGTTTAGAGACATCAACGTTATCCTTCGGAACTACAGGAAGTGTAATCTCGGCAGCTTTGCGCAATGGTATACGTGTAGCAGAAAGACGATAATGATCTGTCTGGTCCGCATCACAGGGTTGAACACCATATACCAACTCCACATCTTCAAACAGCTCCCCCTTAGGAATCCATAGTTCAAAGCCTTGTGCATAGAAACGGTTAGCACGCGAGGCATCCATACGATAGAAATAGTTGGGCAAACGCTGAGGAATATCCATGCGTACGCCACGTACAATGAAGCGATAGATAGCTTTATTGCCATAGAGATCCTCCAACTCGTAACGAAAATGGTAGTTGCGTTCCTCATCGATGGTAACCCAGCCGCATTGTTGGTCAGCTTTGAGCATGCGCAAGTCGTTGTTCTCAGCAATTGTAGAGCGCATATACCAACGATTTGTACTGCGCTGCACTGCATAATCGGTCCACGAGTTGATTAAACGATTTTCATCGAAGGAGAAGCGATCAACATTGCTGCTGCTCACGAGATGGTCATCAACATAAAGCCGTACATAACGCACACCGTAGTTGTTAGTGGTGCCGTCCATGTAGTCATTGGCCGAGATGGCAGTGCCGATACGGCCCCAGGCGTAGAAAATGGGGTTACCCTCATTTCCCCTAAGGGGGGATGAGACGAATTGTGAGGTTTCATTTTGAGGGTCTTCGAGTGACTTCAGAACCTTTCCTCCCTGCAGGGACAAGAGGTCGGCTCCGTACACCATGACATGTGTGGCTCGTGGAGGAATGTTGTCTGTAATCTTATCTTTATAGAAAGGTAGTGGGTCGATAGGTTCATTGGTGTCAGTGGTGCGTATTTCCATGTGCAGATGCGGGCCAAACGAATAGCCCGTGTTGCCTGCATAAGCAACCACTTCACCTTGGCGCACACGAAACTCCTCTGGTTCAAACTCCAGCGTCACTACAAACGATTGTTCTGCATATTGTTTCTCTCGCACCAAACTTGCTATCTCGGGTAGAAAACGATCGAGATGTCCATGCACCGAGGTATAGCCATTGTCATGAGTGATATATAGGGCATTGCCATAACCTCCAGCAGTTACCGTCACCTTAGATATATAGCCATCGGCAATAGCCATGAGCGGCTTGCCAGTGACACCCTGAGTTTTAAAATCAAGTCCACCATGAAAGTGATTCGACCGCAATTCACCAAAGTTTCCACTCAGCAACAAGGGGAAATCAAACGGAACGCCAAACTGAAGTTCAGCGACCTGTGCTCGTAGCGGCATCATGCCACAGAGCAGCCCTACTATAGATATCAGGAATAATTGTTTCTTTGCCATATTTGACGCGAAATTAGTACAAAAAAACGATTTGGTAAAAACAAATGCTGGTTTCCTAAATTTATTTTGTAGATTTGCACCACTATGATACAGCAAACAACCTTTAGCCTCGCAGCCAAACACCGAGGCTGCCACTTGATTACGCGCGAGATATTGGAGCACTTGCCCTTGCCCTTACCACAAACGGGACTGCTCAACCTCTTCGTGCAGCACACCTCATGTGCACTATCCATCAACGAGAATGCCGACCCTGATGTACGAAGCGACCTTAGCAAAATAATGGATAGCCTCGTAAAAGAGAACCAACCCTTTTATGAGCATACCATGGAGGGGATCGACGACATGCCCGCTCATGCCAAAAGCTCCCTCTTTGGTGTGAGTTTAACGATACCCATTACTAACGGACGACTCAACTTGGGCACATGGCAAGGCATATACCTTTGCGAATTTCGCAACTATGGTGGCAGTCGCCGCATTGTAGCCACAATCTATGGATAACGCGTAGTCACATGACAACAAGAAAAGTGTTCTGATTACGGAACAAGCGGATTTGTAGGGGCAAAAGCAAATTAGCGGATCATACGAGAGCTGTAGTGGTCAACGATTGTTCTCGAAGGCTTTGTATTCACCCAATATGGAGAGTTCTTTAGTGAGTGGACGCACTGCATCAATGCTTTGGCGGAAGCGGGTGTAGTCATCGAAAGTAACATCAACGTAGAACATATACTCCCATTCACGGCCAATGATGGGTAGCGATTGTATCTTGGTGAGATTGATGCGGTAGAAAGTAAAGATAGAAAGTATCTGCGATAGACTTCCTTCCTGGTGAGGCAGTGAGAAGACGATGTTAGCTTTGTTTACTTGTTGTCCTATACCCTCCGCTTTCAGTTCATCGGCACGCCAACGATCTGCTACTACGAGGAAGCGGGTAAAGTTATGCTTGTTGGTCTCTACATTCTCTTGCAGAATACGCATACCATACATCTTGGCCGCACGGGTAGAGCATATAGCAGCGTGGCCATGAAGTTGCTTTTCCATGATTTCCTTAGCACTGAGTGCTGTATCTTCGGCTTGTACAGCTTTAAGTTTGGGATGTCGCTGTAGAAATGTTTCGCACTGTGCTAATGCTACCGGATGTGAGTGCACCTCCTTCAGATCTTGCCAGTCTTCATCGGGTAGACAACATACACAATGTGCGATGCGCAGCTTCTGCTCACCAATGATTACGGTACCGCTATCGCGTAGCAGTTCGTAGTTATGAAGCAGGCTGCCAGCAATCGTGTTCTCGATAGCCACGAGTGCTATTGTTTTGCTATCTGAAGCAATGGCGCTGAATACTTCATTGAAAGTATTGCAACAGATTAGTTCTATCTCTTCATCCTTGAAGAACTCTCTCGTAGCAATATCGTGGTACGAACCTTCAAGACCCTGTATGGCGACTTTCTTCATATAGTTATTACTCGTTGATGCTAATTTAATTTCTGTTCACCTGTTTCACTCCTTTCACCGTGCGCAGCTTCTTCACCAGGGCCTGCAGGCGGGCATTCTCTTCGATGAGTACGGTGAGTGTGCCCGAGAAGAGTCCGTCGTGCGAGTTGATGCTGATGTTGCGCAGTTGTATGTTCTCCTCCTTGGAGATGATCGAGGTGATGTTGTTGACGATACCTATATCGTCGTGCCCGATAACGGTGAGCGTGATGGGATAGAGCGAGCCCTTGCTCTTGCCTGCCCAGCGTGCCTTTACCACACGGTAGCCGAAGCGGGTGTGCAGGTCATGTGCATTGGGACAGTCGCAA
Source organism: Bacteroidaceae bacterium (assembly GCA_045647345.1). Lineage (GTDB taxonomy): Bacteria > Bacteroidota > Bacteroidia > Bacteroidales > Bacteroidaceae > UBA1189. Next base: position 26,898 of record JAZRMG010000117.1, on the reverse strand, counting down.
CGGTGTATCTTGATGCCACCCCCTGTGGTCACGAAACCAAACACCTCGTCACCGTAGATGGGGTTACAGCACTGGGCCAGCTTGAAGTCGATACCCTTGAGGTTTTGGTCGATGACCAGCACATCGCCCGAGAAGTGCTGCTTGAGCTGTTCATCCTGCTGCATGCTATAGCCCTCGGCACTACGTATCGTCACGTCGTGCGGCTCGGTCACCAGCTCCATGGCTTGCACGTAGCGGTCGATAAACTGGTTCACATCTAGTGCACCTTCGGCAATCTTCTGATAGAACTCCTTCACCTGCTTCTAGCCCATGCGTTTGATGAGGCGCATCATGGTAGGTTCGTCGTAGTCGATCTTGCGATTCTTGAACTTGCGCTCTATAGTCTCGCGGGCAAAAGCAGCCTGACGCGACTCTATCTCGTTGAGACTCTGACGTATCTTGTTACGTGCCTTCGAAGTGGTCACGATATCGAGCCAACCCTGTTTGGGTGTCTGTGTATTTGAGGTGAGTATTTCCACCTGGTCGCCATTGCTCAACTTCTGACGCAACTGCGCATGCTTGCCATTGACCTTACCTCCTGTGCAACGACAGCCCACATTGGTATGTATATGGAAGGCAAAGTCGAGCACCGTAGCCCCTTGGGGGAGTTTGAAGAGGTCACCCTTGGGAGTGAATACGAACACATCGTCTTTGTAGAGATCCATCTTGAACTGATCCATCAGCTCAAGGCCGTCATCATCATTGTGCTCCAGTGCTTCACGTATACTCGTGAGCCACTCATCCAGTCCTGTCTCGCTCTTCACGCCCTTGTAGCGCCAGTGTGCGGCCAGTCCGCGCTCGGCAATGTCGTCCATGCGCTCGGTGCGTATCTGCACCTCCACCCACTTGCCCTCGGGACCCATCACCGTGGTATGCAACGACTCGTAACCATTGCTCTTGGGGATGGAGTGCCAGTCGCGCAAGCGCTTGGGGTTGGGCTGATACATATCGGTCACGATAGAGTATGCCTGCCAGCACTCCTGCTTCTCCTTCTCATATTCCGAGTCGAGGATGATGCGTATGGCGAAGAGGTCATAGATACCTTCGAAGGTTGTCTTCTGCTTCTTCATCTTTTGGCTGATGGAGTGTATGCTCTTCGTGCGGCCCTTGATATGATACTTGAGTCCGGCAGCAGCCAACTTCTTGTCTATGGGTTCGATGAACGAGGCGATGTACTTGTCGCGTGCCGCCTTGGTGGCATTGAGTTTCTCCTTGATGTGGTAGTACATGTCGTGTTGCATGTACTTGAGCGAGAGGTCTTCCAGCTCCGACTTCAGCTTGTACAAACCCAGCTTGTGTGCCAGGGGAGCATACAGGTAAGCAGCCTCACCGGCCACCTTGAGACGAGCCTCTTCGTTGGGGGCATCCTTGATCTGGCGCATCGTGTTCACACGGTCGGCAATCATGATGAGAATCACGCGCATATCTTCGGCAAAGGAGAGCAGCAGATTGCGGAAATTCTCTGACTCTATCGAGGGATTCTTCTCGTAGAGTTTGTTGATGCGCACCAGTCCGTTCAAGATGCCGGCCACATCGACACCAAACTGTGCAGCAACCTCTTCGGTGCTGATGTATTCATTCTTCACCACATCGTGCAGCAAGATACTCACGATGGCCGCACGTCGCATGCCCATCTCGTCCACCACGATGATGGCCGTCTGTAGATTATTGATGAGAGGATTGAGTCCGAAGCTATCGCGCACCAGCCTACCCTCCTCCACGGCCCGCGTCAGCAGCGTTTCTATACGTGCTACCTCATCGGGTTGCAAACAGTCTCCTGCCAAATTAGCTAGCTGTACCTTCAGAGCCTCGTGCTGTACCAGCTCGTCAGACGTGAAGAATGATGTATATGTTGTTTCGTTCATTATGCTACACACCTTTATGTAATATATTATCGCAAAGATTTAGTCCATTTTTATTACACAAAAGTACACTTTTTCTTCCAAAATCATGTACTATCTTATGTATATCTTAACATCTGTTAGGATTTTATACCAGATTCATTAAATGAGAATCATCCCGTTTCAAGAACAGAAAAACGGATTACTTTCCCTTATTGATGATGAAAATACCGGCCGTAGCCAACAGGATAGCAACAAAGTACTTATTATAGAAGGGCTCATTTAAACAAAGGCATGAAGTGATAGCCCCTACCGCAGGGATAAGTGAATTGAAAATGGCAACCTTGCCCACAGGATTGCAGCTAATCAATTTGTTATAAAGCGTAAATCCGAGTGATGATATACCAATCAATAGTAATAAGATGACAATTCCTGATGAAGTAATATGCGGTAATGTTCCCCCCATCAGTATACCTGGAACAATAAGTAGTGCACCGCCTATCGCGAGACCATAGCCCGTGCCTACAAAAACATCAATCCTTCGCGAGAGTCCTCTCGTGAGCAATCCAGCCAAAGCCGAGCAGATAGCATTGAGCATAATCATACCATCGCCCATAAGCGTAAACTGTCCACTACTACCGCCACCGATATTAAGAATAAGAACTCCGACAAATCCGACAACACATCCCGCAATCTTACGCACTGTAAATTTGTCACTCTTAAAGCAAATACAGGCCAACAATACCAACAAAAAGGTTCCCATAGAGTTGATAATGGCTGCACGAGCCCCTTCACTATACGACAATCCGATATAAAAGCATGCATAATGAAATGTTGTATTGAGCAAAGCAAACAACAAGATATAAGTCCAAGCACCTCGTTTGGTCGTTTGGAACCGACGTCCAGTACTTGCAGCTATAGCCAATACGATAAGGCCTGAAAGAGTGAATCGGATACCTGCAAAAAGAATCTTACTGCCCGTCATAGACTGTTCGATACCGAACTCGCTAAACCCCAATTTGATAAGCGGATAAGCCCAACCCCAAGCGAGGGCTGCTGTCAACGAAAACATAACGACCCACACAGGGCGTTGAAAAATACTGACACTCTTCTTTTCCATCATGCACACAGAACCTATTTAATGTGATTCCTACATAAGGAGGTTTAGCGAATCAACCTATTTACCAATCTTTATCCAGTGTCTTACCTTGCTGTTGCTGCATCTGTTTGACCTTCTCTTGGATATCTTTCTCATCTTGCATCACAGCATTGAGCATCTGCTCGGCATTCTCTTTTGATATGTTATCTTCGCTCTGCTGTGCATCCTGTTGCTCCTGCTGATTTTGGTCTTGCTGTTGTTGTTGCTCTTGTTGCTGTTGTTGCTGCTGTTCCTGTTGCTGTTGTTCTTGTTGCTGTTCTTGATTTTGTTCCTGATCCTGTTGTTGCTCCTGATTTTGTTGTTGCTGCTGTAGCATGTGCATAGCTTTAGCTAAATTGTAACGAGTCTCGTCATCATGGGGATTGTTACGCATAGCTTCTTTGTAAGCAGCTACACTTTGGGGATATTGCTGTGCCATATAAAGCAGAGTGCCCAAGTTATGATATATGTGCGCAAGCTTTTCTTTGTCGGTTTCGAGTTTTGCAGCTGTGGTATACTGCTGCATTGCCTCTTCTCCTCTTTCTTCTGCTTTTTCTTCAGACTGGGTTATCTGATAAAATAGGGCATTCCCCAAATTATACATAGCATCAACGGATTGCGGATTGAGTTCTAAAGCTTTGCGGTATTCTATCTCTGCCTTCTCGTAAAGGCTATCGACATAAAAACTGTTTCCTCGGCGAATATGCTCTCCTTCTGTCATCGTTTGAGCAGACAGAGACATGCCGCAGCAGAATATGAATAATAAAATAGGAGTATGTCTGTTCATTGTTCTTGGATTTAGTTCGCAAAGGTAATAATAAATTGACAATTGGCAATGACACATGTGTGCACATATATATAATTCACATTAAAATTAGTATTCTCTTCGGCGTTTTTATTATCTTTGCATTTTGGATTTTTACCGTATATACGCAGAATGATGCAAACCGATATCAAGAACGAACTCAACGAAAGCCAATTGGCGGCTGTAATGTACAACGATGGCCCCTCATTAGTGATTGCAGGCGCAGGCTCAGGCAAGACACGTGTTCTCACCTATAAGGTGGCTCATCTCATGGAATTAGGATTGGAGCCTTGGCGCATATTGGCGCTAACCTTTACCAATAAGGCAGCACGAGAGATGCGTGACCGCATAGGGAATAAGGTAGGTGAGCATCGAGCACGTTACCTATGGATGGGTACCTTCCATAGCATGTTTCTGCGCATACTCAGATCCGAGGCCGAGAGTATTGGCTTTGCGCCCAACTTCACCATCTATGACCAAACAGATTCGCGCAGTCTGCTGAAAACGATCATCAAGGAAATGAAACTTGATGATAAGGTATATAAAGCAAACGTTGTCCAGTGTCGTATTTCAAATGCAAAAAACAGGTTGATGACGGCACAAATGTATGCAACAGATGCAATAGCTGTGGCTGATGACCGAGCAGCTAAAATGCCCGAGACGCGTGAGATTTATTTACGGTATCAAGAGCGTTGCCGACAAGCAGGAGCAATGGATTTCGATGATATACTGCTCTATACATTCCTGCTTTTCCAAAACAACCCCGAGATACTTGCTCGCTACGCTTCGCAGTTTGCCTACGTATTGGTAGATGAGTATCAAGACACCAACTATGCACAGCATAGCATCGTATGGCAGCTCACAAAAGAGCACCAACGTGTATGTGTTGTAGGTGACGATGCGCAGAGTATCTACTCGTTCCGTGGAGCAAACATCGACAACATATTAGGATTCACCCGTCAATACAGTGGAGCACGTGTCTTCAAATTGGAAGAGAACTATCGATCCACACAGATGATTGTAGGCGCAGCCAATAGCCTTATCGAAAAAAACAGCGAACAGATACGCAAAGAGGTCTTTTCGCGCCAAGATGTGGGCACACCGCTACAACTCATCGAGGCCTACTCTGATGTGGAGGAGGGCGAGATAGTGGCCCAACGTATCGGGACACTCAAGCACACTGAAGGACTCTCCAATGAACATTTTGCTATACTCTATCGCACCAATGCCCAGTCGCGTATCTTCGAGGAAGCATTGCGCAAGAATGGTATTGCCTACCGCATCTATGGTGGACTCTCGTTCTACCAGCGCAAAGAGGTAAAAGATGTCATTTCGTATTTCCGCATGGCCGTAAATCCGCACGATGAAGAGGCATTCAAGCGTATCATCAACTATCCTGCACGTGGTATAGGAGATACTACAGTGGGTAAAATTATGGCTGCGGCATCAGACCATGGCGTGAGTCTTTGGACGGTTATAGGCGACCCTGTTGCCTATAACCTTACAGTGAACAAGGGTACACTGAGTAAGCTCACTACATTCTACAATCTGGTGAACCACTTCATTGAACAGGCAACCAAGATAGACGCTTACGAATTGGGACGTATGATAGTGCAAGAGAGCGGTATCATGGCAGATCTTATGCAAGACCGCACGGTAGAAGGTATCAGCCGGCAGGAAAACGTCCAGGAATTGATGGATGGTATGCACGACTTCCTACGCACCCGCCAAGAGGAAGGCGACGAGAAGGTAATGCTCACCGACTTTCTCAGTGATGTAGCATTACTGACCGATCAGGACAACACCGAGGAAGACGATACACCCAAGGTAACGCTAATGACCGTACATGCAGCCAAAGGTCTGGAGTTTGATACGGTATTCATCGTGGGCATGGAGGAACAACTGTTTCCCTCATTGATGGCCTATGACAGCATGCGACAGATGGAAGAGGAGCGCAGATTGCTCTATGTAGCCATCACACGTGCAGAGAAGCGTTGTCTACTCTCATATGCCAAGAGCAGATTCCGTTTCGGAAAGGTAGAATATGGGATGCCCAGCCGATTCCTCAAGGATATTGATAAGGGGTATATAGAGGGAACAGATTCTTTGAGTTCTTCCTTTATGGTGGGAACTTCCAGACAGAGTTTGTGGAATTCATCGGATACTCCGAGATTTTTGAACACACGCACTACACAGACGACACAAATACCTCAAAGAGTGACAACCGCTCCAATATCTCAAAGAAGACAGCAAATCCATAAGGCTTCAGGGATATCGGAGACTTCTTCACGAAAGACCATCATAACTACGCATGAAGCTACCCCCTCTTCACCTCGTCGCTTGGTCTCAGCCAACGCGGCTGGTGGTGCTACCCGAGTAGCCCAACTCTCTCCAGGACAAATCATCGAGCACGAACGTTTCGGAGTAGGTGAAGTGATTAAAGTAGAAGGCACAGGCGAGAACACCAAAGCACACATTCGCTTCAAAAATGCTGGGGAGAAGCAACTACTCCTTAAGTTTGCCCGGTTCAGAGTGTTAGGATAGCCAGAGGAACTATAAATCCTTTAATAGTATATTGTCGCTTCTCAAACATACCTCTTGCTGATGTCCGATGAAAGCATCCCATTGGCGACTAAACTCTTTTGTATGGTCTATTTTGAAATCTTCACATCCATAGCTTTCGATGGTCGATAGTAAACGTCCTACGGAGAGTTGGTTTATATCGATGGCGGGCAAGAAATGTTCTGTTTCAGATTTTGCATCGGCGCTAAACCCATAAATGAGACCTACTGCCTCCAGTTCATCGAGCAGGCGGTGGGTAAGGCGTATAGGAATTTCACCGGCACCTGATAGTTCGTTCGCCGTGTAAGGACTCCTCCCCTGCTCAAACCTTTTGCATATTAGCGACATTATTACTACACATAAGAAATCGTGGTACCGACGGCTCACATTATCAGTTTCTTCTCCAAAGTTATATTGTTCTATATTTTGACTTACGTAGCTCATCTCTACACCAAATAGGATGATGCTCCACGATATGTCGGCCCAGAGCATAAACATCGGTATGATGGCAAACGAGCCATAAATAGCATTATAACTCGACACAGACATCTGTATCTGTATATAAATGTACAAAAAGGCCTGAAAAATGACACCAGTAATCATGCCTGGGATAAAGGCATTCATAAACTTCACCTTGGTATTGGGTATGAAAAGGAAAAGTCCCGTCATGATAAATCCAGAAAGCACATAAGGGACCAACTTGATACTGATGTGAAGAAATGAGCTAATGAGGTAATACTCGGCCAACCGCTGATAGATGGTAGTCATGAAAATACTGATACCACCATACAGGATGATAGTAATAGGAAATCCGATAAACAGTGCCGTATAGTCAGTAAGTTTACGGAAATAGGAACGTGGTTTTTTTATAGCCCAAATGGCGTTCATGTTACCCTCTATGCTATCGGCCAGGCTGATGATGGCCCAAAGCAACATGGCTATACCGATTCCTACAAATACGCCACTCTGCGTATACTTCAGGTAGTTGTCGATAAATTGCATCACCATGTCTACGGTGCCGTTTTCGGCCATGTCACCTCGTAGCAAATGCTCCATCAGATTTGAGAAACCAAAACCCTTGGCAATAGCGAAGAGCAAGGCCAATATGGGGATTACGGAGAATAAGGTGGTATAGGATAATGCTGCAGCTCGCATCCATATACGATCTTTGACAAAGCACTTGACAGTTTGAATGATAATCTTCAATAGATTGTAGCTCTTATAACGGCTACGGCTTACGTCGCTTTCTGTTACTCGCCACAGCGAACGAGTAAAGAAATGAATGAGCTGCTTGAACTTCTCGGTCATATTGGTTATGGTCGATGGTTATAGACCGTATATGTTAACAATAAAAAAAGAAAACAGTTGGCCTATAAGCCGGGTTCTGTACTATAGGGAGATCCCCTACAGCGTCTGTCATTTATCTGTGTCTGACGTTACCGCCAGACTATAGCGGTCTACCCTCCGGCTCAGGCGAGCAGCCCTCATACACCGGTATACATGACCTTGCAACTCCCGGAACGCACAGCTCAGGATGTCACCATCCCGACTGGTGGGCTCTTACCCCACCTTCTCACCCTTACCTTGCCTAAGCGAGGCGGTTATTCTCTTCTACGTTTCCCCTGCCGTCGCCGACACCTTGCACATTAACAAGCGGGATGCTCTGTGTTGCCCGGACTTTCCTCATATTCCCAAATAGAACAAGCGACAGACCGTCCAACTATTTTCTTTGTGTGCAAAATTAGTGATTTTTTTATTTCGCAGCAAAAAAAGTACATCATTTAGTACATCATTTGTCCTTATACAGGATTGTCATCAATATATTCCTGCACAATGGCGAGTATCTCCTTTCCGAACATTTCCAATGATTTCTTTCCAAATCCAGGCATACTTAGCAATTCGCGTCCACTTATGGGCAACTCATTTGTGATGCCTATGAGAGCTTTTTGGGTAAGTACACCATAGACCGGTCGTCCCAGTTTTTCGGCACGCCCACTACGCCAAGCACGGAGTCGTGCAAAGAGCTTCGGATGACGTATGTCTGAGTTACGGTCCACCTCTATCTTCTCTACGGTCTTGCCTTTTTTCTGTCCTCGCTTGGCAGGCTGCTCATTGCTGAGCAGTCCTAAAGCCTTGTCTTTAAGGTATGAAGATACATTAAATCCATTTTCAGCTACCCGTCCAAGGAGTTGGTATTTTTGCATGAAGGTTTGTTTGAAGTTGTACGTAGCCTCGGCAATGCGTTCTTTTAATTCCTTGTTGTCGCTATCGAGTTTGGTACGCTCTACAAGAGGATTAATGAAGTCGTTCAGTCGTTCGATAAAATATGCAGAGGCCTTATGTATACGTTCGGCAAGATGAGCGTCAGTGGCATAGTCGGCAGACTGCATGACAAGTGCAGCGTATTGACGGTAAAAGTTCGCAGATACAGTTATAATCTCCTGCGAAAAACGTTTGTCGGCCTGCTTATACATCTGCAACAATAGAGGATATACTTTATATAGATGTTCGTCGAGAATACGCAACACACGATGAAAGTCCCACTCTAAAGGTTTGAAGTCAAACAACTCTGTGAGCATGGCAAGGTAGTAGTCCTTTTCATAATTATCCAAACGAGTGGTAGCATAGCGTGCCTGTTCCAGCTCATCATTCATGTAATCGGTCACCATAACATCGGTCTTTACCGATGATGCCAAGAGAGGAGCAGTGAGAACCAACCCATCAAGCGAGCGGCAACGGCTGAGAGCCACATACACTTGTCCGGCAGCGAAGGCTGCATTTACATCGAGCACCGCACGGTCGAAGGTCAATCCCTGACTTTTGTGTATGGTAATAGCCCAGGCCAATCGCAAAGGATATTGACGGAATTCGCCCTCTATCTCTTCACGTATCTCCTTAGTCTCTTTATCGATAACATAGCGTGCATTAGTCCACACATCAGGCTCCACCTCTATTTCCATGCCGTCGTCAATACCGCGTACACTTATCTTTTCGGCATCAACAGCACTCACGATGCCGAGTTTCCCGTTATAGTAACGCGAACCTTGAGAATCGTTTTTCAAGAACATTACCTGACACCCTTTCTTAAGAACCAGTTTTTCTTCGGCGGGATAAGATGATTCGGGAAAATTCCCTACGATTTGGGCCTTGAAGGAGAAACGCACTCCCTTCAGCGCATCCATGCGTTCTTCGTTATATTGATTGGCCGTTGCGTTATGTGTAGTGAGGCGAATGATTCCTTCATCTAATTGCGAATCAGACTGAGCAACTATATATCTGCTATTAAGCCGCTCCAGGCTTTCAGGCGTGAGACGATTTTCGCGAACTTCATTAAGTATGTCTATAAAACAGCGATCGGTCTGTCTATACACGTGTTTCAACTCAATGGTAACATGTTGTGTCTGTCTCAACGCATGGCTTGCAAAAAAATAGGGAGTGTTATAGTATTCGCGCAGCATCCCCCATTCATTTTCCTTCACCACGGGAGCGAGCTGGCTGAGGTCGCCTATCATGAGCAGTTGCACACCGCCAAACGGGCGATGTTTGTCCTTGTACAGACGAAGCACTGCATCTATTTGGTCAAGCAGATCGGCACGCACCATAGAAATCTCGTCAATCACCAACAAGTCGAGCGTGCGTATGATATTCTTCTTCTCCTTGCTGAAACGAAACTTCTCATCCTTCGTATTGAACGAACTGCCAGGGATATAAGGAGCTAATGGGAATTGAAAGAACGAGTGTATGGTGACACCCCCAGCATTGATAGCGGCCACACCTGTTGGTGCTACCACTACCATGCGTTTGGGAGACCGTTCTTTGAGTTGGCGTAGAAAAGTGGTTTTTCCTGTACCAGCCTTGCCCGTAAGGAATACATTCACCCCCGTACGTTCTACAAATTGCCATGCAAGATCAAGTTCAGGATTTTCCATAGTCGTCTACCTATATATATATTCTACGATGTTGATATATAGTTATTCCAATACCGTCATTGTCATTACGACATCCTCTTTTGGGCGATCAGCACTACCAGTAGCCACCTTCTGAATTTTCTCCACCACATCGAGTCCCTCTACCACCTCACCGAATACGGTATATTGGTTATCAAGGAAGGGCGTACCACCGATAGTAGTGTAATCTTTCGTCTGCTCGGGAGTGAAGGTAAATCCTGGTGTCTCCTTCAATATTTTGTCAGTCTCAGCAGCAAGACGTTGCTGCAAAACCATGAGTCCCTTCTGGTCACCACGCTGATACATTGCCTGAATAGAGTCACGGTGTTGGGCTGCGAGGCCATTGAATATCTGTTGTCCGCGCTGTCCATCGAGTTGTGTTGCCAATTGCTTCAATTCATATTCAGTATATTTCTTACCCCATACGATATAGAACTGTGAGCCCGATGAACGGCGCTCAGGATTTACCTGATCGGCCTGACGGGCAGCACTGAGCACGCCACGTTTGTGATAGTATTGAGGATATACAAACTCAGCCGGAATGGTATAGTCCGGACCTCCTGTTCCCAGTTGTTTGCCGGCAGGTGCACCTTTTGAGTCGGGGTCACCACCTTGGATCATAAAGTCCTTTATCACACGATGAAAGAGTGTACTATCATAATAGCCCTCACGAGCCAATTTAAGAAAGTTGTCACGATGTTCAGGAGTCTCGTCATAAAGGCGTACTACAATGTCGCCATAGTTGGTACTGATACGTACCTGCGGTGTTGTTGATTGCATATTATCTTTATTTGTTGGGTTTATTGATTCACATCTTGCAAAAAGTGAGGTAAGTAGCACGGCTGCTACCATACAACAATGGAAAAACGTATTGGGAAATAGCATAAACTTTCTTTTTTAGAATGCGAAGATACAAATAAACGAGCGAAAAATGCCAAGCTTGCTTGAGCATTTTTTACCGCGAATGCAAATATCTTCGCAAATCATCGCATTTATCTTGTTAGGCACATCTCTTTTAATGCCTAAAAAAGAAAGAGGATGTGTCATGACACATCCTCTCATTATATATATAAAGACTTAGTCAATCAATCCACGGTTGCGGAGCAGTGCCTCAGGATTGGGCTCTGCGCCACGGAAGCGCTTGTAGAGAGTCATAGGCTCTTCGCTGCCACCCATCTCAAGGATATTCTTGCGGAAGCTGCGACCTGTAGCCTCGTCGAAGATACCATTCTCGCGGAAAGCTTCGAAACCATCGGCATCGAGCACCTCGGCCCACAAGTAGCTATAGTAGCCTACGGCATAGCCACCGCTGAAGATGTGGTTGAAGTAAGGACCACGGTAACGGAAGGCAATCTGGGGAAGCAGACCAATCTTGTCAGCTACGCTCTTCTCGAAAGTGTTGGCCTCAAAGCCTGTATAGTCCTTGAGCATATGGAACTCCATATCGAGCAACGCAGCACCTACGAGCTCCATCGTCTCGAAGCCCGAGTTGAATGACGATGCAGCCTGCATCTTGGCAATGAGTTCGTCAGTGATAGGCTCGCCAGTCTCGTAGTGGAGAGCATACATCTTGAGCACTTCGGGTTCGATAGCCCAGTGTTCCATAATCTGTGAGGGCAGTTCCACGAAGTCGCGGGCTACGCTGGTACCGCTCACCGAAGGATACTTGGTCTGTGTGAGGAAGCCGTGGAGAGCATGACCCAACTCATGGAAGAGTGTGCGGGTCTCATCTATGGTGAGGAGCGAAGGAGTATCGGCAGTAGGAGCGGTGAAGTTACCTACATTGACAATCATAGGACGCTGGTTCTCACCGTCGATATTAGACGCATCTACGATATTGTTCATCCATGCACCGGCACGCTTGGTAGCACGGGGGAAGTAGTCAGTGTAGAAGAGAGCCAGATGTGAGCCATCAGCATCAAGTACCTCGAAGGTCTCCACTTCGGGATGGTACACATCCAATCCCTCGATGGGCTGGAACTTCATGCCGAAGAGCTTCTCTGATACCATGAAGGCACCCTTGCGCACATTGTCGAGTGAGAAGTAGGGACGCAACTCGCTCTCGCTGAGCGCATACTTAGCCTCGCGCAGCTTTTCGGTGTAGTACCACCAGTCCCAAGCCTCGAGCTTCTCTCCCTTACCCTCGGCATCCATCATCTTCTGCAATTCGGCAGCCTCGGCCTGGGCCTTGGGTACTGCAGCATTCCAGATAGTCATAAGGAGATTATAGGCAGCCTCGGGAGTCTTGGCCATCTTGTCCTCGAGCTGATACTCAGCAAAGGTCTCGTAACCAAAGAGGTTAGCTTTCTGCTGACGCAGCTTCAGGATGCGGGCAATCACCTCCTTGTTGTCGTTCTCGTTGTTGTTGTCGCCACGATTGATGTAGCCAAGGTACATCTGCTTGCGCAATTCGCGGTTGTCAGCATACTGCAAGAAGGGAATCCAGCTGGGTTTGTGCAGGGTAAACATCCATCCCTCCTTGCCTGCAGCCTGAGCAGCTTCGCGAGCAGCGTTGATAGAGCTTTGGGGCAGACCGGCAAGGTCCTTCTCGTCGGTGATGACGAGTTGGAAGGCATTGGTCTCGGCCAAAGCATTCTCACCAAACTCAATGCTGGCGAGTGAGAGCTGCTTGTCAATCTCCATCAGTTGGGCCTTCTTCTCGGCATCGAGCAGGGCACCACCCTTCACAAACATGCGATAATATTTGTCGAGCACCATCTCCTGTTCACGGGTGAGACCCAGTGAAGCCTTGGTGTCGTAGAGCGCCTTCACACGAGAGAAGAGCTCCTCGTTCATCGTCATATAAGCACTGTGCTCGGTGAGGATGGGCGACAGCTTCTTCTCCGTCTCGCGCATCACATCGTCGGCATCAGTCTCGTTGAGGTTGAAGAACACGCCAGTCACCTTAGCCAACTTTTTACCACTGCGCTCAAGGGCACCGATAGTGTTATCAAACGTGGGAGAAGAGTTTTGTGTAGCGATAGCGTCAATCTCGGCACGCTGCTCGGCAAGTCCCTCCATGAAGGCCGCCTCGTAGTCGGTAGATTTATACTTTGAAAACTCGGGGGCACCAAACGGCAGAGCCGAATCAGCCAGCACAGGATTGTCGTGCTTGGCGCCACATGCTGTAAGGCAGGCAATAGCCATAGCGATAAGTGTTTTTTTCATTGTTTGTTACTTAATATTTATACATTATAATTATTGATTCCCATGAATTATAGACAAATCAGCGCAAAGATAGTAAGAATTTTCGGTTCTAAGAAAACAATGTGATATTAGCAGCACTTTACCTATGAGAATTGATGCAAAGCACGAAACGCTCAGAAATCCTGTACAGATTTTTCGTAGCATTATGTAAGGTAAATCCTGCGGTTTGCTTACACGACACAGAAATCGGAAGTATTTTTTTTCTGCTCGTGAAACAAAGTGTTACCACTTCCCCACTCTATGCTTGCTTCCTGCATTTTCCTAATGCCTCATGGCTGCGTTCTTTTCGTTCGCCTTGGAGATTGGGCGGAAAGAAGAGAAACAGAAGAGAGAAATTTGCTATTCTCACAAAACTTCAGTACCTTTATGGCGAATTTTGAAGATTGACAATATCGCTATCATATATGAAACTGTCCGTAGAATTGCAGAACAAATTGTCGCAATGCGATAAATGTCAACAACAACTATGGGCATATCGGCCGCTGTCCGATGATACGTTAAAGTCTTTGCGTGAGTATTATCGTGTAGGACTGACCTATACGAGTAACGCGCTGGAAGGCAACAGCCTTACCGAGTCAGAGACCAAAGTGATAATAGAAGATGGCCTCACCATTGAAGGCAAACCCCTACGCGATGTATATGAAGCAGTAGGACATGCCCAAGCTTATGACTATCTTTACGACTTGAGTCATCAGGCACCACTCACGGAAGAGATTATCTGCCACCTGCACCAATTGTTCTATCAACAAATAGACCCTCAGCGAGCTGGTAAGTATCGTCAAGTGCCCGTATTCATCAGTGGTAGCCGATATGCAGTAGCTCCTGTCGCTGAAATTGGCAAACGGATGCAGCAGCTACTACAGTGGTACAACAATAACGAAGGTAAGCTACACCCAGTCATCCTCGCAGCCGAACTGCACAAGCGATTTGTATTCATCCATCCTTTTGTGGATGGAAACGGTCGTATGGCTCGACTGCTGATGAATCTGTCCTTAATGCGAAACGAGTACAATATTGCCATTATTCCCACCATCACACGCTCTGAATACATCGCCGCATTAGAGAGAGCACATACCGATGAACAGGTATTTGCAGACTTTATTATTGACCGCGTCATTATGACACAGATGGACATCTTGCGACTGTTCCGTGAAGCCCAACCTGTGCCTAAAGCCATACCATTCGAGGCCTTGCTATTGCAAACCATCACCCGATACCCGGGCTTGAATGCTCCCACACTGGCCGAACGATTGGGACGTAGCCTTCGGACAACACAGCGCTATTTGAAAATATTGACCGAAAAACAACAGATAGTATTCCAAGGTGTAGCCAAAAAAGGCGGTTACGTGGCGGTGTAAAAGCCTTTATGGCGGTGTAAAAATACTCAAATGGCGGTGTAAATTGGAACTTCTAATCGCCCGTGGCTGCGTTCTTTTCACTTGGCCTGGGGATTGGGCGAGAATATTGCAAGGATTCCCCTATTCTTTCCCTCTTGTGAACATAAATTGCCGTAAATTGGCCATGAATAGATATCATTCGAGCAGTTGATACAGATAAAAAGTTGCGGTAGACGAAGTATCCACCGCAACAAAAGAACCAATGTTCTTTAAAGATTACATGATTCTTCAGGACTATTTTAACACATGAATATGTCTACGTTTCACCTTGTCGCATTTAGGGCAATATACATTCTCATTCTCCTCAAGTCCAAATGTGGTAGTATATTCTATTACTTCAACTTTAGACCTGACGTTGCAATTATGCCCATCGTTAGAACTACCTTGCGGCCCGCCCATAACATACATGTTTCCTCTCTCGTCATATACAACAGTCACTCCATATTGAGTATATGAGTTCTGAATGGTATAGCCCTTTCCGCCACAACCTCCACAGGCTCCTCTGCCAAAGCACGCTCCACAAGGTTGTATGCCTAAGCCATACCAATACTGTCCTCCAGTTCCTTTGCAAACCTGGCACACTCCTGTTCCTTGGCAATTAAAGCATCCAAATAGTGTTTGAGAGGTTAATGTCCCGTTTTCATGTAATGTCGTACGCACGATACTATTCATCAGTTGAATTTCCCAAGTCTTAGGCAAATCATTTACAGCAGATTGGGCGATGGTATTTAATGAGTATAAACACATAACACCAATAAGGAATTCTCTTAATCTATCCATATTTATAGTTCGTATAGTCTACAAATAATGACGGAGGTTGCGATTAATAATAGAAATTATCACCTCCACTTTCCACTTCACCATCGCTTATGCGAACAAACTCAATATTAGAGCCTTCTATATCAGTCATGGTCAGACTTTTTTCGGTCAATTTTAGCACAGTGAATTCATCAACGAGTTCATCGTCAAGATAATCAAATGCAAGATACCCTGAGAGAGGCTCGTAGGTATAGTAGAAATGGCCTTTGCCAAACCAGAAACCTTCCTCTTTGTCATACAAATCAATCCAACCTTTTCCTGTCTCATCAAAATACAACAGATAGTATTCCGAACCGTGACTACAGCGCCAGCTACCAACAAGAGTTATTGTATTCTCTACTTCGTCGTTGTTCTCGTTTATTTCTTTTTCACACCCTACGAATCCATAGCAAAGCATTGCTACAAGCAAAAAATAAAAATATTTCTTCATAATAATTGATGTTTATGTATTAATAATACACGACTTCACTTTTAGATAGCTTTGTACATCTCAAATTCTATCTGCTTGCCAGAATCGTCTGTGACTTTCATTCGAGTTCCGTTTATAGACTTTATAGTATAGCGGACTTCTCTGTCTCTATTGTTGGTAAAGCCCCAAAACTTATTACTGTCATCACTGGTATAAACAGACACATCATTATAAGAGATGCTAATAACATCACCATTCAGTGTATATGTTCCTTTAGCAATAACCTCTTGTTCATCATCACCGTTATATCTGTATGCTTCATATACAACCGCAGAACTGTTTTTAAAGGAAATCTCTTCGCCTGTAGTTCCCGAATTCTTATATGAAACATTTTGCCAGTGCCCTATTAGGTCGCTTTTTGAGTAGTTGGCATCTGAGCCACCAGGGTTATCTTCTGTGTCACATGCTACAAATCCGCAACAAAGTACTGTTACACACATAAAATAAAAAACCTTTTTCATAATACTTAATTTAAATTGTTAATAAAAAATACATACTACTTATATATAATCACGTCTATAAATATCTATAATAAGGTGATGCTATGTCCGAGAACAACCTGTTAGTATAGGTGGGGACAAGAACCTCGCCATTACGTCTTCTTTTATAGCTAATCTATTGTTTTACTGTCTAGTAAATGTTATGCTATAATATTTATCTCCAATTGTTATTTCCGTAGGCGTAATAAACGTAACAATCCAAGGAGAATCACTAGGATCACCTAGGGTATTTGCAAGAGCAGAGCCATCTTCCATTTCCCACTCTGTGATTTTTCCATTAGAGTATTTATATGTTCCAGACATTGATTGAGAGCCTCCACTATATGAACATACTTCTGTGGCTTTACCTGAACTATAAAATGTTATTGTATATTTATCAGTCCAGTCAAGACCTGGAGTGCCGTCATAACCAACCCAAGTTCCAATTAACTTCTCCGCTTCATCATCTTCAGGTTCATCTCTATTTGTTTTATCTTTGACTGGACGAATCTGTAGTCCGTAAGAACGTTTGAAAGAATCTATATTATCCATATCGCCACCAGATTTTAATGTATATAGGGCATATGCCCCCATATATATTCTATCCAGTGTAGATGTCCAATAGCCACATTCATCATAAAAAGTTGATTTCCCGTTTCGTACAGGAGCATAAGGAAACTTTATTGAGTTACCATTTTTTTTACTAGTAAACTCCCAACACTTACACCAATTTTGCCAAGTTATATCACAGTTGTCAATAAGTTCCTCCATTTCCTCTTTAGTAGGAATACGCCATCCATTCCCCCATTTATATGATGCAATATCATATTCCGTTCCACTTATATCAGAAGGAGGATTGGCATTTGGATACATCGTCTCGTCCTCCGTATAATATGTTCCCGAGACATCACCCCAACCATAACATCCACCGATTTCAGTACTTTTAGTAGAACCAACATTATAATCAGCCCAATATACACTTAGTCCTAAGTCTACACCATTATCATTCGAAGATGGAACTTTGCCTTCTGGGTTCAAATCTTCATCAGAACCATTTTTCCATACATAATTGGGGATTATATAGAATTCATTGTTTCTATGATACTCGATTATTTTATCGACAATACAAATTGTTAGTTTCTCATTTGTAAGATTTATGATCTTTATTGTGTTGACTTGTTCTCCATTCATCTTTAGATGTTCATGTTCTAATGTGCAATTCAAATACAATGTTTGGGCGTTTATATCATATGTCATTGTGCCCCCACACATACTAATGTCGTTATACTCCTGCTGTGATATTTGCCAATAACCTGTGGTGGAATTAAAACTCATTCCTTGACAGAAATAATAATCTTCATTTTCATTGTTTGTGTATATCCATTTCCCAAAAAGTAATTCAGGAATATCCTGTTTATTTGGATCATTAGGTATATCATCATCGTTAGTACAAGAAGCGGCAATCATTAAGATTCCGAGTAACATATAGAAATAAGATTTCATAATACTTATATAATTTAGATTAGTAATTAGTTATACATTTTGTAATAGATGTAGTTGTCTTCCTCCTTTTTCAGTTGCGTCGCATTTAACGTAGTATGTCGTTCCTGATTTCAATCCTATAATATCTGCAGTTATAAGTGTACCACACACTGTAGTTGATTTCTATGCTGAAGGATTATTTGTTGTCCCATAATAAACTTTAGCAGATGAAACATCTGCTTCAACTACTATCATATATTTGAATAGCTTTTCTCGCTTAGAATATATATGCCAGACCTATATTAGCCCCCATATAAACATTATCCCAAAGTGAGGAAACAGATCCCAAGACTTCCATCTGCAAAGATAAATGTTCTCCAAGTGTATAGTCAAGACCTATTCCACAATTTACATCGTAAAAAAGCCCTTTATACTTACTCCCTAACAGATAAGGCACATGATTAACTACCAAGTCATGATAAACAGTGCTATTATAACCGCCGATAGAGGCTCCTCCTATTAAATATGGTCTAAAACGTTTCACACCATTAAGAAAGTAGTGAAGAGAAACACCTCCTTCAAAGACATTCGTGTTGAAACATTCCATTTCATCAGCAGCGATATAACCTATATGAGACGCAATTCTGATGCGGTCTGTAAGGTTATAATGGTACCCTAAAGATAAAGGAACATTTTTAGAACAGAAATCTACACATGTTTCAATCCCCAAATTCAAGCCAATTCCTTGTGTCCCTTTTTGTGCAAAACAACAAAGAGGAAGTACGAACAATAAGCTTACTAATTTTTTTTTCATAATACCTAAATTAAATTGTTAATAATAATTATAATTAGTTATACCATTCACTCCGCTTTTATTAATGTCCAGGTATACATGTCCTTTGGATCATAGTATACAATTCTATTCGAGCTACAAGACTGAACGATATATATGTAAGTTTTCCCACTCTCATCGTATGTCATAGAAAGAGTCTGGCTTTGGGCATTATAGCCATAAGTTCCAGTTTCCGTCCATTTCCTGTAGCTACTATAATAATTGGGAGTACTTATAAATTCTCCATTTCTCTTGAATTCCCATTTGGTACTTCCTTCTTTCCATACGCCCACAAATGGATTGCTACTACCGAAGTTGCCATCTTCAGCACTGCAAGACACTAGTGTCGTACTCAAAGACAACACAAACAAAATAAGCAACATTTGCAAATTAGATTCAACTCTTTTTTTCATTTTCGTTCTCCTTTCTCCTTTCATTAGTGTTTTCTTGTATATCATTTAAGCCATTACCTTTTTATCAATCACAACAGACACTTAATTGGAATTATCTTCATGTCTTTTGTTTCCAAACTCTCTCACTATATATTTCTGCCCATCAACTTCAACAAAAACCTGTCCCCAGTACAAAGCCTTGGCTTCTGGCTCTGATATCCTAAAGTCATTTAAGATCTCATTTTTCAGGTCATTCTCACTGGAAGATAATACCCCTTTCTCTTGTAAAGCTATTAAACTTTTCCAATACAAATATTGCATTCCATAAGGACTACCCGTACCATCAATGAATAAAGATTCTATACAATTAAAAGAGTTTCCATTTAGCGCAAAATATTTGGTATAATAATAAGGCTCACCATTGTATCCACAAAGAATACCATATTTGACGGTTTTATAAGGATACACAGACTTCAAAGATGTATTTATAGATATATTCCAACTATAGTTACTGTATGTTACATACACAGATACGTTTTGAGATATTTTTTTAGAGACATCATTAGTTACCTCATTTTCCATTCCATTTAAAGTTTCATCATATACATCATCGCCACACGATGATAAAAATATGAGCAACCAAAGCAAGCAATAGCCTAATCTAAAACAACGTTTCATATTCAAAATTTTATTCATAACTATACGACCAATAACCCTCAAAGTGACCGATAGCGTCACCGTCATCCAAATTGAAATCAAAAGACTTTGTTTTACCTGAAGTCCTGATTGTCAGTCTTCCATCGCATCTATACGACTGAGAACTATTGTGTGTATATACACCACCATAGACCCAATAATCACCTTTGGACTTTATGGTATATGTACCATCGCCCCATTCCTTATTGATACCTTCATAGTATGGAGTAAAATACATAAACCGTACTCCAATGGGCGACAACTTTTCATTAGCCCCGTAAAACATTAGGTCTTTTGAATTGGATTGTGTCCCAACACCATGGTCACATTTCATTATAGCCTTCGTCAGTTCATAATAATAACCATAAATCCGAACATAGTTTACGAATGGTGGATTTTTGTAATTTACGGATGTCGTTCCTTTGTTGTTTATTTTTACATACCCACTTTGCTTGTTTGTCTTAACATTAGTGAGAGTCATATTTCCTTCTGTGTCAAAAGAAACATAGTATGAATTGTTGGAGTTGGCAAAATAGTCATCCTTATCGTAATCCACCGTTAGAACATCGTCTTCAAGATTCCACTTAAATGTCCTTCTAAACACACCATCATCAGATTTGGTAAATTCATCGTATCCATTCCCATCTTTCAGATAATAGTAAGTGGAACGGATTTTACCACTTGCATCCATCCATGTACCTACAATCTTGTTTCTCGTAGAATCCTTACTACCTCCCCATGAATCTGAATCATCAGAACAAGCAACAAAACTGATGGACACAAGCAAAACGTTTAATAGAATTAAATACTTTTTCATATCATGCATTTATTTAATTAATATATACCATCTCCTCCACACAAAGAGCAGCGCACATGAGAATGCCCTGCATATACTTTTTTATTACAAGTACTGCACCATTTATCAGGTGTGCTTCCGCCAACGTATGTCTCTTTTATCTGTTTGCCTGTACCATTACAGAGATTACATGTTCCGCTACTTGAAGAAGAGGAAGAAGATGTGCCCGTGCTAGTGCCCGTGCTTATGGGAGCAGTGCTCCAATCAGTGGTAGGCGTATAGGTTGGGACATAAGTTGGTGTATACGATGGATACGTATTGTAAGTGTTGTATGTAGGCATACTCATCATACCCGCCATCATTCCCATCCAAAAATAGGGGTCGCATGAGGTCAACACACTGCACAATAGCAGGACTAATGCTGTTTTTGTTTTTTTCATAACTATGTATTAAAAGGGCACAGTTTAAAAACTATATTTTACACCTATTCCAAAAACCTTTTGGTGAGCATTGTTGTCACTCATCAAATTTATGCTTGGAGATAAGACAGAATTACCAAGTTCAATATCATATTGATAGATACTTGTCGTATTTATGGCATTTGCCGCGTTTTTATAGTTACTTGCAAAGGTATCTATTATAGTAGACGTTGCTATTGTTCCTAAGATTCCACCTACTATTATCCATGTCGACCCCTCTTCTACTAGTATTCCTCCCACAATGCTTGAAATCATTCCACCCCAACCGACAACATTTGCAATAATATTAAGATTACGGGCACTTGCCAATAACTTTTCTTTTTCCAGTCTGTTTGCAGAATTTATCTCTGTCTTTATTTGGTTAGAACTCATCAATGAGGACAATTCTTCTTCTTGAATTTGTTGGCTTCGCTCACTAAAACTTTCTTTTTCGCCATTCTGATAATTGACTGAAAGAATCTCGGTTATCTTCAAAGTATAAGTTGGCCCTTCTAAATTAGACCATTTTTTGTACTTGACATCAGTACTTCCTACCTCTACGACTTTACTGATAATCGATGATCCGTCATTCAACACAATCACATCTTGTGCATAAATCAAAGATGATAGGCACAAACTCAAAACAAGACAAAGCTTTCTCATAGCCAATATATTTTTACATTGCCTATAAGTCTCCCGAAATCAGCATTAATAAATGGTGCTTGATTATAGATACAAGAAAAGCGTAGAGACTTGTCGCGCTCATCGTATAACTGGTATCGCCAAACACCATTAGGAGAATGAACTGAGAAACAAATACCCCACGCTGTCGTATATACCTCGTGGGGTACAGCAAGGGCTGTACTTGTGTGGATATACAAACAGAATGAGCGTTGCATTGTTTCCACCCCTCCTATGAAATTGGCGATTTCGTTATACGGGTAAAAGCAAGAAACGCATTCTTGATCCAAGGATTTCTCCCCTCGGATGCTGCAAATTTACTAATTATATTTAAATAATAGCCATATTGCATTATTTTTTTGCGAAAAACAAGCAAAAGTCCATGCTTCAAAACCAATGCGAACGCTCACCGAGATATTCGTTTCTCGTGTGCAAAGGTAAACGTGCTTTGCGTGCACGATAACGTTAACGATGACTAAGCAGCGGAGCTGCGGTTGAGGATTAACGAGGAACGATAAGCTTTGAACGTGGAACGTGGAAAGGTTAACGAATTTTTTGGTAATTACATGGTAATTCGTGTTCTACAAAAAAAGGTGAAAAAAAACAATCTCCCGACCTCGGGTGATGTCGGGAGATTATGTCATATAATCGGGAACTATTCTTTGTCTAAGAACATATTGCAGAACTCATTCAACTGCTGTTGCATACGCTCTTGCGGAATAAGGATGCGCTTGTACTCGGCTATCATCGTGGGGCTCATGCTACGGCTCATGGCATACTCCACCACTACACGGTCGGCTTCAGGACAAAGAACGATGCCTATAGAGGGGTTCTCGTTGGAGCGTTTCACATCACGGTCAAGGGCTTCCAGATAGAACTCCAATTGTCCGAGGTCGCGCGGATGGAACTTGGTTTTCTTCAGTTCTACAGCCACCAAAGCCTGCAGCCCACGATGGTAGAAAAGCAAATCGGCTTTGTATGTCGAGACGCCTACGGTAAGTTTGTATTCTTGATCCATGAAGATAAAGTCCTTGCCCAATTCTAAGATGAATTGTTTCATGTGCTCTATCAGACCGTTCTTTAGTTTTGTTTCACTATGCTTCTTTGGCAGACTGAGAAAGTCCACAAACAAGGTGTCTTTGAATATTACTGGTGCATTAGGGTATACCTCGAGCAAGCCTTTTGACATGTTACTCTTCTTACTCAACAAAGCCGCATAGGTATGATTGGAGATGCAGCGTTGCATTTCCTTGAAGGATAGATGCTCCTTATGGGCATAAAGGATGTAGAACAATCGTTCTTCATAGCTTTTGCATCGGCATAGGATCTCTGTATGATTACTTAATGTGGTCAATTCCAAGATTCTTGGCATTTGTCCAAATGGCGTCTGGACAATTTGTGCAGACGCCATCTGCACAATTATATTCGAATCGGTGTTGGGCAGAATTGATTGCGTTTCAATTTGTGCAGATGTTGGCTGCACAAATTGAGAGTTCAAATATTTTTCTACGGTTACAAAGAATGTTTCAGAAGAATATTCTTCGTAAAACATCACCATATTATAGATGCTTCTCTTGCTATATCCCTTGATATCGGGCCGCTGGGTACGAATATATTCAGATAGTTGAGATACGACCTTGCTACCCCATTCCTCACTTTTCAGTTTGGCGGACACATATCCACCTACCTGCCAGGCTGTAAGGAGCAATTCTTCGTTGACCGCTTTCGTGGCACGGCTTTTATGCTGAAGAATAATGTCAACAACTTATCCAAACTGCTGTTCTGTTGATTTTATAATCTCATTCGACATATTCTTGTCTTTTACTGCTATTCCTGTTTGTAACTACAAAAGTAATAAATATCAAAGAATAAAGGCTTGAGACACCCAATTATTTTTTAATGTTTTAGAGCATAACACGCAAGCGTGTACGATGACGATGACTAAGCAGCGGAGCTACGGTTGATGGTTGATGGATGACGGTGTAGAGTGTAGTGTTTAACGATGAACGGGATTTTTTGGGTAATTTATGGCAATTCGTGTCCGACAAAAAAGTAAAAAGACAATAAAAAAATCGTGGTCTCTGATGGAGGAAGAACGGAATTCCTCAAATTGTATATCCCCGTTTTCATCTGCCACTGTCCGCCAATGTATAATAACGATCTGATTAACTTGTACTTAATGGCGGACACTTCGTACAAATTTCCATGTAGGCGGTGAAGTCGGTATATTCTACTTCGTAATTGCACGAAGCTGGAAAGTCATGCATCCGATTTTGTAGGACCTAATAGCCGTTTCTCTATTTCGGCTTGTCGTTTTCATTTGCTGAAGCGCATCAGCAACCTTGCCGATGCGCTTCGGCAGCACGGTCGATGCGCATCAGCAGCGCGAACGATGCGCATCGGCAAATAACTTTGCTTTGCAGAAGATGCCAAAGTAGCCTTCCTTTTTCAAAAAACGAAGGTGCGATTTTAACGTGAGTTTAATAAATAGATGTTGTCAAGACACAAGTAAAGTGGCTCAACTTTCGCAAGTAAATATATCCGCTATTTGTCATCCTGAGCAGCGCGAAGGATCTCGCGCAGGGACTTTGCTAGAAACACTGCGAGATGCTTCACATTCGTTCAGCATGACAGAGTCCATCAGAATTCAGAAACACAGACGATTTCACTTGCGAAACTTAAGTAAAGTGGAAAGTGACCATCCGTAAGGAAACTCTACACACTACACTCTAAACACTAAACACTACACAACCGACATGGAAAATCGTACTCGGTGTCCGCCATTAGTCGGCTGATTATATGAATACTATACATCGTTGGCGGACACCGGCAGATAGAAAAGGAGAAAATAATAATTGGGTTGGCAATTTCCATTGCCAACCCAATTATGAAACTTTTTTACTCAGCAGAGGAGTACTTCAGGTTCTGTGTGTGTGTGTCTTTCTTATTTCATCAACTTCTTCAAGTCGCAGTCGGTCTTCTTGATGCCCTTGCGGAACATCTTGGCATTGAGCTCGGCACCGAGGAGCGAGGTATGTGTATGGTCGCGCTTGTAGTACTTGGCGGCCTTCTCCTTGCTGCCTGCCTTGCGGTCGAGGTAGTCGGCTGTGAGGTTATGCATATCTACGAAGGCTACACCGAGTTCGTCGGCCACCTCCTTGGCCCATGTGGCACAGCTGCCTGGGCGACGCTCCATCTTACCACCGGGCCACTCGTTGCGCGGAGTCATGCTCACGATGACGGGTGTACCGCCCTTCTCACGTACGTCGCCTACAAACTTGCGCAGGTACCAACCGTATGAGTATACTACTTTATAGGTGCGGTCTTTCTCTAAGCGATATACGTGGCTGCTGTCCTTGACACCACGGATGTCGGCACGTGCCTTGCCACCGGCAATGTCGCCCATATCGTTATGTCCAAACTGGATGAGCACATAGTCGCCAGGCTCGATGCTGTTGTACACCTTCTCCCAACGGCCCTCCTCCACGAAGGTGCGAGCGCTACGACCAGCCTTGGCTGCATTGACGAGTGTACACTTCTTGGTGTTGAACACGGTGTGTGCCACGCTGGCCCATCCCCACATGCTGTTTTCGTCTTTGTCTTCATTCTTCACGGTGCTGTCGCCAGTGAAGAACACGACAGGCTTGCCTGCCTCACGAACAAACTGCTCCTTGGGGAGGTCGAGCGGAAGGAGATATTCCTTCAGCGCCAAGCCGTCGCAAGCAGCAATGGCCTCGGCAGCTGAGCGTGCATTGGTCTTGGCACCAAACTCGCTGGTATGTATCTTGTCGAGGTAGAACATGTAGTTGACCTTCCAAGGACCATAAGCCTCGAACTTGCGGGCGGTAGTGCCTTCAAGGTCAATCCAGGGCACATTCATCTCGCTGGCAATCTCTTGCTGCCACTTAGTGAAGGTGTCACGCTTGCGAGTGATGGTCAAACTCCTTTGGGAAGATAAATCTTCCTTCGTCGCAATCGGCGCTCCATCCGCGCCGACCCATGAATTTCTTGGGGTAAGTGAGCAGAGCACGGGATAAGCCCCCTTGCTGCGCACGTCACGGATGAACTTACGCATATACTCACCATAACTGAAGACGGTCTCTACCGCACCAGTCTCCTTGATGGTGACCACCATGCTATCGGTGCCGATGCCAGGGATAGAGGCACGGGCACGGCCATGGTCGTACGGACCATTATCGTTGTGTCCCAATTCGATGATTACCCAGTCGCCGGGCTTCACTCCTTCGAGTACGGCAGGCCACAATCTGTTATAGAAGGTGCGGCTGCTGGTGCCACCAAGCGCGTGGTTCTCTACGGTGATGCGGCTCTCGTCGAAGTATTCGTGGGCAAAGTATCCCCAACCCCACTGGCCATTGTTACCGTTGCCCAAGGTGCCGGTACGCATGGTGCTGTTGCCCACAAGGAAGAGTACCGGATTGTTGCCCTTACGTGACGAGCCGGGTATGGGACGAGCCGTGTTGGCCTTGTTCAAACTGTCGAGCGTGAGGTCACGCACTCGGTTTACATCTTCGAGCGGTGCTTTTGTGTCTTTCACATGTTGTGCTGCTATGGACATTGCCAAGGCACACAAACCAATAGTCAACAAGTGTCTTTTCATAATCTAACAATCATTTAAAGTTATGCTTACACCTGCAACGCGCCGATGATGTCGCGCACCGAGGCGAAGCCGTGACGGTCGAGGTATTCGTTGATGCCGTCCACGATCTTACCTGTCACCGCGGGATCCATGAAGTTGGCCGTGCCCACCTCGATGGCCGAAGCACCGGCAAGGAGGAACTCGATGGCGTCGGTAGCGTTGGTGATGCCACCCAATCCTACGACGGGGATGTTCACCGCC
>JAZRMG010000116.1:0-4783 GCA_045647345.1 Bacteroidaceae bacterium | reverse complement strand
TGACCAAACATTCTTGGGACTTTTTTTCAAGAAAAATTTAACAATTTTACTAATACACTGGTTTTCAATGACAAGAAAATATCAGCATATTTACACGATTCCATGAAAATGGCATTTCTATGTTGCAAAACATGAAAAATGGTAAAAAGTTCTAAATTTTTGAAATGATTAAAACCCATCACTCCTTTTCGAGATCTCCACATCATCCCCATAACTTTTTTGAGCTCGTATTATTCGTCTATCACGTCATGACTTAACATAACGATAGGTATTATGCCCCATCAACGGCAATTGATGATTGAGTAATAGTGAATGCTGCAATATCTTCGGAATCCTCGACTAAAGGACTCTTAGAGGTAGCTCCATGAATAAGTACTGGTAATTGCATCTATATTTTCACAAAGTAGAAGAATAAAAAAAGCAGTGAAGGCAAAACCTTCACTGCAATCATAGATACACCTTATTATAGGAGTTGAAAATCCTATCAGATACCAAGCGACTTTTTCATTGCCTCAATCTTGGCAGCAGCCTTGGCATCGGCTTCGAGGTATTCGCCACGAGTAGCCATGGTGCCCTTAGCCTCCATATAGAACTTGATCTTAGGCTCGGTGCCTGAGGGACGTACTGACACCTTGTCGCCTTCGGCAGTGAAGTACTGCAACACATTTGATGTCTCGGGCATGTCGAGTTTGGTCACGTTGCCCTCGCCGTCACGAGCCTCGAGGGTCTTGTAGTCCTTACTGCATACGATGGGGATACCTGCCATCTCGCGGGGAGGATTGGCGCGGAAGTTCTCCATCATCTGCTTGATCTCGTCAGCTCCGCTCTTACCGGGCTTCACTACGCTCACGGCAACCTCCTTAGAGAAGCCATACTCAACGTAGATGTCCATCAAGAGTTCGTAGAGGCTCTTGCCATTGTCCTTAGCCCAAGCTGCAACTTCTGCAATGAGGCAACATGCTGATACAGCGTCTTTGTCGCGCACGAAGTCTTCAGCGAGGAAGCCATAGCTCTCTTCACCACCACCGATGTAGGTCTGCTTACCTTCACGCAAGCGAATCTCGCGTGCAATCCACTTGAAACCGGTGTAGCAGTCGAGCATCTCTAGATTGTTCTTCTCGGCAATTGCCTTGATGAGTTCGGTGGTCACGATGGTCTTCACAACGAATTCGTTGCCGGTCATCTTGCCCAGCTTGGTGTATTGTGTAATGATGTAGTAGAGATACATCATACATGTCTGATTTCCATTGATCAGCATCCACTCACCCTTGTCATTCTTGCAGGCGATACCTACGCGGTCAGCATCGGGGTCAGAAGCCATCACGAGGTCGGCATCAATCTCCTTAGCGAGGTTGAGCGCCATGGTAAGTGCCTCGGGGTTCTCAGGGTTGGGAGAGATTACGGTGGGGAAGTTACCATCCTTGACCATCTGCTCGGCTACGCAGTTCACATTAGTGAAGCCCCAGTCGGCCAATGCAGAGGGGATGAGTACGCGGCCGCAACCGTGGATGGGAGTGTACACGATCTTGAGGTCGGCATGACGCTTCACCACCTCGGGGTCAATCATTACGGTGTGTACCTTGTCGAGGTAAACTTTATCTACATCCTCACCGATGATTTGGATGAGCTCCTTGTTGCCCTGGAACTTGATGTCGGTAGCCTTCACCTTGTTCACCTCGTCGATGATACCTTTATCGTGGGGTGCGAGCACCTGTGCGCCATCGTCCCAGTAAGCCTTGTAGCCGTTATACTCACGAGGATTATGGCTAGCAGTGATGTTCACACCGCTCTGGCAACCGAGGTGACGGATGGCGAATGAGATTTCGGGTGTAGGACGGAGGTCCTCGAAGAGATATACCTTAATGCCGTTGGCCGAGAAGATGTCGGCAACGGTCTCAGCAAAGAGGCGGGTGTTGTTGCGGCAGTCGTGGCCTACAACGACAGAAATCTGCTCCATGCTTGCAAAGTTCTTGTTGAGATAGTTGGCAAGGCCCTGTGTTGCAGCACCTACAGTGTAGATATTCATACGGTTGCTACCTACGCCCATAATGCCACGCAAGCCGCCTGTACCAAACTCGAGGTCCTGATAGAATGAGTCGATGAGTTCAGTCTTGTCTTCCTTCTCGAGCAAAGCCTTCACTTCTGCCTGTGTGGCAGCATCATAAGCCGAAGAGAGCCATTCATTGGCTTTCGCGGTCACTTGTTTCAAAAGTTCCTGATCCATTGTTTTATATATTGAATTTGAGTTTTAGCAACTATATATACTATACAATTAAGAATATATAAGACACATGCTGCCTTACAATGCACAAAGATAAATATTTGTTTCCTTACTAACAAAGGAAAATGCAGAAAAGTATATAAACAAAAACAGCAAAAACTTTTTAAATCATACGATATTGTTGTTTCCATATTTTCCTTACCTTTGCCTATGCAACAAAACGTTCTATTATTATGAATAAAAAAGCTTTAATTACTGGAGTTACAGGCCAGGATGGTTCTTTTCTTTCAGAATTTCTTTTGAGCAAAGGATACGAAGTGCACGGCACCATTCGCCGTTCGTCAGTCGATTACCGAGAGCGTATTGCCCACTTGGAAGGCAACACAAACTTTCACCTCCACTACGCAGATTTAGGAGACTCAATGAGTCTGATTCAAGTAGTTAGTAAAGTGCGCCCCGATGAAATTTATAATCTTGCTGCACAAAGCCACGTACAAGTTAGTTTTGATGCGCCAGAGTTCACAGCCAACGTAGATGCGACAGGCGTATTACGCATTTTGGAAGCCGTACGCCTTTGTGGACTGACGGAGACATGCCGTATTTATCAAGCCTCTACCTCTGAACTATATGGCAAGGTAGAAGAGGTGCCACAAAATGAGAACACACCATTTCACCCCTACAGCCCCTACGCCGTAGCCAAGCTTTATGGACACTGGATAGTAAAGGAGTATCGCGAAGCATACAATATGTTTTGCTGTTCGGGTATCCTATTCAATCATGAGAGCGAACGCCGCGGTGAGACATTCGTAACCCGCAAAATTACGTTGGCTGCAGCTCGCATTGCCCAAGGAAAACAGGACAAGCTCTACCTCGGTAATCTTTCATCACTGCGCGACTGGGGCTACGCTAAAGACTACGTTGAGTGCATGTGGCTAATGCTACAAAATGATAAACCCGAAGATTTTGTTATTGCCACAGGAGTACAACACTCTGTACGCGACTTCTGCTATTACGCTTTCAAGCATGCAGGAATCGAGCTAGAATTTATTGGACAGGGCACAGAAGAAAAGGGTATCGACAAGGCTACTGGAAAAGTAATCATCGAAGTATCACCCGACTTCTTCCGTCCAACAGACGTGGTGAATCTTTGGGGAGATCCTACCAAAGCACGCGCGATATTGGGTTGGGACCCCAATAAAACCTCTTTCGAAAAATTGATTGAGATCATGGTCAAATCAGACATGGCCAAGGTTGCAGTAGAACGTGCCAGCGAACATGTGCGTACCAACTTGGTAGAATACTTAGAGAAAGGAATCGTAAAATAACTACTAATGGAAAAGAACAGCAAAATATTCGTCGCTGGGCATCGTGGCATGGTAGGTTCTGCTATCATGAGAGAATTGCAACGCCAAGGATACACCCATATCATCACACGTACCCATGCTGAACTCGACCTTTGTCGCCAAGAACAAGTAGAAAAGTTTTTTGCCGAGGAGCGCCCCGAATATGTATTCCTTGCAGCAGCTAAAGTTGGAGGTATCATTGCTAATCAAAGCGCATTGGCAGACTTCATGTACGAAAACATGATGTTGGAAATGAACGTCATCCACGCAGCATGGAAAACTGGATGTAAGAAACTCGAGTTTCTTGGTTCATCATGCATATACCCTCGCTTGGCCCCCCAACCCATGCCTGAAAGCTGCTTGCTTACCTCAGCATTAGAACCCACAAACGAAGCCTATGCACTTGCAAAAATTTCCGGTTTGAAATATTGCGAATATCTTAATCGTCAGTACGGTACTGACTATATCAGCGTGATGCCTACTAATCTGTATGGTCCCAATGACAACTACCACCCCATACACAGCCATGTGTTACCCGCGCTCATCCGTCGTTTCCACGAAGCTAAAGAAGTCCAATCTCCTACAGTAACATGTTGGGGCGATGGTACTCCCTTGCGAGAGTTTCTCTATGTAGACGACTTAGCCAACCTATGCGTATTCTTGATGAATAACTATAGCGGTAATGAAACGATAAATGCAGGAACTGGTAAAGAGGTCACAATAAAAGACCTAACCGAGTTGGTTGCTAAGGTTGTCGGATACGAAGGAAAAATACTTTGGGACACATCAAAACCCAATGGCACACCACGTAAATTGCTCGACGTATCTAAAGCTGAAAAATTAGGATGGCGTTATCAGACCGAATTAGAAGATGGCATACGACTATCTTATGAAGATTTTCTAAACAATCCCGTGCGTGCAGAACGATAATCCATACAACTGTATAAATTGTTATTTCTTACAAGCAAAGGATAAAAATATAAAAGATAGGGCATCCATTGGATACCCTATCTTTTATCCATATACACAATTGTATTATGCTACTACTGCACCGCTGATGAGGAACACACCTGCGAGAGCTACGATAGCGTAGAGCTCGGGGAATACGGCGAAGATCAAGGTCTTAGAGAACACGTCGTAACCCTGACCGATACCTGCGATACCGTTGGCACATACCTGACCCTGACGGATAGCTGAGAACAAACCTACGAGACCGAGA
>JAZRMG010000115.1:0-8751 GCA_045647345.1 Bacteroidaceae bacterium | reverse complement strand
ATATAATTGAGGACCATGTTTTTTAATTAGGAATTAGGAGTTAGGAATTAGGAGTTATGAGTTGCCTGCCGGACGGGTTCATTCACCGTTCACCATTCAACGTTTACCGTTCACTTGCGAAGATACGCAAAATACTTTGATCACCGTGCGTTTGCTGTCATTTTTTGTTTTATAACTATATATAATAGGGACTTGATTTCCCGTTTCCAAACTTTATTTGTAATTTTGCCTCATAATATCAATATATATAGTTATGCAACAAGAATTATTTGTTTACAATACACTTACGAGACAGAAGGAGCTGTTCAAACCCCTGCACGAAGGTCGTGTGGGCATGTATGTTTGCGGTCCTACAGTATATGGCGATGCTCATTTGGGCCATGCCCGCCCCGCCATCACCTTTGACATCCTCTTCCGCTACCTGCAGCACTTGGGCTACAAGGTGCGCTATGTGCGCAACATCACTGACGTAGGCCACTTGGAGCACGATGCCGATGAGGGCGAAGATAAGGTGGCCAAGAAGGCACGCCTGGAGCAGCTTGAGCCCATGGAGGTGGTGCAGCACTACCTGAACCGCTACCACAAGGCCATGGAGGCACTCAATGTGTTGCCCCCCAGCATCGAGCCACACGCATCGGGTCATATCATCGAGCAGATTGCTTTGGTGAAGGAGATTCTCGACAATGGCTATGCCTATGAGAGCGAGGGCTCGGTATACTTCGATGTGGAGAAGTACAACCGCGACCACCGCTACGGCAAGCTCTCGGGCCGCAACCTCGACGATGTGCTCAACACCAGCCGCGACAACCTCGACGGACAGAGCGAGAAGCGCAACCCTGTGGACTTTGCCCTGTGGAAGAAGGCACAGCCCGAACATATCATGCGCTGGCCCTCACCCTGGAGCGACGGCTTCCCCGGATGGCACTGCGAGTGCACAGCAATGGGTAAAAAATACCTGGGCGAGCACTTTGACATCCACGGTGGTGGCATGGACCTCGTCTTCCCTCACCACGAATGTGAGATAGCACAGAGTGTAGCCAGCCAGGGCGACGATATGGTACACTACTGGATGCACAACAACATGATCACCATCAACGGACAGAAGATGGGTAAGTCATACAACAACTTCATCAACCTGAGCGAGTTCTTCGCTGGCTCACACCCCCTGCTGGAACAGGCTTATAGCCCCATGACTATCCGTTTCTTCATCCTGCAGGCCCACTACCGCAGCACAGTAGACTTCGGCAACGAGGCTTTGCAGGCATCGGAGAAGGGCCTCAACCGCCTGCTCGAAGCATGGAGCAGCCTCGAGCGCCTCACTCCCTCTGACACCTCAACGGTAGATGTAAGCGGCCTCCGCGCCAAGTGCTACGAGGCCATGAGCGACGACCTCAACACGCCCATCGTCATCAGCCATCTCTTCGACGCATCGCGCCTCATCAATCAGGTGGCCGACAAGAAGGCTACCATCAACGCTGCCGACCTAGCCGAACTGAAGGAGGTATTCTCGGTATTCCTCTTCGATATACTCGGTTTACAAGCTCAGCAGAGTGGCGACAATAGTGGTCGCGAAGAGGCATTCGGCAAGGTGGTAGACATGCTACTCGAGCAGCGTGCCATCGCCAAGGCCAATAAGGACTGGGCTACTAGCGACAAGATACGCAACGAGCTTGCTGCCCTTGGCTTCGAGATTAAGGATACCAAGGAGGGATGTACCTGGAAGTTGAACAAGTAAGGGAGACCCAACCCCTCCCTCTATGGGGGGGAGTTATAGGATAGATTTTTCATGTTAGATTTTTTCAATAAAGT
Organism: Bacteroidaceae bacterium; assembly: GCA_045647345.1. Taxonomy (GTDB): domain Bacteria; phylum Bacteroidota; class Bacteroidia; order Bacteroidales; family Bacteroidaceae; genus UBA1189. The sequence continues at coordinate 6,942 of JAZRMG010000115.1, read as the reverse complement.
AAAGAAGGCTGTGATGTCCGCAAAGCCCCTCCATAGAGGGCCGATGCGGTATGAAAGCGTCGGTAGCGACGACTGCTGGTTTATCAGCACCAAGGAGTCTCGCTTGCGAGTCCGGGGGTGGGTCTTCTTTGTCTTGCTTTTTACTGCTTGCGGAAGCAAGCAACCCAAGCCTGCCGAACAGCCCCAAGCAGCTGTGGTAGTACCCGCCTTCAATGCCGATAGCGCCTACCACTACACAGCCGCACAGGTTGCCTTTGGTCCTCGCGTGCCTAACAGCGAAGCACACCGAGCCTGTGGCGATTGGCTCGAGAGCGAACTTGAGCGACTCGGGGCACAGGTGACAGCACAAAACGTTACTTTACGCGCTTATGACGGCACTGTACTTGCTGCCCGCAATATCATCGGCTCTTACAAACCTGAACTGAAGAAGCGTGTGTTGCTGTGTGCCCATTGGGACAGTCGCCCCTGGGCCGATGCCGACCCTGACCCCAAGAATCACTACACGCCCATCCTTGGTGCCAATGATGGTGCCAGCGGCGTAGGTGTACTCCTCGAAGTAGCACGCCAACTGAAGTCCCATCCTACAGATATCGGAATAGACATCATCTTCTTTGATGCCGAAGACTATGGCGGGCATGAAAACAGTAACGAGAAGGTAGAAGGTATGGCATGGTGTCTCGGCTCACAGTACTGGGCACGTGTACCCCACACAGAGGGCTATATGGCACGCTTCGGCATATTGCTCGATATGGTAGGTGGCAAGGATGCCCGCTTCCATCGCGAAGGCTACTCTGATTATTTCGCAAAGCACATCGTAGATAAGGTGTGGGCTTCAGCCCACGCCAGTGGCAGCGGCCAGTGGTTCCCTTATGCCGATGGTGGAGTGATTACTGATGACCACCTTCCCATCAACCAGCTTGCCCGCATACCCTGCATCGACATCATAGGCCATTATCCCGAAACAGGCTTTGCGCCCACTTGGCACACCATGGATGACACCATGGAGAACATCGACCCCACCGTGCTCCGTGCCGTAGGACAGACCGTGTTGCAGGTGATCTATCACGAAAAGTAAAAACAGGAATGTCAAATCGCAATTAAATTGTAATTTGTAAATCGTAAAATTGTAAATTCACATGATGACCATCAACGAAATACAAGACCAAATCATCGAAGAGTTCAGCGAACTGGACGACTGGATGGACAAGTACCAACTCCTCATCGACCTCGGTAGCGAGCAGGAACCCCTCCCCGAGGAGTATAAGACCGACAGCAACCTCATCGAAGGCTGCCAAAGCCGCGTATGGCTGCAAGCTGACGAGGTGGACGGCCGCCTCATCTTCCAAGCCGAGAGCGATGCCCTCATCGTCAAGGGAATCGTGAGTCTCTTGGTAAAGGTGCTCTCTGGCCACTCTGCCGAAGAAATTGCCGATGCCGACCTCTACTTCATCGAGGAGATTGGTCTCAAAGAGCATCTATCGCCTACCCGTAGTAATGGCCTCGTAGCGATGGTGAAGCAGATGCGCCTCTATGCCCTTGCCTATAAGGCAAAGCATGCACAGACATAGTATGTGTCTTCTGTAGATAGTGCATGAATGGGAGTAGGGGAGGAAATTAATTGGATTTAGCAGATGGGTTATGGCCTGTCTGCTATTTTTTTTGTATGGCGAGACTGTATTTGCAGATAGGTTTTACCAAGTTTCTAGCGAATATCTAATAAAAGAAAAGAGCTTCAGCATGCTGAAGCTCTTCTTGCGTGTACCCAGACCCGGGGTCGAACCGGGATGGGTTTCCCCACTGGTGTTTGAGACCAGCGCGTCTACCGATTCCGCCATCTGGGCGTCTTCTTTTGAAAGACGATGCAAAGGTAATACCTTTTTTTGAATTTACAAGGAGAAAAGTGATTTTTTTATTTCTTTCCCATGTATTTATGGTATATTGTAAGTGTTAGGGTGTGGTGTGGGATAAAAAAGAGTGAACATTTCTTTCTCTGTTTTATTTAATGAAGCCTGTTGTAACAACTAATATTTATGGCACTCGTCGTAAAAAATATTGAAGCAAGCTTCATATTTCTTGCTCGTTTGTTTGTATATTTGCAACGAAATAACATAATATATCCCTAAGCGTGATGAAAAAACATATTATATTATTATATCTCTTATGTGTTGGGCTGGCTGTGCACGCCCAAAATGTAGGCACTGCGAGCAGTAATTATGTGTGTGCCGATGTGCCCGAGAGAATGTTGCAGGAAGCACGGCTGCTGTATCATGAGAAATGTTATGGTATGGCTGAAGAGTTACTGATGAGGGTGCTGGAGAATGGAGCTACTGATGTGCAGGAACGTGAAGCTGCAGCTTTACTTACACTCATAGGCTATCATCGTAATCCTGCAACAGCGACAGGTATTATTGAAAAGTATCTTATAGACTATCCCGATGCTCCTGAATTAAACCGTATGCGTGCTTTGGCGCTAATGAGCCATTATGCACAAGGAAATTTTAGCCAAGTGACTAGTGGCATGGCTGAGATCGATCCCGATATGTTGGCCGATGCTGAGCGTGATTACTTGATCTTGGTATATGCATTGTCTCTTATGGAGGAGCAACGCTACGATGAGGCTGAGGCTCAACTGGCCATATTGGATGTGGTGAGCGACCTCTATGACATGGAAGCCACCTTCTATGCAGCCTATGCCAATATGAAGACGAAACGTTATGAAATTGCCGAGGAGGGGTTCTCCAAGACTAAAGATGCTGCTCAATATAAACGTCAGTCGTGTTACTACTTGGCCGAAATAGCGCTTGCTACTAAGGAGTACGCCGATGCAGAGCGAATGGCAGTAGCTTATTTGGATGAACAGGGTAGGGATGAACTCACATTGGAGATGAAGCGCATTCAGGGTGAAGCCCTTTACGGTCAGCGACGTTATCTTTCGGCTGCAGTGGTGCTCGAGGAGTATCTAGCTGAAGCAGATACTCCCAAGCGTGAGGTGCTGTACCAATTGGGCATGTCGCACTTTAATTCGGGTGAACATCTACGTGCTCCTGAAGTGTTTGCCATGATAACTGATGGCAATGATGTCATAGCGCAGAGCGCACAGCTCCATGCGGGTCTTTCGTACCTTGCGCTCAATGATAAGAACAAAGCTCGCCTCTGCTTCGAACAAGCTGCTGCGATGACTGCCGATGCCCAGTTGCGTGAGAGGGCGATGTATAACTATACAGTGTGTGTGCATGAGACTTCGTATACTGGTTTCGGCGAGTCGGTTTCCATATTGGAAGGTTTTCTTAACGAGTTCCCTACATCGGTATATGCAGATAGGGTAAACAGCTATCTCGTGGAAACTTATATGAATACTAAAAACTATGATGCGGCTTTGCGCTCTATTGCCAAGATAAAGCGTCCCAGTGCTGTGGTGTTAGAGGCTAAGCAGGCATTGCTGTATAAGGCTGGTACTGAGTTGTTTGCCAATGGAAATCTTGATCTGGCTGTAGCGAAATTTAACGAGTCGCTTACGTTAGGAGAATACAACAAGCAAATGAAGGCCGATGCCTTCTTTTGGCGAGGTGAGGCCTATTATCGTAATGGAAATTATCATCAGGCTGCAAAGGATTATGCTATGTACCTCTCCTTGACAGGTGAACGTAGCGGACGTACCTATGCGTTGGGTCTCTATGGGGCAGGTTATGCACAGTTCGTACAAGAGAAGTATCAGGAGGCTTTCAAGCATTTCAACTTACTGCTTCAGTCTCCCATTGCAACGTCGGGTGTGATAGACAAGACAACGTTGGCTGATGCCCAGATGCGTATTGGAGATTGCTATTATCAGGCACGCCAATATGGTGCAGCAGAGGAGGCGTATGGTAGAGTGGTGGAGGTAGAACCTTCGATTGCCGATTATGCACTGTATCAGAAGGCATTTGCACAGGGACTTACCGGCCGGTATACAGAAAAGGTAGGAACGTTGACCTATCTGCTCGAGAATTATCCACAGTCTGACTATCTTGACGATGCTCTCTATGAAAAGGGGCGTGCGTATGTGCAGTTGGATAATGCTGACTTGGCTATTCGTTCGTTTCAGCAGTTGACTGAGCGCTTTCCAAAGAGTCAGTATGCTCCGAAGGCAGGAAATGAAATTGCACTCATCTATTATCAGAATGATCAGATACGTCCAGCCATTAAGGCTTATAAGATGGTTATTCTTAACTATCCTGGTAGCGAGCAGGCCGATGTGGCCATGCGTGATCTGAAGAACCTCTATGTGGAGGAGAATATGGTGGACAGCTACATAGACTTTGCTACGCAGACAAAGGGAATGGTGACTGTCGATGTTAACGAGCATGACTCACTCGCCTATAAGGCTGCTGAACTCGCTTATGTTCGTGGTGAGGAGAAGAAGGCCATAGAGGGTTTTGCCAAGTATCTCGAACAATTTGCAGATGGCGCTTACGTGAATGATGCGCAGTATTATCTGGGTTGCATCTACTATAAGCAAGGTCGTTATGATGATGCGCTCAAGTATTTGCAACGTGTGGCCAGACGCAAGAACAGCAGGTATTTTGAGGAGGCTACCCGTATGGTGGCTGACCTTTCATACAATCGCAAAGATTACAAGGCGGCTCTTGATGCTTATGATGATTTGGTGTCGATCACCAATAATCCGTCTACAAAACTTCATGCGCAGACCTATCTGTTGCGATCGGCATATACTTTGAACAAGTATGATCTAATTATAGAACGTACTGCAGGAGTGTTGTCTAATGCACACCTCGCACCCGAGACTGCGGTGGAGTTGCGCTACTATCGTGCCAAGGCTTATCAGGGAAAAGCGAAGAACGATGCGGCTGTTGTAGACTTGAAAGCACTTTCCGCTGATACCCGTAATGTGTATGGTGCCGAGGCGAAGTATCTGTTGGCACAACTCTATTATGATATGCACCAATACGATAAAGCCGAGAACGAGGTTCTCGACTACATCAATGTGAGTACTCCGCACAGCTATTGGTTGGCCCGTAGCTTTGTGTTATTGTCAGATGTGTATGTGAAGAAGGGTATGAATATTGAGGCACGTCAGTACTTACTTTCGCTCAAACAGAGCTATAAGGCTGATGATGATATTGCAAAAATGATAAAGGTGCGGCTCGATGCTTTGGATTCAGCTGCTAATAATCAATAATGGAAGGTATGAGAATTAATAGATATATGATAACCCTGTTGGCCTCTTTGTCGGTTGTGGCTACAGGTATGGCGCAGACTTCTGCACACAATGACACAATCAACCGTATGGTCCTTGTAGAAAGTACCTATAACCCTGTTGTCGCGGGTGCATTGAAACGCAACTTTATTCCCGAGGAATCGGAGCCTGTGATGAAATCCGAAACTATAGTGTATGCCGATGAGAGCATCCCTATTTCTCGTTTCGAACGTATCCCCCAGCATGCCGAAGCAGTGCAGCCTTATAGCGAGAAAGGGCGTCCAGGTTATGTGCATTTGGGCTACGGAAGTCACAACAATCTGAATGGTTTGGCGGCATACCAATGGGCGATAAATAATAATAACGGATTGGCTCTCGATGCCCGCATAGATGGATGGAATGGTAATATACGTCGTGAGGACGATACGCGTTGGCGTTCCTATCTGTATGATATGGATTTAGGGGCACGCTATTCGCTCAAGTTGGGCAAGGCTGCATTGGATGTAGATGTCAATGCTGCGCGCTATGCATTCAATTACCTCACGAACAGCGATTATGATGCTACCTTAGGATTCACAGAATCACAATTGGCAGGTAAGGTGTCTGCAGGCATACATTTGCGTGGCAGTTTGAAAGAGCATTATTACTATCGTGTGCAGGGTTTCTATACTGATTATAGCCAACAATACTATTGGGGCAGTGCAAATAAGAATGGAGAAGTTCATTCCCATACGGAGGCAATGTTAGGTGTTGACCTTTATGAGTGGGGTATGCCCTCTGTTACTCTGCGTGGTGACTGGATGGCTTATCATGGTTTGTCCGATTATCGCAACTATTTGTCTTTGGGGATAGCTCCTCAGTGGAACTACGTACGTGGTGATTTTGATTTTGTTGTAGGTGCCAATTTTGACTTTATGACGCGCATAGGCTCTGCTGTACAGGCCTCTCCTAATCTCAAGGTGTCCTACACACCTGGTAAGTTTTTTTCTGCAGATGTAATTGTCGATGGTGGTCGCTCATTACCCACGTTCGGTGCCTTACACAGTATGTCACCTTATTGGGCCACTGATGCGCAGCTGATTCCCAGTTACACATACCTTAATGCTAGAATTGCAGGTAATGTGCGTGTAATGGAGGGATTTCATGTTCGTCTTGGTGGTGGATTCAAGATGATTGACAATGCTCTGTTTCAGATGGATTCTGATTCGGTTGGTATAGTGTATACGGGAATTGTTAATCACGATGCAAATGTCGCGTTTGCCGATGTCCATATGAACTATGCCTATAAAGATTTGTTCAGAATTTCGGCAGAGGGGACCTTCAGCCATTGGATGGTGCGTGCTGATCGTGCAGTATTGGCTCGTGCTCCTCGACTGGATGTTAATGTGTCTTCTCAGGTACGTATTATTCCTGGATTACATGTACATACAGATTGTCGTATTGTGCAGTTTACAGGCGACGAGGAGCGTGCTATTGTCAATTGGAGCCTTGGAGCACGTTATGCGATGAATGATAGATTGTCGTTCTTCCTTGACGGGCATAATTTGCTAAACCGCCGCTACCAGCACTACTCAGGATATCCTTCGCAAGGTATAAACGTTCTGGCAGGTGCGGTCTTCAAGTTCTAAAAAATCCTCAAAAAAGGCACTTTTATACCTATATTATAATAGGGATTGATTTTTTTTGTCTACTTTTGCGGCCAAATTCGTGAAAGCTGTATAAAGTTATGCAAAAGAATTTAGTAATTG
>JAZRMG010000114.1:0-23974 GCA_045647345.1 Bacteroidaceae bacterium | reverse complement strand
GGGCGATTGCAAGGACACCCTCGCACGTCTCACCGCAGCCATCGAAGAGCGCAAACATACCGCGTGGATTGACAGCTTTGCTCCCTACGAGGAGAAAGAGTATAACGAAGTCATCCGTGAGGCCATACATCCCGAAGAGGGACCGTTGCGCATGGGTGAGGTAGCCCGTGCCGTGAGCGAGGCTTCGGGCAACAAGGCCATCCTTGTAACTGATGTAGGTCAGAACCAGATGATGTCGGCCCGTTACTTCCAGTACACACAGAAGCGTAGCATCATCACTTCGGGTGGATTGGGTACGATGGGATTCGGTATCCCTGCTGCCATTGGTGCGACCTTTGGTGCTCCCGACCGCACCGTATGTCTCTTCATGGGCGACGGTGGCATACAGATGAGTATCCAGGAGTTTGGTACTATCATGGAGACTGGCGCACCGGTAAAGATGATTTTGCTCAACAACAACTACCTGGGTAACGTGCGCCAGTGGCAGGAACTCTTTTTTGGCAAGCGCTACTCTTTTACCCCGATGGCCAATCCCGACTACATGAAGATAGCTGAGGCTTATAGCATCCCCTCGCAAACTGTCACAGAACGTGCTGATCTTGCTGATGCTATCCACGCTATGCTCACCACCGATGGACCGTACCTACTTGAGGTTGCTATCATGCAGGGTGAGAACGTGATGCCCATGACACCTCCGGGTGGCGCGGTAAACGTGATGATGATGAACGCTACTGATTGCTGAAGCTAAAAGATGAACGGATATGTACGAGGGTGTGTCGCGACACACCCTCGTTGCTGTTGGATGTAAGATGGCAAAGGGATGACAGAGGATAATGTAAACACAATTTTTGTGGAAAAGTTTCTTCAATTAAACATTATTGTGTACTTTTGTCGTCAATATAACACATAATCACATTATCATCTATAAATAATGAATTCAAATAGACCTTTTATGGTATTCTCTGGCACAAAGTCGAGATACCTTGCAGAGCAGATTTGCGACGAGTTGGGTTGCAAGTTGGGTAACATGATTATTACTCATTTTGCAGACGGAGAGTTTGCTGTATCGTACGAAGAGTCAGTACGTGGTAAAGATGTGTTCTTGGTACAGTCGACCTTCCCCAATTCAGACAATCTCATGGAACTTCTCCTGATGATCGATGCAGCCAAGCGCGCTTCGGCACATAGTATCATCGCTGTAATGCCCTATTTCGGTTGGGCACGTCAGGACCGCAAGGATAAACCCCGTGTATCGATTGGTGCAAAACTCGTGGCTGATATTCTCAGCGTGGCTGGTGTTGATCGTATCATTACCATGGATCTTCATGCTGACCAGATTCAGGGCTTCTTCGATGTACCCGTGGATCATCTCTATGCATCGAATGTGTTTGTTCCCTATATCCAGTCTCTCAATCTTGAAGATCTCGTGATTGCTACTCCTGACGTGGGTGGTAGTAAGCGTGCCAGCAGCTACTCTAAGTATCTGCATGTACCCCTCGTGCTCTGTCATAAGACACGTGCCAAGGCTAACCAAGTAGAGTCTATTCAGATTATCGGTGATGTGGAAGGCAAGAACGTAATCCTCGTTGACGATATCGTGGATACTGCAGGTACTATCTGTAAGGCTGCCGATGTGATGTTCGAGGCTGGCGCTAAGTCTGTTCGTGCTATCGCTTCACACTGTGTGATGTCTGGCCCTGCTCCCGAGCGTGTGACAGATTCTAAGCTTGAGGAGATAGTGTTCACCAACAGTATTCCTTTCAGTAAGGATTGCGCTAAGCTCAAGCAGCTCTCTATCGCTCCTATCTTTGCTGAGACTATCCGTCGCGTGATGTCTAACGAATCTATCAGTTCACAGTACATTATCTAATATTGCAGTCTTTATGATGAAAAAAATAGGAATGATGGCTGTTGCAGCCTTGGCTTTCGTTGCTTGTCAAGATAAGAATACATATGTGATTACTGGTACATTTAGCGCTGCCAGCGAGGGTGATTCGGTAAGCCTGCAGCTTATTGACGGTCGTAAGTTGGTCGATGTGCAGAAGGTGCCGGTAGTGAATGGTGAGTTTGAACTGAAGGGTGTGGCCGATAGCGTGCAAGTAGCTGCTGTAAGCATTGGTGATGCTTTCTGCCAGTTCTTTCTTGAACCTGGACAGATAAAGATTGATTTGCAGCTTGGACAGATGGCTTATGCTCTTGGAACTCCCAATAACAATGCTTACGAGGCATTCATGAGCGACATGAAGGCTCTTGAGGACGAATATGCCGAGATTGTTAAGAATGCTCAGAACCCCGAACTCTCTGATGCAGAGAAAGAAGAGGTGAAGAAGCAGATGGCGGGATTTGAGGAGAAGTACTATCAAGCTGTCAAGAACAGTATTGCTGATAATGTAGGCAATGACTTCGGTCTCTACAACCTCTGCAACAGCTATTATTATTATAGTCCTGAAGAGCTGGCTCCTGTGCTCGAAGACTATATCGCAACCTTCCCTACAAATACCCGTTTGCAGAGAATCAAGGCACAAAACGACATTTCACTCGAGACAGCTGTGGGTAAGCCCTTCAAGGATTTCGAGATGGCCGATGTGGAGGGAACTATGCATACCCTCTCGGAGTATATAGCCGCGAATGAAGTTACTTTAATCGATTTTTGGGCAAGTTGGTGCGGTCCCTGTCGTGCAGAGATGCCTGCTGTGAAGGAAGCGTATGCAGCATATAAGAGCAAAGGTTTCGGTATCATTGGTATTTCGCTTGACAATAGCAAGGATGCATGGGTAAAAGCAATAGCTGATCTCAATATTGAGTGGCCGCAGCTCTCAGACCTTCAGGGTTGGAACTGTGCCGGAGCCAAGTTGTATGGTGTCAACTCTATCCCCGCTACCGTACTTGTGGCTAAGGATGGTACTATTCTCGCTCGCAATCTTCGTGGCGATGCTATCCAGGAGAAGTTGGCTGAGATATTGAAGTAATAGTTTGTTCCAATTGTATAAAGGCATTCTACGCATGTAGGATGCCTTTTATTTAGTATTAGATATGAGTAGAAAATTGGTTGAGGTCGTACATGGTGTAGCGCGCCATCCTCTGTATCGGATGGCTGAACCTATACATTTTGCACTCTGCGAAGGAGAACAGCTGGCTATTGTTGGTCCCAATGGTAGCGGAAAATCTTTGTTGGTCAATACGCTTATTGGACGCTATCCGTTGCTGATAAATGAGGTGAAGTATGACTTTGGTATATATAATCATCGCATGACCTATGAGAATATGCATTATGTGGCTTTTCGCGACAGCTATGGAGATGCTGACTCTAACTACTATTATCAGCAGCGCTGGCATTCGCAGGATGTGGAACTCTCTCCTATGGTGCGTGAGGTGCTTTTGCTCACCGATGAGACTATGCAGCTGTATCGCTATCTGGAAGTTGATACTCTACTCGATAAACAACTGGTGATGTTGTCCAGTGGTGAGCTTCGCCGCCTACAGATTGCAAAGGCGCTTCAGACTAATCCGCGTGTACTCATTGTGGATAATCCCTTCATCGGGCTCGACAGCACTACGCGTGATCAGTTGCGCTTGTTGTTCCAGCAGCTGATCTTGGATCGTGGTTTGCAGTTGGTGCTGGTGCTCTCCCGTGAGGAGGAAATCCCCGACTTTATCACGCATGTGGTACCTGTATATAACAGGGTAGTGGGGGAAAAGGTGGAGAGAGGTGTTTTCTCTTCGAAAGAGGCGGTTGTGTCTCAATCTGTAGAGCTTCCTTTATTGTTGTCTATTGGCGGTGGGCAAAGTGATGGTGGAGTCCCTATTGTTATATCTATTCGTGACGTAACTCTGCGTTATGGCAATCGTGCAATCTTTGAACATTTGGATTGGGAGGTACTCCGTGGTGAGCGTTGGGCGCTGCATGGTAGGAATGGTAGTGGAAAATCTGCTCTTCTAGGATTGGTGTGTGCCGACAATCCTCAGTCCTATGCTTGTGATATCAGTCTCTTTGGTCGCAAGCGTGGTACAGGAGAAAGTATCTGGGATATCAAGCGCCGCATTGGTTATGTGTCTCCCGAGATGCATCGTGCCTATCTCAAAGATCTTCCTGCGATCGAAATTGTGGCTTCGGGATTGCACGATAGTATAGGCCTATACGTGCGTCCGCGTCCCGAGCATACAGCTGTGTGTTTGGCATGGATGCGTGTCTTTGGTATTGAGGAATTGGCTTCGCGTACTTTTCTTACGCTTTCTTCGGGTGAACAGCGTTTGGTGTTGCTGGCTCGTGCCTTTGTAAAGGATCCGGAATTGCTTATTCTTGATGAACCTCTTCATGGTTTGGATACTGCAAATCGTGAACGTGTGAGAGATGTTATTGATGCGTTCTGCTCTCGTCAAGAGAAGACGCTTATTATGGTTACGCACTACTTGGAGGAGCTGCCATCATGCATTACTCATCATAAGATGCTGTGATATTCCGAACTTTTTTGTAAGTTTGCATTGTTTAATATATATGAATGATATGGACACTACAGCTTTAGAAACAGCCTTATATCTTATCCCCTGTACTTTGGGAGATACGTCTATCGAGAAGGTGCTGCCCTCGTATAATCACGATATTATAATGAGAATACGTCATTTTATCGTAGAGGATGTGCGCTCGGCTCGTCGTTTCCTTAAGAAGGTCGATCGCGAGATAAATATCGATGAACTTACTTTTTATGAGCTCAACAAGCATACCTCATCTGAAGCGATAGCTTCCTATCTGGTACCACTTCAGGAAGGTTGTCCCATGGGGGTAATATCTGAGGCCGGTTGTCCCGCTGTCGCTGACCCCGGAGCAGATGTGGTGGCAATAGCTCAACGGAAGAAGTTGAAGGTGGTGCCTCTTGTAGGACCTTCGAGTATCATTCTCAGTATTATGGTCTCAGGCTTCAACGGACAGAGTTTTGCATTTCATGGTTACTTGCCCATTGATGGTGGTGAGCGTTCCAAAACGTTGAAACAACTTGAGACACGTGCTTATGCCGAACATCAGACACAACTCTTCATAGAAACTCCTTATCGTAATCTTAAGATGTTTGATGATATCCTTCGTATATGTCGTCCGCAAACGAAATTGTGTATTGCGGCCAATCTTACTTGTGAGGGGGAGTATGCAATTACTCGTACTATAGCTGAGTGGAAGGGAACGCGTCCGGCCATTGATAAGATACCTTGTATATTTCTGATATATAAATGAGGATTATGATTAAGGGCGCACCTAAGTGCGCCCTTAATCATTGTGTGTCGATTCTTAAGATTGGATGTTTGGTTTTTTATTTCTTATAAGCCTTGTGGCGTGCATTCAAACCATCGGTGATTTCTTGTGTGATGTTCATCGCGTTGTCGATGTAGAGGATGTTGTCACCCAAACGGCTTAGTATTATATTGTATCCGTGTGTCTTGTTGTAGTCGCGTACGTAGGCGTTGATGGAGTCACGGAAGAGTAGGCTGTTTTTGTTGTTCTCTATGGCGAGTTCATTGGTCAAGCGTTCCTGTAGGATTTCTAAATCTTCGCGCTGCTTGAGTATGCGGTTTTGCTCAGCTTCGGCACGCTCGCGTGTGGCAAAAGCGTTGTTGTTGAGCTTGCGCTCAAATTCCTCATAGTCTGCTTGCAGTTTTTTTGCTTTTTCGTTCAGTGTGGCACGCACATTTTCCTCCTTACGTATCATCTCCTCGTTGAGCTCAATCCAAAGATCATAGTTGGTGAGCAGTGTGTCGATGTCTACGTAGGCAATTTTGAGTTGGGGGGTACTGTCACATACCACTTGGTTTACGACGGGCGCTTGCTGAGGAGCATTGGTGCACTGAGTAAATGTTAGTGTGGTTGCTGCTGTACAGAGTGCGATAGCGATTGCTTTGATACTTTTCATTGTTTTTTGTTGGATTGTTTTGTATTACTTATTCATTGTCAGTCCTGTAACGTTTCTCCTTTACAGCCATTCGATTTTCGCGCTGAGCTTGCTTGTCTTGGGTTTGCGCACTGGTGATGCCCTTTTTGCGCAAGTGCTTGTTGCCGCACACATGGGTGTTAGGAAATCGTCCCCCCTTCTTTATCAGGATGGTAACACTCATTAACACCATGCACACTGCAATTATCAGCAGAGAAATTAGGAATAAACGTATCATTTTCTTAACTTTGCCATGCGAAGCCTTTGAATATTTTTCGCATTTGAAGTGCAAAGATACGAATAAACGAGCAAAATGTAAAGCTTGCATTGATATTTTTCAGCAAGTGAAAGAAATGAACATTAATTGTAATTTGCCCTTCTGCATGTATAATTTGATAGAATAATTTGTGAAATGAAGACAGAAAACTTGAAACCGTCAACTCTGTTTGGCTATTTTGAAGAAATTTGTGGCATCCCTCATCCTTCGAAGCATGAGGAGAAGATGAGTGCTTGGTTGCGTCAGTTCGGCGAGTCGCGCGGCTTGGCCACCAAGGTCGATGAGGCTGGCAACGTCGTTATCAGCAAGCCCGCCACACCTGGTATGGAAAACCGCAAGGCCATCATCCTGCAGTCGCACATGGATATGGTGTGTGAGAGCAACAAGGGCGTTAATCACGACTTCATGACCGACCCCATCCGTCTCGTTGTCGATGGCGACTGGCTCAAGGCCGATGGCACAACACTGGGTGCCGATAATGGTATCGGTGTGGCTGCTGCACTTGCCGTGCTCACCGATGATAGTATCAAGCATGGTCCTATCGAGTGCGTGTTTACCGTTGATGAGGAGACCGGTCTCACGGGTGCTATGGCCATGCAGAGCGGCTTTATGAATGGTGATATCCTGCTCAACCTCGACTCTGAGGACGAGGGCGAAATCTTCATCGGATGTGCCGGTGGTGTACGTACCGATGCTACCTTCACCTATAGCGAGGTGGCTGTGCCCGAGGGTTACTTTGCCTTTAAGGTCGTTGTCAACAATCTTCTTGGTGGCCATAGTGGCGACGATATCAACAAGGGCCATGCCAATGCCAATAAGGTGCTCAACCGTTTCCTCTGCACAGCTTCCGAGAAGTACGACCTCTACCTTTCTTATATAGAGGGTGGAAATAAGCATAACGCTATACCCCGTGAGGCTATGGCCATCTGCGCAGTGCCCTGGAAGGATAAGGAGGATGTGCGTGTCGACTTCAATGTGTTTGCTGCCGAGGTAGAGGCCGAGTATGCCGCTATCGAAACCAAGGCTCAGTTCACCATGGAGTCTACCGATGCCATGGCTACAGCCATGGACAAGGCAACCATGGGTAACCTCTTGCGTGCTTTGCACGGTGTGTTCAATGGCGTGTTTGCCATGAGCAACGATGTGCCTGGCTTGGTAGAGACCTCAAGCAACCTCGCCTCAGTGCGCATGGCTGATGGCGAAGTGAAGATTGTGCTCTCACAGCGAAGCTCATCGGCTTCGGGCAAGAAGGATGTGGCCGACTCGGTGCGTGCCGTGTTTGAACTTGCTGGTGCTGCCGTTGAGGTAGGTGAGGGCTACCCCGGTTGGAAACCCAATGCCAAGTCGGAGATTCTGCAGGTTGCTATCGCTACCTACAAGCAACTCTTCGATAAGGAGCCTAAGGTGAAGGCCATCCACGCAGGTCTCGAGTGCGGACTCTTCTTGGAGAAATACCCCCACTTGGATATGATCTCGTTCGGCCCCACCATGCGTGGCGTACACTCACCTGACGAGCGCCTGCTCATCCCCACCGTAGAGTTGTGGTGGAGACACCTCGTGGCGGTGTTGGAGAATGCACCAGTAAAAGGCTGATGATGTAATGTGGTTTCCAATTTAGGTTGGGACAATAGTTGTTATTCAATGATGAGAGCATGCTCTCATCATTGTTTTTATTGGTGAACCCGGTTTGTCTTATTGGTATAGTCTGTTCTTCAAGGTCGGTAAGTGTGTTAATCCCCCTTTCGCTTACAATATATCGTAGCCTTTTTCGTTATAATTCATATATAGTTATATATTATTATGGTGAGTAAGGTAAGAATGTGGTGTGTGTGGATTACCCTTGTAACGGTAATGGCTGTGGTCGGATGTAGTGAAGAACGTGGCTTTACGGTAAATCCTTCACATCGATTGACATTCTCGTCAGATACAATCTCGTTTGATACACTTTTTACAGAGGTAAGTTCTGCTACTTGTGCTTTTTTAATATATAATCGGCATGTGGGTGACTTGCGTATAGCACAGGCTTGGTTGGCGGGGGGAGATGAATCGCCCTATCGAGTGAACCTTGATGGCATGTCGGGGAATACATTCAACGATGTGGTGGTGCGTGGTGGTGATAGTATGTATGTGTTTGTGGAAGTTACTATAGATCCTCGTGGAATGAATGTTCCCTTTGAAGTTTTTGATTCGCTGTGCTTTGTGCTTGATAGTGGTACAACACAGCATGTGCATCTAACAGCTTGGGGACAGGATGCTACGATACTGCGCGGACTTGTGGTTGATACTGATAGGCAGCTCACGGCGCAGAGGCCATATCTCGTCTATGATAGCCTTCGGATAGAGGAGGGAAACACGCTCTTCATACAGCCTGGTGCGAAGCTATACTTTGCCGATAAGGCGGAAATGCAAGTGTATGGTCGTGTTGAAGCAATTGGTACGGTAGAAGAACCTGTGGTTTTCCGTGGTGCACGTACTGATCGAATGTTCTCTTATCTCCCTTATGATCGTATATCTGGGCAGTGGGGTGGTATTACGTTACATGAGACAAGTTATGACAATCTTTTTGTATCCTGCGATATACATAGCGGTCTTTACGGATTGAAGGCTAAGGGAAGTAGCATGGAACGCTACAAGATTGTGATGCAGGATAGTCAAATACATAATGTTGATGAGGATGCATTGCAGTTGACACAGTGTAAGGCTTCATTTTCGAATAGCCTCTTCACCAATGCAGGAGGACATTGCGTGAATATCCTCGGAGGACAAATGACTTTCTTGCATTGCACAATAGCTAACTTCTTCCCTTGGAAAAATAATCGCGGTGTGGCTGTGTATATATCGAACTATGCGGAGGAAGAGCAGGCTCTATATCCGTTACAGGGGGTGCACTTTATCAATAGTGTCATTACTGGATCTAAAGATGATGAACTGATGGGTGTTGTTGTGGAGAAAACTGATACAGTTGACTACTCTTCTTATGCACAATTTGTCTTTGCTCATTCACTGATCAATTCTAGGGATGAAGCTCGAAATCCCGATTCGTTGCATTTTGCCCATATTGTATGGGAACATATGGATAGTATGGCGTATGGCCGTTCAAACTTTCGTACAGTTGATTATAATAATTTTGTTTTTGATTTTCATCTTGATTCGCTTTCTTCGGCACGTGGTATCGCTTCGGATGAGTATCTCGGTATACTTCCTTACGACAAAGATGGAATGCTACGTCCTGTAGGTGGTGTAGATGCTGGATGCTATCAATATATGGAGTATGTGGAGGAGAAGGAGTGAGGTTTTGTTTGTTTTAGTACTATCGGTTATAGCGTTATTTGCTCAAGAGCGTATCCGTTTCATGAGCTATAATGTGGAGAACCTCTTTGATTGCGTGGATGACTCGCTTGTTCAAGATGAAGCCTTTCTTCCTACTTCGTTGCGTCATTGGAACCCCTATCGCTATTGGCAGAAACTACAATCGGTGAGCCGTGCTATTGCAGCAGTAGGAGGTGATCGATCTCCGGATTTCGTGGCTTTGTGTGAAGTGGAGAATGATAGCGTGTTACATGATCTAACCTGTCGTTCTTCGTTACGTTCTGTAAGGTACAGCTTTCTGATGACTTCCTCTGCTGATACGCGTGGTATAGATGTGGCACTGATGTATAAGCCTACCACCTTTCGGCCTTTTGCATATCATGCACTACGTCTTCCTGTAATCCATGCGCCTAAGGATAGCCATGTGCGTGATGTGCTATGTGTTAGTGGTGTGTTGCATACGGGTGATACGCTCGATGTGTTGGTTTGTCATTTGCCCAGTCGTCTCAATGGTCGTAAGGCCGATCGTCTGAGAAGTAGGGTGGTGGGGCTTGTGTGCGAGACGATAGACTCTGTGGTAGCATTGCGCAAGGTACCGCGCATAGTGTTGATGGGCGACTTCAATGATACTCCGCAAAGCAAGGCACTGCTTCCTCTCGCAAGCAAGAGCGGTATGGTGTGCATCACGGGTGATTTGGGTGGTAGTTATCGTTATAAAGGAAAATGGGAACAAATTGACCATGTGTATCTGTCGCCAGCCTTGGTGGATGGTTCGGACGATGGTTTGCACTTGGCGTCTCATGGCGCATGGAACTGCGAGGCTGATTTCCTTACCGAGCCAGAACCGCTATATGGTGGTTGTCGCCCTCGTCGTACATACAATGGCATGCGCTACGAAGGTGGCACCAGTGATCATTTGCCAGTATGCTTTGACTTGTGGTTCCGATGGTGAAGGTAGAATAAATTAAGGGCAGCTATTGATAGCCGCCCTTAATTTATATACATGGTGTATTATTCTTCGAATCCGTTAGGATTGTTCTTCTGCCAATTCCAGCTATCGCGGCACATCTCTTCAATACCAAACTCTGCCTTCCAACCGAGTTCTGCCTCTGCCTTAGCTGGGTTACAGTAGCATGTAGCAATGTCGCCCGGACGACGGGGCTTGATAGAGTAGGGTACAGGTACGCCGTTGACTTTCTCGAATGCTTTCACTACGTCAAGTACAGAATAGCCATGGCCAGTACCGATGTTGTAAATTGCGATACCCTTGTTGGCCACGATAGCCTTCAAGGCTGCTACGTGAGCGCGAGCAAGGTCTACGACGTGGATGTAGTCACGTACGCCAGTACCATCGTGTGTGTCGTAGTCGTTACCGAATACTCCCAACTCAGCACGCTTACCTACAGCTGTCTGTGTGATATAAGGCATCAAGTTATTAGGAATACCATTGGGATTCTCACCGATGGTTCCGCTCTTATGAGCACCAATGGGGTTGAAGTAACGGAGCAGTACGATGTTCCATTCGTTGTCTGCCTTCTGGATGTCCATGAGTACCTCTTCAAGCATAGACTTGGTCTGACCATAAGGGTTTGTGCAATGGCCTTTGGGACACTCCTCAGTGATGGGGATGATAGCAGGATCACCATATACTGTAGCACTTGATGAGAAGATGATGTTCTTACAGCCATTCTTGCGCATTACATCAACGAGCACGAAGGTACCGTTCATATTGTTCTCATAGTACTCGAGAGGCTTAGCGCAGCTTTCGCCTACAGCCTTCAAACCTGCAAAGTGGATACAAGCATCGAACTTGTGCTCATCGAACACTTTCTGTAAACCTTCACGGTCACGGATGTCGACCTTGTAGAAGGGAACATCCTTGCCAATAATCTTGGCAACACGCTTCAGAGAGATAGGAGAAGAGTTGTCCAAATTGTCTACTACTACAGCTTCGTGACCAGCCTCAGTAAGTTCAATCAAGGTGTGACTTCCAATGAAGCCTGCACCACCAGTTAATAAGATTTTCATTGTTGTTTTTTTTTTGTTTTATTGATAGTGTCTTATTGGTTACAATTTATCACTTACGACGCAAAGTTATATATTCTTTTTAACAATACAAAGTCTTTACTATCTTTTTATTCTTTGCCTCATAATTATAGAAAAAAGCGCACCATCCATAGGATAGTGCGCTTATGCATGACGGATTTACGATCAGTTGAAAAACAAGGCAATGCCTTTATCAATACCACTGAAACCCATGAAAGCCAATGCCAGGAGACCAGCGGTAACGAGGGCGATAGGCATACCATCCATACCTTTGGGTACACGTATCAAGCTAAGTTGCTCACGCAATCCTGCAAAGACAATGAGCGACAGTGCAAAGCCTAAGGCTGTAGCCAAAGCAAAGATTACACCTGTGAGCAAACTAGGCTCAAGACCTTGTCCATTGTAAGTTCCGTTAGCCACGAGGATAGCTACACCTAGAATACAACAGTTGGTAGTAATCAAGGGAAGGAACACGCCTAATGCCTGATAAAGCGAAGGAGAGAGTTTCTTCAATACAATCTCAACCATCTGCACCAATCCCGCAATAACGAGGATAAACACAATGGTTTGTAAATATTGCAAATTGAAAGGGTTCAGCACCCATATTTGCAACAAATAGGTAACGATGGTGGCGATAACCAACACGAAAGTAACAGCAAGACCCATGCCCTTGGCTGTCTCTACCTTCTTTGATACACCGAGGAAGGGACAGATACCCAAGAACTGCGACAACACGATATTGTTAACAAATATCGCAGAGATGAAAATCAATATATATTCCATAAACTTATTCTATTTACAATTTACAAATGTACGATTTACTATTTATTTACAATTTGGCAATTCTACAATTTACGAAGTTCAAGACGCTTTCTATTGGGAAATAAATCGCAAATAGTAAATCGTCAAATAGTAAATTGCTGTTACTTTTTAATTTTATTCACGATAGCGATAAGGTATCCCAATACAATGAAGGCACCAGGAGCCAACACGAACACCAACATATTGGTGGATGAGGGCAGAATAGTGAAACCAAACACAGCACCGGTGCCTAGCAACTCACGTACTGCACCAAGCAACGTGAGCGCCCAAGTGAAACCAAGTCCCATACCCAATCCATCGAAGAGTGAGGGGATAGCGGTATTCTTGGCAGCAAAAGCTTCAGCACGACCAAGGATGATACAGTTTACCACAATCAAGGGGATGAAAAGTCCGAGACTTGCGTAGAGCGAAGGCAGGTAGGCTTGCATAAGCATCTGCAACAGTGTCACGAACGAAGCAATAACTACGATATAGGCCGGAATACGCACCTTATCAGGGATAAGGTTCTTCAACAAGGCTATAACGATGTTTGAACATATCAAAACAAACGTGGTGGCAAGTCCCATAGACATACCATTGAGTGCCGACGAAGTGGTACCCAAGGTAGGACACATACCGAGGAGAAGGACAAACGTAGGGTTCTCCTTAACCAAACCATTAAAAAATACTTTCCAATTATTCATATTATTAAATTAAAAGCTAACAATTAAAAATTAAAACACGCACTCTTTACTCTATCACTTCAGATTTAAATGGGAAGTTTTAATTTTTAATCTTTCATTTTTAATTACTGTTGACTTGTTGCCCCTGAGTTTACGTCTGAGACATTGCCTTTATACACTTTATAAGCATTGTTCACCGCATTGAGGAAAGCACGTGATGTGATGGTTGATGCTGTGATAGCATCTATGTCGCCACCATCCTTAGATACCTTCAACTCACCTTCGTTACCGATGTTGCGGCCAACGATGTTGTGACTGCCTGCGGGGTCGGGCTTACCGAAGAAGATCTTAGACACGGCTGATACCTCTTTCGTTTCACCTACTGTTGCGGTGCGGAACCACTCGCCTGCACGAGCACCGAGGCCAGGAGTCTCGGCATGCTTCAGTACTTCATAGCCAAGAATATCGCCTTTGGCATCAAAGCCAACAAGCACCTCTATGTCACCACCAAAACCGCTCTTGTCGGTAGACTTTACGGCTGTACCGATCCAGTTGCCATCGCGAGTCACTTCGTATACCACGAATGCATCTACAGGCTTTTCATTAGTCTCAATCTGCTCATCGGCACCAATACCCAAAACCGATTTGATACCTGAACTCAAGGCTTCTTCATTGATTTTGGCGATAGTGCTACTTGTAACGTTGTTGACATAGGCCAACAGGAATGCTGCCACTACCGACACGAGAGTCAGCACGAGGAGCATATTAGTCAGAGATGATTCTAGCTTTTTCATTTCTTTACCTCCTTTGCAAAACGTTGGGGCTTGCACGCGTTGTTAATCAACGGTACGAAAGCATTCATAATAAGGATAG
This sequence comes from Bacteroidaceae bacterium, assembly GCA_045647345.1. Classification (GTDB taxonomy): domain Bacteria; phylum Bacteroidota; class Bacteroidia; order Bacteroidales; family Bacteroidaceae; genus UBA1189. The sequence goes on along the minus strand of JAZRMG010000114.1, from coordinate 10,070 downwards.
CAAACGACATACCCTCGGGATAAGCACCAAACACACGAATGGCAACGGTGAGGAAACCGATGCAGAAGCCGTAGATGAGCTGGCCCTTCGGTGTCATAGGAGAGGTGACATAGTCGGTAGCCATAAAGATAGCACCCAACATCAAACCACCACCACACAGATGATGCCACGGAGTAGCTACTTCAACGGGGTATGCGATATGGAGCAGACCGGTGAGTGCAAATACTGTGACAAGGATAGATACGGGAATATGCCAAGTGATGGTCTTTGAAAACAATAGAATGGCGAGACCTATCAAAAGACACAATGCGCTAACTTCACCGAGCGAACCACCCACGTTACCGAGGAAGAGGTCGCAGAGGTTAGCATCAACAAGATTGGCCATTGGGGTAGCCGCGGTCACTGCATCAGCATAGGCAGTCATCTGCCCTACCTCAGGGAACATTGTCATCTTTACGGGGAAAGAGATCAAGAGGAACACACGAGCTGCGAGTGCAGGATTGAAAAGGTTGCAGCCCAAACCACCAAAGGTCATCTTCACCACACCGATAGCAAACAGAGCACCTATTATAATAATGTATAGGGGCAGGTTTGACGGAAGGTTAAAAGCCAAGAGGATACCTGTCACCACAGCTGAGTAGTCACAGATGCTGCACTTGTCATTCTTGAGGATGTACTTATTGATGGCCCACTCAAAGAATACGCAAGAGGCTACAGATACGGCAGTCACAATCAATGAGCCCAAGCCAAATGCATAGAACGACCATAACATAGCAGGCAACATAGCGATGATGACCCATCGCATATTCTTGCTTACGCTGTCGCCACTGTGAACGTGAGGCGACAAGGATAGTTTTAGTTTATTCATTTTCTGATATATTTTGCAGTCCTCGGAGTACTCAGAGCAATCAGAGCAATCTGAGTCCTATATTCGGTTATTTTTTAGCATTACGCTCACGGATAATACCGCCCACGGTATTTTTAGCCAGACGCACCCAGTCGAGCAAGGGACGATTTGAAGGACAAGTGAATGTGCAGCAACCACATTCGATACATGTCATAATGTCCTCCTTCTCGGCACGTTCCCAATCGGCATACTCACCGAGTTTGGCTAGCAAGTAGGGTTCCAAGCCCATAGGACAAGCAGCCACACACTTGGCACAGCGCAAACAATTCTGTTCTTCGCCACGTACCGACTCCTTCTCGGTCATAAGCAACACACCTGAACTACCTTTGCAGATAGGCACCTCAGCATTCAACAATGCCTTACCCATCATGGGGCCACCACCGATTATCTTACCGGTATCCTCAGGCATACCACCAGCTGCATCGATGAGCTGGCTCATAGGTGTACCCATTCGAGTGAGGAAGTTTGAGGGATTGGCTAATGCCTTGCCTGTCACAGTCACCACACGTTCGAAAAGCGGTTTGTTCTTGATGACAGCTTCGTATACGGCATAAGCAGTACCTACATTCTGTACTACAGCACCTACAGCAATGGGGATAGCAGGAGGATTGGGTACTTGACGACCGATGACAGCATCGATAAGTTGCTTCTCACCACCTTGTGGATATTGCACCTTGAGGGGAACAATCTCAATATTGGGGTATTTGGCTGCCTTTTCGGTCATCAGCGTAATGGCATCGGGCTTATTGTTCTCTATTCCTATGTATCCCTTGGTCACATTTACCGCTTTCATAATGAGCGATACACCCACAAGAATCTGCTCGGGTTTCTCGAGCATCAACTGATGGTCGGCTGTGAGATATGGTTCACACTCTACCGCATTGATGATCACACACTCAGCCTTGCTACCGGGAGGAGGTGTAAGTTTCACATGAGTGGGGAAGCAAGCACCACCCATACCTACAATACCTGCATCTTTTATCTTGGCTACAATCTCAGCAGGTTCGAGAGTACAATCGGTCACAAGTTCCTCGCTACGGTCAATGGTCTCTTCCCACTCATCGCCCTGTACATCAATAAAGATGGCAGGCTTGCGGTAACCGCTAGCATCGATAATAGAATCTATCTTGGCCACTTTACCCGATACAGAGGAGAAGATTGCAGCCGATACGAAACCGCCTGCATCGGCAATCTTGGTACCCACTTTCACCATATCGCCCTTAGCAACACAAGGTACAGCGGGAGCACCGATATGCTGTGACAACGGAAAGACAGCCTGCTTGGGCAATGCCATAGGCTCAATCTTCTTTCCGGCCGACAACTTATTTTCTGATGGATGTACACCACCTATTCTAAATGTCTTCATGAATTCTGAATTATGAATTGTGATTTATGATTGCTGAGTACTCGGAGAACTCAGAGTGCTCTGAGGGTTCTGAGAAACCGCCTCTGGAGCAGGTTTGGGCTTGCGTACAGGGAAGTTAACAGCCACAATGCTGTGTTGTGGACATTCGTCTTCGCACTTACGGCAGAGCTTACACTTCTCGTAGTCAATATAGGCCAAGTTGTTGGCGATGGTGATTGCCTCGAACGGACAAACCTTCTGACACTTTCCACAACCGATACAACCTACCTCACAAGCCTTACGAGTAACGGCACCCTTGTCCTTGTTCACACAAAGCACCACCATGCGACGGCCATTCTTTCCCTTGTTGCGCAATTCGATAATCATACGCGGACATGCCTTCACACAGGCGCCACAAGCTGTACATTTCTCCGCATCCACCTCAGGAAGACCTGTCTCGGGGTTCATGCGGATAGCATCAAACTGACATGCCTTCACACAGTCGCCACAGCCCAGACAGCCGAAGGCACAACCCGTCTCGCCACAACCTGTAGCGTGGGCAATCTTACACGATACAGCACCATCGTAAACAACCGTTCGCGGACGATGCTCACATGTTCCGTTGCAGCGTACAACTGCTACTTTGGGCTCGGCAGCATCGGCACTCAGTCCGAGGATGTCAGCCACTTTTGTCATCACAGCTTGTCCACCAACAGGACACAGCAGACCGTCGAGCGAGCCTGCCTTGACACAAGCGTCGGCAAAGCCGGCACAACCTGGGAATCCGCAACCGCCACAGTTAGCTTGCGGCAATACCTCAGCCACTTGTCCCACACGTGGATCTTCCTTTACAGCAAACTTCTTGGAGACGACAAACAACACACCGGCCAATACCAGCGCAGTCGCACCCAAAGCAATTACTGCTACCAAAATTGTGTTCATTACTATTAAATATTTAAATAGGTTTAATTATAAACGTAAATTCGTTCTTCAGCCTCTTCTTGCATGCAAAGAGCACCAAGAAATAAGTCGTCAATGTCAACAATGCACTAAGCGCTGCTACAGCTTCATTGCCTTCGGTAAGCCACATAGCAACAGCGATAGCAGCCACGAGCAGTAGTAGCGGGAAAAGAAAAGCGAGGCGAACAGCCTTCATACCCATTGTCGCTGCTCCCTCGACCATTACTTTTTGTCCTACTTGATAATCTTTAGCATCGATGCCACACACATCAATTATTTTCTCTTTGCTCTCGGCAGCCGAGCACAAACTCTTAGCACCGCATGCCGCACAAGCCGAGGCCTGTACGATGCGTACATGGATGCAATCTCCCTCAATAGAGTCAATTACACCGTCATGTTTTATCACTTCTGCCATATCAACATTGCATTTTATCATGCAAAAATAGTGTAAGGCGAGCGAAAACGCAAATCTCAACGAGTGAAAATAGAGAAATGCTTGCATTTTCTTTGTTGAGTGAGGTTTAGAATCAATAATACTAGGCTTGTGTGCGGTTTCAAAACTAAGGGTGACCGATATGTGTTTTACATTGCTTGCTGTGAATAATCTTAAGTTCACTTTGGCTTTTCTGATGCAAATATCAAAGATACTTTAAATCGCGGTGAAATATTCAAGCAAGCTTGACATTATTTTGCTCGCTTATTGCTATCTTTGCACAAAAAAGGTATGCAGACAATGAAAAGACAGAGACGATTCTTGTGCGTAGCATGGATGGTAGCCATGTGGATGTTGGGGGTAACCAACCTCCCAGCACAGCAGAAAGTGGAGTTGCCGGTGTGGCCCGATGGGGCACCCAATAGTAATGGTATCACTGAAGCTGAAGTGGAGAAAAGTGCTAATAGGCCAACCAATGTGACCTTGCCCACCTTGACGGTCTATTTGGCGAAGAAGGGTAATGGTAAGGCTATTGTTGCATGTCCAGGAGGAGGTTATGTGCATTTGGCAATGGATCATGAAGGTCACGACATGGCCGCATGGTTTAATGCACAAGGTATCACTTATGCAGTGCTCAAGTATCGTATGCCTAACGAACATCACGAGGTGCCTTTAAGCGATGCGTTACAGGCTATCCGCATCGTACGCGAGCATGCGGAGGAGTGGGGAATTAGTAAGGTTGGTATTATGGGCTCATCGGCAGGAGGACATTTGGCCAGTACTGCAGCCACGCATTACACCGATGACAGTCGTCCCGACTTTCAAGTGCTCTTCTATCCGGTGATTAGTATGGATCTGAGTATCTGTCATAAAGGGTCGCGTGAGCGACTTATCGGGAAGGCTCCTTCGGAAAGTCTGGTGCAGCTATATAGTAACGAACTTCAGGTGACTCCTCAGACGCCTCCAGCCTTTATCATGCATAGTAGCGATGATAGCACTGTTCCGGTAGAGAACAGTGTACGCTATTACATGGCGCTGGTGCGCAACAAGGTGTCTGCAGCTTTGCATTGCTATCCTGTTGGCGGTCATGGTTGGGGCTATAAGGATAATTTTAAATATAAGCGTGAGTGGACGGGTGAACTGGAGAAATGGTTGCGCGAATTGTAATAATAACCTTAATGATGCGATGATAAAGAATATTTTTCGTGAGGTCGATATCGAGCAGCTCAAGCTGATTATTGATGAGGGTAGCTTCTTTGTACTCACTTGTCATGCCGGTCCTGATGGCGATGCCTTGGGATCTACTTTGGGTATGGCACACTACTTGAAAGCGTTGGGTAAGGAGACGCTGGTAGTGGTCCCTGATGCTTATCCCGACTTTCTGGCGTGGATGCCCGATTCTCAGGAGATACTGCGGTTTGATAAGTATGGCGATAAGGGCAAGTTGATGATTGCCATGGCTGATGTTATCTTTGCGATGGATTATAGTGCGTTGAGTCGTGTTGATGAGATGGGCGGACTGATTGCAAAATCGAAGGCCAAGAAGGTGCTCGTAGACCACCACTTGCAGCCTGAGTCTTTTTGTGATCTTTCGTTCTCCTATCCTCATTTATCGTCGACCTGTGAGGTGGTGTTCCGCTTAGTGGTGGCGCTAGGTGGGTACGAAGTGCTTACCAAGGCTGCTTGCGAATGCTTGTATGCCGGCATGATGACCGATACGGGTTGTTTTTCTTATGGCCCCTGTACACAGGAGGTGTATCTTATCATCAGTATGTTGATGCAGAAAGAAATCAGCAAAGACCGTATATATAATAAGGTATTTAACAATTACTCCGAAGGTCGTTTGCGTCTCATGGGTTATGTGCTCTATGAGAAGATGCGCGTATTTCCAGAGTATCATGCATCTCTCATCACGCTAAGCCGTAAGGAGATGGCGCGATTCGACTTCAATAAGGGTGACTCTGAAGGGCTAGTTAATATCCCTTTGCAGATGAGAGGAGTTCACTTCTCGGCTTTCTTGCGTGAAGATACGGAAAAGGATCTCATCCGCGTGTCGTTGCGTTCACAAGGTACCTTCCCGTGCAATAAGTTTGCTGCGCAATATTTTAGTGGGGGAGGGCATCTCAATGCCTCGGGTGGACAATATGAAGGCACGTTAGAGGAAGCTGTAGTGATCTTTGAAAAGGCATTGGAAGAGTTTGGAAAACGGTAAAGTAGTTATAAAAGAATAAATATTGGAAAAAAACTGGGCAAGATGGTGCATGTTGCCGCTGTTTTTATTACTTTTGTGGAGATTTTTTTACACGGACTGAATGAGAAAATACTTTTTTGTCGCAATAATGGCGTTGATGGCCACCATGTGGTGCTCATGCGATGACTATGAGACGTATGCCGAAATGAAAGAACGAGAAAAGGCATACATCGAAGATTTTATACGCGAGCAGCGCATTAAGGTAATCAGTAAAGAGGCTTTCGAGGCGAAGGGTTGCGTCACCGATACGGCACAAGAAAAGAACGAGTTTGTTCTCTTTGAAGATAAGGGCGTGTATATGCAGATTGTACGTAAGGGTGAAGGACGTATGTTGGAATCGGATGAGCGTGGTGTGTTTATGGCTCGTTACGTGGAGTATAATATTGAGGATGGTGACACCATTTCTGGTAATCTCTATGCTGCCACTCCTGATTATTTTATCTGTGAACGTAATGAAGACAGTTTTAAGGCCTCGTTCACCCAAGGCTATATGTATAATATTTATGGTAGTGCGGTACCCAATGGCTGGTTGCTCCCGCTGAGTTATATTAAACCGGGGCGTCCCAACGACAAGGCGGCCAAGGTGCGTCTCATTGTACCTCATGGCCAAGGTACTTCTACTGCAGCGCAGTATGTGTATCCCACCTATTATGAGATAACTTACGAGCCCGAACCTCATTTTTAACGAAACATATTTAATAACACTTATATACCGGAAAGACTATGACACTGATCAAATCAATCTCTGGAATCCGCGGTACCATTGGTGGCGTGGCAGGCGAGGGACTCAATCCGCTCGACATCACAAAGTTTGTAGCCGCTTATGCTACACTTATTCGTAAGACAACAACAAACACAAGCAATACCATCGTGGTAGGTCGCGATGCACGTATCTCTGGTGAGATGGTGCGCAGTTGCGTGTGCGGTACCCTCATGGGTATGGGCTTCGATGTTATCGACATAGGCTTGGCCTCTACGCCTACTACCGAGCTGGCCGTTACCATGTCGGGCTCATGTGGCGGTATCATCCTTACCGCTAGCCACAACCCCCGCCAGTGGAACGCATTGAAACTCCTCAACGAGAAGGGTGAATTCCTCAACGCTGCTGAGGGTGGCGAAGTGCTTGCTATCGCTGCTGCCGAGGCATTCGAATTTGCCGATATCGACCACCTCGGTCACTACACCAAGGACGACTCATACGACCAGAAGCATATCGATAGCGTGCTTGCGCTCGACCTCGTAGACGTAGAGGCCATCCGCAAGGCCAACTTCAAGGTGGCTATCGACTGCGTCAACTCAGTAGGTGGTGTGGTACTGCCCAAGTTGCTCAAGCAGCTCGGTGTGGAGACCATCGAGGGTCTCTACTGCGAACCTACCGGTGACTTCCAGCACAACCCCGAGCCTTTGGCACAGAACCTTACTGATATCATGGGCCTCATGAAGAAGGCTGACCTCGACGTTGCCTTCGTGGTTGACCCCGACGTAGACCGCCTCGCTATCATCGATGAGAATGGCGACATGTATGGTGAGGAGTACACCCTCGTGACCGTTGCCGACTACATCCTGCAGCACACACCCGGTAACACTGTGTCAAACCTCAGCTCTACCCGTGCCCTGCGCGACGTTACCCGCAAGTATGGTCTCGAGTACAACGCTTCGGCTGTAGGTGAGGTGAACGTAGTTACTAAGATGAAGGCTACTGGTGCCGTTATCGGTGGTGAGGGTAATGGTGGTGTCATCTATCCCGCCAGCCACTATGGCCGCGACGCTCTCGTAGGTATCGCCCTCTTCCTCACTTATCTCGCTAAGAAGCAGATGACCGTGAGCGAGCTCCGCAAGACATATCCCGCCTACTACATGGCTAAGAACCGTATCGATCTCACTCCCGATGTAGACGTTGACGCTATCCTCGTGAAGGTGAAGGAAATCTATGCCAACGAAGAGGTGAACGATATCGACGGCGTGAAGATCGACTTCCCCGACAAGTGGGTACACTTACGCAAGAGTAACACTGAGCCCATCATCCGTGTATACTCTGAGGCCGGCTCTCCTGAGGAGGCCAATGCTATCGGAGAGGCAGTGATGGAGGTGGTTTATGATTTGAGTAAAAAGTAATCATTTCAAGTTATTAGTGATATAGCTATGATTACCGCTCTTATCATACTCAGTATTGTAGGCCTCTTCGTGAAAAAGAAGAAGAAGAGTGCGTAATTGCTATACTTCAAAGCTAACGCTAGCGTCGACGTTAACTCACCCCAGTTAGCGTTTACGTTAGCGTTTCCTTATTTGTTATCGTCACGTTATCTCAATCTCATGGCAAAAATTCAGAAGACCAATGCAGCGCGCCTGCTCGATCAGGCCAAGATTCCCTACGAGCTCATCCCCTATGAGGTGGACGAGAACGACCTCAGTGCTCCCCACGTAGCCGAGTCGTTAGGCGAAGATATAGCTCAGGTGTTCAAGACCCTCGTGCTGCAGGGCGACCGCACAGGCTATTTCGTCTGTGTCATCCCGGGCGATGCCACCGTAGATCTCAAACTCGCCGCCAAGGTGTCGGGCAACAAGAAGTGTGAGATGATTCCCATGAAGCAGCTACTCCCCTTGACGGGCTATATCCGTGGAGGCTGCTCGCCCATAGGTATGAAGAAACATTTCCCCACCTACATACACCACACCTGCAACGATCATCCCTACATCTTCATTAGCGCAGGTGTACGTGGTTTGCAGGTGAAAATTTCTCCAACCGACCTTATGCGCATCGCACAGGCCCAATCTGCAATACTGATAGAGTAACTTTTCTTGTTGAACAGTGGAAGGCTGTCCACTGCTATATAATCTCCATTACATGTTTCCGTCCAAGAGGTCGGGACGTAGTCGTTTGGTGCGCTCTAGTGATTGTTGAAATTCCCAGTCGCGAATCTTTGCTTCGTGTCCTGAGAGTAATATGTCGGGTACGCGCCATCCCTTATATTCGGCGGGGCGTGTATATACGGGCGGTGCTAGCAGGTTATCTTGAAATGAATCGGATAGGGCTGACTGTTCGTCGCTGATGACACCGGGGATGATGCGCACCAAACTGTCGGCCATCACTGCAGCTGCTAGTTCTCCACCTGTAAGCACATAGTCGCCTATGCTTACCTCCTTGGTGATGAGGTGTTCACGTATACGGTAGTCGATGCCTTTGAAGTGTCCACAAAGGATGATGAGATTCTCATACATTGACATCGTGTTGGCCATCTTCTGATTCCATTGCTCTCCGTCGGGTGTGGTGAAAATCACTTCATCGTATTGGCGCTCACTCTTGAGTTGGGTGATGAGGTTATCGATAGGTTCAATTTTCATCACCATGCCGGCACATCCGCCAAAGGGGTAGTCGTCGGTGCGACGATGCTTGTCGGTGGTGTAATCGCGTATATTATGTATCACGATGTCGGCTAGTCCCTTCTTCTTGGCACGGGCCATGATGGAACAATCAAAGAATCCTTCGATCATTTCGGGTAGTACGGTCAGTATGTCAATGCGCATAGTGTCTGTTGGTTTATTTGCTTTGCAAAGGTATGAAAAAAACAACGATGAAGAATTATCTATTTGGAAAAATATTAAATCTGTACAAAATGTTGTAACTTTGTTCTCAATAAACAATGATTATACAATGACTGCCCAAGAACGTATAGCGCAGTTGCGCGAGGAGCTGCACCGCCATAACCACAGTTACTATGTACTCAATATGCCCGAGGTATCGGACTATGAGTTTGACCAGTTGATGCGCGAGCTGCAGGACCTGGAGGCGCAGCACCCCGAGCTCTTTGACCCCACATCGCCCACCATGCGTGTGGGTAGCGACATCACCAGCGAGTTTGTGCAGGTGGCACACAGGTACCCCATGCTGTCGTTGGGCAACACCTACTCTGAGGGTGAGGTGCGCGACTTCTACGAGCGCGTGCAGCGTGCACTGGGCAGCGAGCCGTTTGAGCTGTGCTGCGAGATCAAGTATGACGGTCTCTCCATATCGCTCACCTATGAGGAGGGGCGACTGGTGCGTGCCGTGACGCGTGGCGATGGCGTGCAGGGCGATGATGTGACGGCCAACGTGCGCACCATACGGAGCATACCGCTCGTGCTGCAGGGTGAGGGGTGGCCACGCGAGTTTGAAATCCGTGGCGAGATACTGATG
>JAZRMG010000113.1:0-2492 GCA_045647345.1 Bacteroidaceae bacterium | reverse complement strand
TTGCGCGATGTGACGGAGCTGCTGCGCGAGGGCGACAATGAGGTGGTTGTTCGCGTGGACAACTCGCAGCAGAAGAACTGCCGTTGGTATACGGGTTCGGGCATCTATCGCCACGTGTGGCTCATCGAGACGGCCGATGTGCACTTCAAGCATTGGGGCACGTTTGTCACTACACCTGTGGTGGCGCAGGACGATATGAGCAGGGTAGATGTGCAAACGGTGATTGTCAATGAGAGCGACCGCGACCGTGTACTTGATATGTGCGTGGAGATCGCTCAGGACGCCAGCATCGGAGGTAGTTTCTCCAGTAAGCATTCCCGTACGGTGCTAGTGAAACCTCACGAGGAGCTGGTAGTCTCTGATCTCATCGATGTACCTCACGCTCATTTGTGGAGTCCCGATACGCCTCATCTTTATCATGCTACGCTCACTATCAGCGAGAACAATAAGCCTATCGATGTAACTACCCAGACTTTCGGTATTCGCAGCATCGCTTTCAATTCAGAGCAGGGATTCCTTCTCAATGGTCAACCCATCAAACTCAATGGCGGTTGTCTGCACCACGACAATGGCATACTCGGCGCAGCAGCCTTTGACCGTGCCGAGGAACGTAAGGCCGAGCTGATGAAGGCAGCTGGGTTCAATGCCGTCCGCACCAGCCATAACCCTCCCTCAGAGGCTTTCCTCGATGCTTGCGACCGCATCGGATTGCTCGTGATAGACGAGGCCTTCGACGGATGGCGCTCGGCCAAGAACACCTACGATTACTCTACGCTTATCGATAAGCACTGGCAAACTGACCTCTCTGCACTCGTGTTGCGTGACCGCAACCATCCGAGCATCTTCGCCTGGAGTGTGGGCAATGAGATCATCGAACGTAAGGAGATTCAGGTTGTGACCACGGCCAGAAAGTTTGCCAAGCTATGCCGCCAACTTGACCCTACACGTCCCGTCACCTCGGCACTCTGTGCTTGGGATAGCGATTGGGAGATATATGACCCGCTGGCAGAGGCCTTCGAGCTTGTGGGCTACAACTATATGATACATAAGCATGCGACCGACCACGAGCGCGACCCGCAGCGCGTGATGTATCAGAGCGAGTCGTACCCCCGCGAAGCTTTCTGGAACTGGGCATATAGTGCCGACCATCCCTATATCTTCGGTGATTTTGTGTGGACAGCCATTGACTATCAAGGCGAGAGCGGCATAGGACGTTGGTATTACCAGGGCGAGAGCGAAGGCGAACACTATCATCGCAACCAGTACCCTTGGCATGCGGCCTACTGTGGCGACATCGATTTTGTGGGTCAGCGTAAGCCCATCTCGTACTATAGAGATATGCTTTGGAATGTCGACCGCCCGCTTTATCTCTCGGTAAAGGAACCCAATGGTTACTATGGACAGATCAGGGAGACGCAGTGGAGCGTGTGGCCCACGTTTGAGAGCTGGACATGGCCTGGCCACGAAGGCCGCCCCATTGAGGTGGAGATATACAACCGTGCACCTCGTGTGCGCTTGTACCTCAACGATAGCCTGGTAGCCGAGCGTCCTACCACGAGAGCCGAGGAGTACAAGGCTGTGATAACTATACCCTACGTGCCCGGTACACTGCGTGCTGAGGCTGTTGACGAGCAGGGAACCCCGATTGCTGAGATGAACATGGGACGCAACACGTTGCACACGGCGGGTGAACCTTATGCCCTACGCGTTGTGGTCGACCGTAGTACCATCAAGGCCGATGGGCAGGACCTTGCATTCGTTACGGTAGAGGTGATCGACAAGCACGGAGTGGTATGCCCGAATGCAACCAATGAGCTCAGCCTGTCGGTGCAAGGAAACGGCACACTGGCAGCTTTCGGTAATGCCGATATCAAGGAGCTGGGCTCAACGGTAGATGCCGTCCACAACGTATGGAAGGGCCGCGCTCTTGTAGTGTTGCGCTCGTCCATGAAGAAGGGAAGCATCACCTTGTCCGTTTCTGGCAAAGGATTGCGCTCCCAAAAGGTTAAGGTAAACGTGAGATAAGCGTTACCAAAAGAAAAGGCGACTGGTTTTCCCAGCCGCGTTTTCTTTTGGTAATAATATAGTAGTTGTTCTAACATGTTTGTCATGCTGAACATCGTGAAGCATCTCGCGCAGGGACTTAACAAGAGATTCTGCGAGATCCTTCACGTTGTTCAGGATGACAACTGACGCTACGCGTGTGGCGTATGCGTTGCGCGGACTCTTATGCCTGCAGCCACTTGTACTTGGCCACGCTGTAGATGGGCACAAAGGGAAGGATGAGCGGCGTCTTCTTGGTGTAGGCCTGGAACTCGGGGTCGTTGCCATAGGTCTCCATCTGACGCAGCTCGAGGCGGCGTGCACCGCTGAACATCACATACACGATGCCGATGTATCCGAGCGCAGCGATGACCCACTGACCCACGGTGCAGCATGAGCCGAAGCAGATGATGAAGCTACCCGTCCACATGAGCACCTCACCGAAATAG
>JAZRMG010000112.1:0-3359 GCA_045647345.1 Bacteroidaceae bacterium | reverse complement strand
CCAATTGGGCATGCTCTGCGCGAAGATGGCTACCTTGTCGCCTGCGCCGATGCCATATTGGGTCAGCACCTTAGAGATGCTGTCGCACTTCTGCTTGAACTCATGGTAGGTGTATCCACCTTCCTTGGTGTTGTACCACTGTGTGTATTGGTTCTTGGCATAGGCCGTTGTTGCATATTCGTAAAGTTTGGCGAGGGTATCCACATAGTTTTCCCTCATGCGCTGCATACGCTTGTAGAGTTGAATCATAGTTAAATGTTTTTATTCGGTCTTTTATTTCGTTACATAATTCTTCTTGTGCTTGCCTACGAGGTGCATCTCTTCGTACATCTCCTGGATGCGCTTCATGTCGGCACGGGCATCATCGGTGAGCTCTACCTTCTTGCCCCATCCCACGTGCTTGGTGCCCCAGTCGAAATAACCCATATATACCGGGCAACCCACCTCGCGAGCAATGGTGTGGAAACCGGTTTTCCAACGCTTGATGGGCTTGCGTGTGCCTTCGGGAGCTAATGCGAGGTGACATACCTTAGCCGCTTTCATCTCCTTGATAGTGCTGAGGACAAGGCGTGTCGCATTCTTGCGGTCTACGGGCAGACCACCGATCTTGCGCAGCAACCCTCCTATGGGCCAGAAGAAGAACTCCTTCTTCACCATCACCTTGGCATTGCCGCCAATAGAGGTGTAGAAGAGGTACGAAATGACGAAGTCCCACGCCGAGGTGTGAGGCACACCGAGTATGATACACTTGTCTTCTGGCACGACGGTGGGGTTATCTACTGTCCATCCCATGACTTTCAAGAGCCAGCCGCAAAATTTTTTCCACATAATAGTGTCTTTTTATATTAAACAAATATGGCGAGCATAATGATACAGACAGATCTGTATATCTTCGCCTTTGTGCAAAGGTACCGACAAGCGAGCAGGCAATATCAAACTTGTTTGGATATTAGTCACAGCGAGTGCAGTGTCTCTTTGCGATTTAACGCAAAGGTATGAATAATGCCCGAAAATACAAACAGTTAAGCCCTCAAAGCAGGGATTTATGGCGATAAAAAACAAATCGTTGCACAGATTAGCTGTTTTGAGTGCAATAAATGCGGGTTGCGCGTCTCTGCTTGCCATGAGTTAATATGAAGGATTACGGGATAAAAAAAACAAACCCGTTTGTTTTGTTCTCCGCTCGGCTTGTTGTACCTTTGCACTCGCAAAAAAAATCAGACCTTTTATGATAAGCCTTTGGCAGATATTCCTTGTATTCGCTAAGATCGGAGCCTTCACCATTGGTGGTGGCATCCCCATGATAGCCGCCATCAAGAGCGAGCTGGTGCAGCGTGGTTGGCTCAACGATGAAGACTTTGTCGACATCATCACCCTGGCACAGACGGCCCCCGGACTCTTTGCCGTCAACATCTCCATCCTCACCGGTCACCGCCTTCGCGGCACCAAGGGCAGCGTGGTGGCCACCATTGCCAGCTGCTTGCCTCCCTTCCTCATCATCCTTCTGGTGGCGATGTTCTTCACCAGCTACAAGGACAACCCCTATGTCATCAAGGCCTTCAAGGGCATACGCCCCGTGGTGGTGGCGCTCATCGGTGTGCCCATGATCGATATGCTCAAGGCCACCAAGATGCGCTGGTGGTCGTGGGTAGTGTGGATAGCATCGATGACGCTCGTGTGTGTGCTCAGCGTGTCACCTATATATATATTGATATGTGTCATCGTGGTGGCCGCCTTCATCAGTTGGTACAATAATCGACAGACAACAGACACTCGTAATTCATAATTCATAATTCATAATTCATCATTCACCATTCACCCTTCACCAGTCGCAAAGCGACGATTAACCATGCCGAAGGCATATTCACCGCAACTCCGTTGCGCTTCACCATGCCGAAGGCATATTCCCCCTTCATATTATGATCTACATAGAACTGTTCCTGACCTTCTTCCTCATCGGTATGTTCACCATCGGTGGAGGCTATGCCATGCTCTCGCTCATACAGAATCAGGTAGTCACGGTGCATGGTTGGATTGACGACACCACCTTCACCGACATCGTCGCCATCTCACAGATGACGCCAGGTCCTATCGGCATCAACTCGGCCACCTACATCGGCTACGAGGTGCTGGCCAAGTCGGGAGCGTCGGAGCTGATGAGTGTGCTCGGCTCGTTCACCGCCACCTTTGCCGTGGTGTTACCCTCGTTCATCATCGTCCTCTTGCTGGCCAAGGTGTATAGCCGTTGGAAAGACCACCCCATCTTCCGTGGTGTGATGGCAGGCCTGCGCCCCGCCGTGCTGGGACTCATCGGTACGGCCGCCCTCGGTCTTGCCACACCGGACAACTTCATCGACTGGAAGAGCTTTGTCATCTGCCTCGTCGCCTTCGTAGCCCTATACCTCAAGAAGCTCGGCCCCTTCTCCGTACTTGGCATAGGAGCCTTGGTAGGATTGCTTATCTACTGATGTCGCCATCAACCCCAGCCCCATCCATAGGGCAAAGCGGTATAGTGCCGTCGATTTGTCGCCACGGAATTGCACAATTGTACACCTGAAAAATTAAATTGGTGTCCTGCTGTTTTTATATGCGCTATTCATTGATAATCAGTATTATCTACATGGATAATCGTACAATGATACAAGGTGAAAATTGTTCACTCAATTACACCGCACTGTCTCAGCGACCGTTATTATAATCGTTTGGCAGTATGAAAGGTCTAGCTTACTAAGCATTCACAATTCAGCATTAAGAATTCTCCTACGTCCATCGGTTGACGAGAAAATATTCATGGTAATTCACGGGCCAGGGAATATATCATCGCTACCCCATCAACGCAAGCGAGAGCAGCGCCAGCCCCAGGCCTCGCGCCACTCTCCACAAAATGTCGTACAACACGTTCATAGCCGTCTTACGCCATGCAGCTCACCACGCCTATCGAACCCGCGATAGCGGTGAGTACTGCGATCAACACTTTGAGCAACTTGCCCCAATCAATGGATTTCATAGAGTTTAGAGTTTAGTGTTTAGGGTTTAGTGTTAACAACTTCGTTGTTGAGCACGAACCTTTAGAATTTATACTTCAGTTTATGTACCACCCCGTCAGTCACCCCCTCCATAGAGGGAGGGGGTTAGGGGGGTGGGTCTCTCCTTACGCCTTCTTCTGAGGATTATACGCCTCGCTCGCCACGATCTGATATCGCATGCTCTTGGCGAGGTTCTTCTTGAGGTCCACTTCGGGACGGAAGATGATGCCATAGCCCTTGATCTTGGCCGAGGGCACGAAGTCGCTCTCCTGCATGTCGGCCTTGGTGAAGCACTTCGAGCGGACGCTGATGACCAGTGAGCCCAGGTCGTCG
>JAZRMG010000111.1:0-11590 GCA_045647345.1 Bacteroidaceae bacterium | reverse complement strand
ATATGGTCAAGGTCCACGATCGACATCCCCGTGTAGGAGACGATATGCTTCTGTTGCTTGCCACCGCTGAAGAGCACCGCCACAGAGTAGCAGGGCATGTGCTGCTTCTCGGCCTCGGCACGGGCGGTATCGCCTTGGGCGGGGTAGCGGCGGTGGTTCTCAGTGAGTACTTGCAGACGCTGGTCTGCCCGGATAATCTCTACCACCTCACGGATGGTAATTGGCTTCGGGTTCTTGTCGGCGAAGCCATTAAATAGACTTACTTGCATAATAAAAACTGCGTTTTTAGGTCTACGGCCAACAGTCAACAGACAAAAGTCTTGATTTCCGTCCGGATGGGAAGTCTGTAGGCCATTGACTGTTGTCTGTTGACAATCAACCTTGTTGATTTTGCTGCAAAGTAAGCCATTCCCCTGCGGCACCCCAAAAATTTTACCGACGAGTAAAATTTTCAGATAATTGTTTGTCAAGTGTAGCCGCTATGCAGCACATCCGCTCATACGACTTACGGCTGATGCCATAGACCGCATCGTAGCGCCACTCCGCGAAGGGGCGCACGAACATAGTCTGCGAGATGTTTTTCAGCGAATGATAGTCGAGCGGCACACGACATTCCGCTGTAGGAAACACCTCCTCCATATAACAGCAGAAACCGCGGTAGTCTGTCCCATCAGGATAGATACCACGGTCTACCAATATGCGGAATATCGCCTGCCAGTGCACCTGCCGACTCACCAGCGGAACCCGCCTACCATCATCACACACGATAGTCTGCTGCATCAGCCGTTCCAGTGCCAAGCACACGGCTGTTTCATTTTTTTTCTAACTTTGCCAATCGGCTGCCCTGTTGCGCTACGGTAATTTCTAATATAGCCACGCGCTTCATCAGTTGTTTGATAAGTTCATTTTGGTACATAATGTTTTTTAGTTTACACATACGCCTGATCAGCTGTCTGGAACAGTACCAAACAGCGCAGCAGGCACATGAGTTCATGGTGGAATACTTCAGTGCGCTGGTTCGTCAAGGGCATCAATAGCCCTTGATGTTATCTATCACATCTCCATACACAAATCGCTGCTTCCCCTCTGCGTCGATGAGGAAGGGTTGCTCCTCCTTGCCTTCGGTGAGGTTGCGCAGCCAGTAGAGGCGATGGGCGGGCACGCTGTCAAAGTGCAGATATTCATACCGCGCCACGGCCGTGCCGAGCGACCTCCACGCGCCGTCCCAATGGAGCAGTTCGTAGCGGTTGCCCGCCTTGATGCCGTTGTCGGCATGGAGCGGAGCGAAGCGCACGGCTGTCACCACTTGCGGCTGCTTCAGCCAGAAGGTGATGCGCCCATAGGGCGAGGGGGCGGTGGTCATATCGCCGTCATACTCGGCCTTGCGCTGCATCTTCTCGATGGGCTCGTCGAGGAGCTTCACCACCGTAGCCTCTCGGCGATGGCTGCCCTCGGTAGATGCATGCACGCGCGAGGCGGGTAGGGTGTTCTCGTAGCCATACCCAGCATCGGTCACCCATTCGAGCATGGCGATGTGCGACTTGCCCCACTGGGGCGAGGCCTCGAAGCGGTATATCTGATAAGCTTTGGGGTGGGCAAACTTGTACTCGGCAAATACAGGTTCGGGAGCCTCGGTAATGCGGTAGAGCGTATCGGCCTCACGCATGCTCCAGTCGTTGGTACCAGTGAACACGCCACCCACCAGTTCCTCGGCTGCGCGTATCATACTCTTCTTGCGGGGAAACTTGCGCGTGAGGGTCACGGCCTTCGGCTCGTCCCTCTCCATGTCCACGTGGGGGAGGTGCGATACATGCCCCTCATCGTCGAGGTAGAACGGTGCGCCCAGCACCTTCATGCGCCTCCCCTGATAGCATACGGGGAAGTAGAGTACACGGGGCATGGCGTGTTCGAAGGTCACCGTGCCAGCCTCCTTGTCGATAACGCCCCATGTCGCATGCAGCAGCGCATCGGGCATGGCGCGGTTGAAGGTGGCGAGGTAGGCGAGGTTTGCACCGTACAGGGTATCAACGGGCAGTGTCACTGCATGGGTGGGCTTCACATGCGCGGTCACGTCCACTATGCAGGGGTTATAGAGTTCGTCGGGCACATGCTCCCCATCGGCATGGAGGAAGTAGGGCGTACCGGATTGTGCACCGTAGGTGTTGCGGTAGATGTTGAGGTTCTCCTCCTCGCTCCAGTATATCGTGGGGTCATAGGTCTCGGGGTTGTAGGTATCCCATCTCCCAGTCGCGTCATCGTAGAGCGAGCAGAAATAGTGCATGCCCGTGAAGGTGCGAAACCCTATGGTGTGCTCCACCGCGATGGGCACACCCAAGGAACGCAGGATGCTGCAGGCATACGAGGCGAGGTCGTCACAGGCGTGGGAACGGTAGAAGAAGAGGTCGTATAGTCCCTTGCGCCCATGGCACTGCTTGCTTCCAGTGAGATCGCGCAGTGTGCGCATCACGTAGTTGTAGGCATTTATACAATCCTCCCGACTGGAGATGGAGTCAAGATCTATCATCCCACCGAAGAGTCGGGCGTAAGTGTCTGCGGATTCCAGAAAGCTGTAGCCATTGAATGCCTTGTAGGGAAGAATGTATTCCTTGAACTCGTCGAAGGTAAGATTCTTTGCAAACTTTGATGTGCGCCACATCTTGAAGGCGTGATTAATGTGGCGGATGAGGAATGCCGCCGTCACCTGGCTGCCGTCCATCATGGGAATGAATTCCGACTGCACCTCCTTGTCGATGCGCTGCATGGAGAGGCTGTCGGCACGGCGCGCGTCGCAAATGGTGCGGATGGTGTCGCTGGGAATCTGGTATAGGCCATACTCATCCAGCAGGTTGCGCAACGTAGCGGTAGTCTCCTTTGCCCAGCACTCCACCTCTTTGCTATCACGCACTGTCACGCCATAGCCGTAGTGGAAGGGCATATTGTCAAGGAGGTAGCGTGCCGCCTCGCGCCTCTCGGCATTGCGACCTATGGTGTGGTAGTATGCCATCACCGCACGGCGGCGCACCGCTTCGTCGGTGCTGTGCGAGGTGTGGCGCACGAGGAGAAGAAGCGTTATCGCAGTTATTGTAGTCACTGCCACTATGAATATATGCTTAATTTTCATGTCTTTCATCTATAAGAATTACCTTTTTCTTGTAAAAACTTTGAAATCTCCTTCTTGATCTCTTCGGTTCGCCTACTCTCTACCTTTACAGTCATCATATCTATGTGTCTTGCATATTGTAATGTCTCTCTATCCCATCCCCCATCTCTGTATAGGACATAGAGTTTATAGGGAGGTGTCACATACGCTGGTAACATATAGGAAGCGGTACGATAACATTCAATCGCCTTTCCATAGATTCTCACCTCTTTATAGGCATCACCCAAGTCCAACACCTTTTCTGCAGTAGGAAACAGAGAAATACTCTGTTCCAATATGGGAATAGCCTCCTTATATTGCCCCTTTTCGTATAAGATATAGGCATACTTGGAAAGTATACGCTCATTGTCCGCGAAATTCGCCATTGATTCTTTTATATATGCTTTGTTCGCTCTATCATCGCTGACCAACAGCTTTGTCAAAGCTCTGTCCATACGATGAAAGTGAATGTAAGACGAGGTACGGCCGCCAATGAAAACAACTGTGGCTATACCGATACAGGAGTACAACATACGCCTTCTACGCTTACTCAATTTCAAAGGAGGTAGGGCGCAAAGTATGAGTATAGCATACAAGAGTCTTAACACAGGCACATCCAAGGGATAGGAAAAACAAGCAAAAACGACCCCACACACCAAGGCTGTGATGGCTGCACCTCGTAGAGTTGAGAACTCCTTTCTAGCACTATAGATTATTGCCAGCAAGGCTAAAACTATGGAAAGTGAAACTATCACCCCATATTCGCAGGCTATACGTATAAACTCATTGAACGCAAATGTATTGTCGGCTGCGAGCAGCATTTCTTCTTCCGTGGCACATCCCGAAGCAAAGTACTCCGCCTGTGCAGGCATATATTCACGATGGAATCCACCTACGCCATGCCCAAATAAAGGTTTCGCCGCTATGATATGCTTAATACAAACCTTCCAGATAAGAAATCTCCCATTAGCCGACAATGGACGATACATATACATGCCTACCACCAACAATAGTCCCAAGATTGGCAAACCTATATAAACTGCATGTCTAAGCCATTTGTTGGAGATAGGGTATCTAATAAGCAGGAGCATTGTTGCTCCTACTATGAATCCCAACAAAGCTGCCCGTGAATCGGTCAGTACACAAGCAATCAACAAACTGCTAGTGATGACAATCCACGGCCAACGCTTTGCGGCATAGAGGCTTTGGTGTAGTGCTAAGGAAGCACAGATAGCCAAGAACCCTCCGATAGATGCAGAATTTACTAATATAGCTATCACGAAGATATTCTAAAAATCCAAATCAAACCGAATTTCTGTTATTTTATTATTCTTATGCCTTACTACTAATAAATCTGACGAGGGAGTTCTATACCATCTTCCAATTGTCCCATCCTCAAATATCTTTTCTTTTGTCTTTCTAAACGGGGTCCAATTAATACCCCAAATGTGGTCTCCTATTTGCATTTCTACTCCCTCTACGTGAAATCTGTACTGGTCCCCAACAAGCATAATAGAAAATAATCCCATATTATCAACTGGAGTCATCGAGAATAATATGCCCAAACGATCATACCTATATACAACATCACCATCATCGAATATTTGAGTATATGTTCTGACACCAAAAATAGAGTCTAATTGACTAGCTGTATAATAGTATCCCATGTAGATGTGAGAATCGTTTCGTATTGGATTATAAACATATACTTTAGAATAGCCAAAGTCTGACTTTTCCCCAACAACTTCACGCTTTGTAAAGTCGGCATCATCTGGATTGACAATTTTTGTCTGAGCCTGGATTTGTAAGCACCCAATAAAAGCAAACAAGGTAATAAAGTGTTTCATAGATTTATCTGTTTAATATGTTTAACTTCGATTATTGGCAATGAGTTTTCAAGTTGTTAGTCAGCTTTCCATTATCATGGATTGTGTCAACTGCAAGATAATCCAATGGATTTACGCTTTTATTATTTACATGAACCTCATAATGCAAATGTGGATATTTATCAGAAGCATTTCCTGTTACTCCACTATACCCAATTTGCTCGCCAGCATAAACCATATCACCTACTTTAAGATTACAATCCTCATTTTTCATTAGATGCATATAAATATGCGTAAAAGTAACTCCATTTACAGTCGATTCAATCTTGATATAATTGCCCATTGCCATATTGGAACCTTGATTAGCAGGGTAAGCTCCGTCTGAGTATGTGCTATTGTCATGATTGTTTCTTAGACTTATAATTTTCCCATCATGTGTTGAATATATCGGAGTACCTTCAGGTGCAACGAGATCTATACCATGATGTTTTTTAGGGCTTCCATCATCTTTAGTTCTAGTAAATCCATAAAAGCCACCTCCATAGTTCCATGAGTTAGGAGGGGACACCTCCATTCCCACAAGTGGATTTCCTCTACTCCCATCATCGCTTTGGCAGGGAATTTTATCATTCTCATTACTGTCTCCAGTATTACCACCTAAACCTGGTAATGATGGGTCAATGGGAGGAATAGTTGGACCAGATGGATTAGATGGCCCCAATGGTCCCGATGGATTTGTCCCTGGCAGGTTATAGCACTGACAGAATTCTATTAGGAATCCACAATAATAGCATCTCTGTTCCTCCTCTTCTTCCACCTCCGGATTTTCATCACATATACAAGGTTGCCTTCTGCATACACCACATTCTACAATCTCAACACAAGTACAATCATTTACATTTTTACCGCAAAAGCTACAAGTAAGATTGTCGTAATCTTCACTATTGTTTGAGTAAGTACTACGAGTCGCTGATATAGAAGTTACAAACTCTAGGCTCATCTTTATATGTGTATGGACAGAATCACATTGGTGACTGCAACAGTGCTCACTACGATATTGCTCAATAAAATTACGATTTCGTTCGGATCTAGGCATTATATAGTAACACTTGCGACCATTCTCATAACGAATACCATGAGTAATCTCACCATAGATGGTAGAGAAAAACAAAATACCGCTGAAGTTACTACCTTGAGGATTAGGGAACAGCTGCAGCTCCTCTCCGCTCTCTTCACAAGCATTGACATACTCACGGTCGGGTGCAAAAGAGAGGATATAAGCATGTGTCTGCTCTGTCTTCAACATCTTACGCATATAGAGTATTGAATATAACGGAGTCGTCTCCTTTCTGCGTTTATTGCCCTCAAGAGTAACACTGCGAAGAGCTATTCCCTTGTTATATTTGACAGGAACAATAACGGCTTCAGCCAGTTTGCTTGTTATAACATCAGCTTCTCCCCAATCGAAGATGAAATCCTCTTCTTCGTACCGCAATGAATGGTTACTACTGCTGCTACGAGTAGCACTGCCACCTTTGAGGGTTTTGTCCAAATCGGGCAGTGACACAAAGTCATGATTGTCTTCTATCAGTTTCATGGCCTCAGTCAGTATGGATGAGTTCTTACCTCCCATGTCGTAACCGTTATAATACGAATCCTCTTGGCACGCCATAAATAACAAGCTAATGCCAAAGATAGCAAGAATAAACTTCTTTTTCATAATATCCTATATCTTTTTTATTAATTCACCTCAAACTCACCGCCATAGAGGTGTTCAGCATCCTCTATCTCCAATTGATACTCACCAACAGGCAGGTTTGGCAATATGATGACTGCGCCTTGTGCACTATACACACCCGTGTAAACCACTACACCCGAGGCATTCACCACTGCTACCTCAAAGGTGGTACTTGATACGAAGTCAATGGTTAATACTTGACCGTCGATGGAGGCAGTGGGCAACTGGACCTCACTACGTTCATGTGGCCGTTTCTTTTTTTCCAACTGAATAAACTTCTCTTCGGCAAACCCCGATAGTGTGCAACCAAGCAGCACCAATAGCATAAATAACTTTTTCATATTGACATATTTTTATTTCCACTGCAAAACTATAGCAAAAACAATACATCAGACGAAAAAAGATAGTGACAAAATAGTGACAATTTCACGAATTTCGTCCCTAACAGCAATAGGGGAGGGTATTAATAAGTTGTAATACAATATATTACGATAAATCAAGCAAAAATACTGAAAATATCCTCCGGGAGCTTGCTCAAGAGACGTCTCTTGCGTTGGTTCACCACATTGTCGGCAGAGGCTGCCAAGCATTCGCGGATGACACCGGTGGAATAGCCCAACGACAGATAGATACAAAGATGGATATCTTCGGCACTGAGTTTACTACTGTTCTTGGCTGCCTCGTCACGCAAGTTGGTGATGACAGTGACGAAGCAACGCTCAAGCGCCTCGGCCAACTGCTCGCGCTCCATGACAGTAAAGGAGGGTATATCCTTGCTGCGCTGCTCGCTCAGCCTCTGCAAGCGTGCGGACCAGTCTTCTTTATGCCAAAGAGCGATGCTTGCCGTGAGGTTAGCCCGATAGAGAGCAAGCATAGGAGCGCGCTCCAGCGTTCCATTGTCGCGCTTTGCTTCGATGGATTGGTACATTTTATATATTCTCGCTTGGTTGCGCTGCAGCTCTTGTTGCAAACGCAGATAATGCTGCTTGCGACGCTGCTCGATAAAGAGAGAGACTATCACAACAAGTGCCACCAGGCAGACAAGCGACAACAATACATTGTAAAGAAATCTTCGGTGACGCTCCGACAATTCACGCTGCTGCAACTCCAATTGATGAGCGGTATGTATCTCGTCAATCTCGGTGCGGCGCTCGATGCGGTTGATGGAGTCGCCCATCTGCTCGAAGCGCTTGATGTAACCATAAAGCTCGGGCTGCGTAGTGGAGTCTAACGTCAAGTATAGTAGGCTGCGAGCACAATTGTATTGGAGGTACACCTCATCGTGTCCTTGCATGGCCTTCTCATAGTAACACCTTGCGGTATCATAGTGCTCACGGGACTCTGCGATAGCTCCCTTAAACCAATAGGTAACATCATCCACATCAAGGCCATAGAGCGCAATGAGTTGATTGAAATAGGCATCAGCTTTGTCATAGTCTTTGTAAAAGCCGTATTCAATCTTGCCCAAGTCAAAAAGCACAGCTCCTAAACTGAGCGTATCCATCTCATCACGATGTAGCAACAGGCGCTTCAATATCTCACGAGCTTGCTCTGGCTGATTCTTATAAATATAGGCCTGAGCCAATCCTATATCGGCATACAAGTGGGCATAGTCCTCTGCTACATTATGGTATGCCGTATATGCTGCCAACGCCATATCGGGCATATTCTTGTTCAAGTAGTGCCGCCCAAGATTCTGATAGCACAATCGGTGATACCTTACCGTAGTATCGGGGAAAAGGCTCTGTGCCTGTAGGTAAGCATCCACAGCGGAGGCATCGTCCTCTAATTCCGTATACACGCACCCCAAGGAGTACCATGCCATAGCTGCGCGGTAGCTTTTCCTATTCCTATTATAATAGTCGGTGGCGTAGCGGATGAGGGTGTCGGTAGTAAGCGGTACGTAGCACTTATAGTCGGCCTGGGTGCGCAGTATGGCATAGAGTGCCCGCTCCTCATCGCCGAGCGTAGCGAAGGGGATACTGTCGAGCGCAAGACGCACAGCATCGGGCGCGGTATCGAGCTGTGCCTCCAGCCGCTCCAGCTGGCGCATGTGCCCATGCCCGCCACACCCCATGCAGAGGGTGGCGAGCAGCAAGCTATATATCACAGTGCGTACAAAGATACGAATAAGCGAGCGAGAAATATGAAGTTTACTTCAATATTTATTACAGCGAGTGCACTATATCTTCATGGTTTACCATAAAGATACGAATAAACGAGCGAATAAAAAGGACTACGAGAAGAAAAGCTCGCTTTTATTTCTCGCAGTGCTATTTTTATTTTCAGCGAGTGCAAGTATCTTCATGGTTTACCATAAAGATACGTATAAGCGAGTGAAAAGTCAAGTTTACTTGAACTTTTTGCAACGCCGACGCGAAATGAGCGTCGGATGCGACGAAGGGAGGTTTATCTCCCCAGAGGAGTACGACAAAGTCGTCACCAGAGTATCTTCATGGTTTACCATAAAGATACGAGTAAACGAGCCGCAGCACACATGATTGTCTATTATAAAAAACCACAGATTACCCGGATTTCTCAGATTTCTTTACCAACATGGATAAATAATCTGTGCAATCCGCGTAATCCGTGGTCATATTAGTAATCAGAGGTCAGACTGACGATCGGTTTTGCGATTGCAGTTCTTCCTTGATACCGTCGAAGAAGATACCAGTGACATCGTAGATGGGGTAGTAAAGCACTGAGGCCTCTTTCTTCTCCTCGGCAATGAGGCTATCGCGCTGGTCGAAGAACTCGAAGCCAGTGATGATGACGCCTACGAGCAGAGCAAACTTAAGTACACCCACAAGGCCTCCCAAGAGACGGTTGATCCAGCCGAGACAAATGACGCTGAGCAGCTTCGACACGAGCCAACCGGCCAGATTGAAGAGCAGAGGCACGATGATGAGTATCACGATGAAGGCCGTGATGTGGGCGGCCTCGGCAGACATACCAAACTGTCCTATGAGCCACTCACCTACTGGCATATAGAACGCACGACCGAGGAGCAAGCCGCCAATGAGACCGGCAAGCGAGGCTACCTGCTTGACCAATCCGTCGCGCAAGCCGCTGACAAGCCCAAGGGCGAGCAGCACGGTGATGATGATGTCGATGGTTTGCATGATTGTTTTATTAGGAGTAACAGGAGTTCAGGAGTTACGCTTCGCTTAGGAGTTCAGACAATAGCTTTGTCGTACGTGTCATCCCCTCATCGCTCGTGTCATCCTGAGCGTAGCGAAGGATCCCGCGCAGGGACTTGGCCTGTGACTTTGCGAGATTCTTCACTTCGTTCAGAATGACACGGAAGGGTGAAAGTTTCATCATGACAAAACATTTGTCTGAACTTCTGAGCTCCTGTCTCCTGAACTCCTGAAATTTACAGTGTTGCCTTCACCTCGATGGTCTTGAAGGTCTCGATGATGTCGCCTTGCTTGATGTCATTGCAACCGACGAGCGAGATACCGCACTCGAAGTTGGTACCTACCTCCTTCACATCGTCCTTGAAGCGCTTCAGGGCATTGATATCGCCTGTAAAGATCACGATACCGTCGCGGATGAGGCGAGCACGGTCTGAGCGGGTCACCTTACCCTCACGCACCATAGCACCGGCTACGTAGCCCACCTTGCTGATGTGGAATACCTCGCGCACCTCGATAGTAGAGGTAACCTCTTCCTTCAAAGTGGGTGCAAGCATACCCTCCATAGCCGACTTAACCTCCTCGAGGGCATCGTAGATGATGCTGTAGAGGCGGATGTCGACACCAGCGGTCTCGGCATACTTACGGGCAGCCTGTGAGGGACGTACCTGGAAGCCGATGATGATGGCCTGTGACGCTGATGCGAGAGTAACATCTGACTCAGAGATCTGACCCACAGCCTTGTGGATGACGTTGACCTGAATCTGCTCGGTAGAGAGCTTGATGAGCGAGTCGCTGAGGGCCTCGATAGAGCCGTCCACGTCACCCTTGACGATGACATTGAGTTCCTGGAAGCTACCCAAGGCAATACGGCGGCCCACCTCGTCGAGGGTGAGCATCTTCTGGGTACGCAAGCCCTGCTCGCGCTGGAGCTGCTCACGCTTGTTGGCAATCTCGCGGGCCTCCTGCTCGGTTTCTATCACGTGGAAGGCATCACCAGCCTGGGGTGCACCGTTGAGACCGAGGATAAGTACGGGCTCAGCGGGACCTGCCTCCTTGATGCGCTGGTTACGCTCGTTGAACATAGCCTTCACGCGACCGTAGTGTGTACCAGCAAGCACGATATCACCCATCTTGAGGGTACCGTTCTGCACGAGTACGGTAGCTACATAACCACGGCCCTTGTCGAGTGTAGACTCGATGATAGAACCTGTAGCGCGCTTGTCGGGGTTGGCTTTGAGGTCGAGCATCTCGGCTTCGAGCAATACCTTTTCAAGCAATTCCTCTACACCGATACCGGCCTTGGCAGAGGTATCTTGTGACTGATACTTACCGCCCCAATCCTCAACGAGGAGGTTCATATTGGCGAGCTGCCCCTTGATCTTCTCGGGGTCGGCATGGGGCTTATCAATCTTGTTGATGGCGAATACCATAGGTACACCGGCTGCCTGAGCGTGGTGGATAGCCTCCTTGGTCTGAGGCATCACGTCGTCGTCGGCAGCTACGATGATGATGGCGATGTCGGTCACCTTGGCACCACGGGCACGCATAGCGGTGAAGGCTTCGTGACCAGGGGTGTCGAGGAAGGTGATGTGACGGCCATCCTCGAGCTTCACGTTGTAGGCACCGATGTGCTGGGTGATACCACCGGCCTCACCGGCAATAACGTTGGCCTTACGGATATAGTCGAGCAATGAGGTCTTACCATGGTCAACGTGACCCATCACAGTCACGATAGGTGCACGGGGGA
>JAZRMG010000110.1:0-7918 GCA_045647345.1 Bacteroidaceae bacterium | reverse complement strand
TTTATCGTATAGGGAACCATAGCGTAAGAATTAATGAAAAAGAAGGAGCATGTTCTTATAAGGCGGTAACACTAAAACTTGAATATGCTATTCAGGTATGGAATGCCGTAGCAATAATATCAACTAGGAATCCCAAAATACTTCCTTATTATTGGTCGTTGAATTGGGAGGAAAATGGAACACCCTTTAGAGAACTACGATATAGTACTTACTTCCAAGAGGTAATCACGCCTGAAGAACTCGCTAATATGTTTTGGCATCTGTTACAAGAGGTAGCAGACTCGGGAATAATCAAGGTACATGAGGGATTTAGTCATACCAAGAAATCATCAGAGAATCCCTTCTATTCTATTGAATACAAAATAGTGTTAGATGATACTAATGCACGCAACATATTGGACCGGGTAACAAATGTTTATGAATACGACTTTGACACTACGCTACGAAGCTATTCTTGGAACGAGATAAAGGATATGTTTGTAGAGCTCACCTTGGATCAGTTGAGGTTGACTATGCCGGAGAAAATGCACAACTTTAAGAAGGAGGATGAGTTGCTCTTCTATGCATGCGACAACTTAGACTATAAATTAGCGAAGTATGCCATCGAACAAGGAGCCAATGTGAATGCATTGGATAAAAGTGGTGAATCGGCCTTACAGAAGGCGTTAAGCTACTTTCCAGATCATGGTATGAAATATTCCGAAAATTACACAGAAGAGAAAAAGGCCGCTATAAAGAAAGAAAACTATGTAAAGTGCTTGGCAGTAGTAGATTTATTGCTCGACAATGGCGCATACATTGACCTTTTCGGGTACGATGGTATGCAACCTTTACTTACGGCCTACTATGCTAACAGCATAGATATGATGAAGCATCTGCTACAGAGAGGCGCAAACCCTAACTTTAATTCGTTTCTTACAGATTTATATTCAGAATATAACTGGAATATAAAGTGTAGCATCCTTGATGTGCTATGGGGATACGACGATGACGAAGAGGAGGAAAGAATAAATATGGAAATCGAAAAACTATTGGAATCATATGGGGCCAGACTCTACGAGGAGGGGTACGACCCACGAAAGGAATAGGAGGATAAAGCTATGAGAATAGATGAGAATTCGTACAAAGTTCTGATGCTACCCGATTATGGGGAAGCCCTATTTTGGGATGAAGAGGGTTGTTGCATTGGTGGGTATGATGGCATTTATATTAGGGAAGATGGCAATAAAATTGCCATTGATTTGTCTGGCATTGGCGGACTAAAAGAGTGGTTTCATGAATGGGATAGTAAAACCTTGTATCCTACACCCCCTTGGACCGATTCACAATGGAGAGAATGGTGGAAAAAGGGAATAGAATTTGCAGAAGCAGTAAATCAATTACTCCCTGATGATGTAGAACTTTATTATTTTTCTTTGAAAGACCCATTATGGAAGGTCAAACCTAAGGATACAGATGATGGGGGAGTATTTAATCTTGGCGAACCTATAAAAATACGAATGAAGAAAGAATAAAAATGTCTATCCCTTTGGATGAAGTTTTGCCCAAGTGGTTCTTGGTGTCAGTAGCAGCATCTCCATTGGGGCACCATGATAAATAACTACGTATATGACTAAAAGAAGGATCCCTTCGGGTGAAGAATATATCAACGAATTTCACAAGCAATGGAACGAGGCGTGCATGAAAGAACGAGAACGTACGCAATCAATGGCCTTTTCTGCTGAATATTTAAGAGCCCAATCACAACGCATGGACGCACTGATAAAGAAAGATAGTCGGATGGAGCAACTCGAAGGAAAGAGAAGAAGGAAAAAGGGACTTACTGACGAAGACATCAAAAAAGAGATCGAAGAACTGGACAACATCATAGCTGAGTGTGAGGAGATGATAAGAAAGCATCCGCCTCGTGAAAGAAACATCTAAAAAAAGTACAAACTACAATGAATGAATCATGCATACATACCACACCGGCTATGGAAGGTGGCAGGATGAGGAAGGTGAAGACCATCAAGACCTGCGATGAGGTGAAGCGCGAAAGGTTACGCGAGAAGCAGATGAAGAGGCAACAAGCAAGGAGGGAGGCTATGCTACAAGCGGTAGAACGCGTGGTGATACTCCCCGAGCCATTACCCAAACAGATAGCCCAGGAGGAAGTGGTGGAGGCACCATCACAACCCATGCGCCAACACGATGAGGGGCAAGCGAAGAGAAAGCCCATGAGCGCGAGACTGGAATCAATCTTTTCACTCATAGATAGAATGAAAACTTTCGTGCTGGAAGAGGGGGATTAATAATACAAACTGAGCATTATGATAACGAAAGAAGAGATGTTGGCTTTCGCTCGACAACAAATAAAAGAAAAAGGATTGCGCCAATTGGAAATGGAAGCGGCGCGTTGGGCGAAACAAAATGGATTGATAACACGTGAGAAGTTGCTAACTATGCCACTAGAGAAACAAAAACGAACAACGGCCGAACTGGTATGTGCATACATAAGAAGTTTGATGTAGGCGCGAGCAAGCAGAAAGGTGTGTACCGCTCATTCACGTGATATACTGCATATAATACTCGAGATTATAGCCATGGCATTGGGGACAGAAGAGAGGGGAATCCTTTCCCTTGTCCCACGGTTCGTCTTTGCCATGCACTACGGCTCCACACTTAGGACATAAGCAGTCTTCGGTAAAGGGGCCAATGGTGTGATAGTGTGTGCTCGCGTTGTGCTCCACAACAAAGGTGTGGCACTGGGGACACTGACGACCAAAGTCACATTCGTAGGCTCCGTGGGTGAAGCCGATGACATGCTCACGATGACCACAATCCTTACAGTAAACTGTGCCGGCACCAGATATATGCTCGAAGCTTAGGTAGTGTGTGCCTTCGGGAATTCCATACTCGCGACACTTGGCATCGCGCTGCTTGCGTTGCTCGTTTCGATATCGCTGTTCCTTCATTTCGATGAATTTTGACTCAAAAAATTGTCGGTAGATGTAATCAATGCCAAACACGATGGGAGCCAAGGGTACGATGAAGGGCGCTCCAAACAGGGTGGCTAAGGCAAATTTAAGGCTATACTTGCACTTTTTCTTTTGTCTCCAAGAAAAGAAGCATTGGCAACAAACTAGCAACACCACGCACCCTATCCAATAGGCCAATATGTGTATAATCATATCTGATTTCATAGCGCAAAGATAAAACGATGTGTCGCCACATGCAAACATTCGCCCGCCACAAGCCTTGTGAAAAAGTTTCTCCCTGATCGGGGTGGATATATAGAAAAAGTTTACTACATTTGTGAGGAAGAACATAAAAGATTGAATGTGATGTTTGAATGGTTGAAGAAACGGAAGAATCAAGATATAAAGGCCGCTCCCGAGATATCTGAAGAAAAGAGAAGGGAAGAGGCAGAATGGCAAGCGTTTATCAAAGACACTACGCCAAGTGAGAACATCACCATCATAGAACGCAAGATTGTGGTGGACGACTATAGTGTATCGAAGAACCATAAGAAGATGGTGATGTATCTGGAGGATAGCCGCAACGAGATGGTCAATGCCTTCATCGGGAAGAATCACCATGTGATTAGCGAAATATTCAAGCAATGGGGCTATACCTTCATGTATGCTCCCAAAGAGATGGAAGCTATTGCTAACCACTATGGGTCGTCGATGCTCGATGTGGAATGGAATGCCTCTAAGCTACTCGAGATGCAGGGATGCCAACTGGATGAGCCTATAGGCACGGCACTGGTGGAGATAGATGGCGTGGAATGGGATGATGAGCAGGATTGCTGGGTGGCCACCATGAAGGGCGTGCAACTCGATGCGGAGAATAAGCATGACCTCACCGAGCAGATTAGAGGGTACTGGGGAATACTGAATAAGAAATACCAAGCGGAAAAGGAAGAGAGGAGCTGCATTCGCTACAGAACGGCTGATGAGAAACGCAAATGTTGTAAAGTACAGGAAAGTCGAGTAGACTATGAGAGAAGAGGCGAAATGTTTGACAGGGCAAGTATGCTATTTCTCGATGAAGAGCCTGAGCCTGAAACTCTCACCAAAGAAGATGAGCAACTGCTGAGCGAAATACTGGAGCGTGTGGAGAAGCTACGCCACACGGGCATACGCCAATATCTGATAGAGCAAATGGTGAGGATGACCGTAAAGCCTAGTATGCTACAAGTGACCAATGATGCACGCCTCTTGCTCACCGACTATGGCAAAGAAGTGGTGATGCTGCCCATAGACAAGGTGGTGTATATCTTCTACCTGCGCCACCCCGAAGGTGTGGCGATAAAGCTGCTCGAGGAGCACAAAGAAGAACTCACCGATATATACTCGCGCATATTGGGCAATAAGCGCCTCACCACCAAGCAACGTAAGTCGATAGAGCGACTGTGCGACCCGCTGGACAACTCTATCAACGAGAAGATATCACGCATACGCCAAGCCTTCCAAGCCGTGGCACACGATAGCGTGGCAAACTGCTACATCATACGGGGCGAGCGAGGAGAGAAACGCAGCATCTCCCTCAATGAAGAACTCATCGAACTGGGCGAGTGGGGAAGGAGATAGGTTGGAAATATTCATCGCCATACGATAAATATTTTGTAACTTCGCAGACATATAATCGAAACATGGAAAAGTTTATACCATATAGAATAGACGAGGAGGCTGCGTCGTTTGAGGGCAGCATCTTGGGCGAGGTGAAGGCGGGATTTCCTAGTCCGGCAGAGGAGATAAGGGAAAAACTGGACCTGATAAGCCTATTGGTTAGGCATAGGGCATCGACATTCTTCTTCCGCGTGAGTGGGGTGTCGATGGTGGACTCGGGCATGGATGAGGGCGACATCATCATCGTGGACCGTGCAGTGGAGCCCTACAACGGATGCATAGCGATGTGTTACATCGATGGGGAGTATACGGTGAAGAGGGTAGAGATACACTCTGACCACGTGGCTCTGATGCCTGCCAACGAGAACAACAAGGCATACAAGCCCATCATAGTTACTGCAAATGCTATTCGATGAAGAAGATTTTGAAAGGCAGTGTGTCTATGCCCGTGAGTTTGCTTATGCCAACTATCATAATATGAATGGAAAGACTGTAGATGTGGTAGCTGTCATCGAACCTCTGTTATCTACAGCGGAATATTCTCCATTGCTCTTTGACTTATGGTTGATGTGGCGGACGGCCTTGCAGAGTGGTGTATTGAGTGGAATAAGTAATGACAGTTCGATGTATAATCTATACTACAATGGTATGCGACGTCGTGTCGCATATAGATATATCACTCAACTCAACGAGAATCCTCTCGATAAGTTGGCATTTAACGGATTGATGAGACTGATTTATAAGAGCAGCATTACTCGAAACAGCGGTTGCTATGTGGGTAATAACAGTTTCCTCGACCAAATGGAACTCTATGAAGAATGTATGAAGCGGTAGAATTATCGCTTTGTCTTTCCCCTCTTCGCGTCCAATCCCCAAGCCAATCAAAAAGAACGCAGCCATGAGCGATTAGGAATTTTCAAAGTGTTAGCAAGAATAGAGAACCGATAACAATCCGTCACGAGAACGAAGAAGTCTATACCTCCGATTCCGATACCCCGTAAGCAATCCGCAGGGTTTGCCTACCAATATGCTACGAAAAAAATGTACAGGATTTCCGAGCGTCTCGTAGAGACTTATAACAAAACTCCCCGATTCTTTACGGAATCGGGGAGATTATCAAGTTTACAGAAAAATCATATTCCAGCACGACGCTTTGCCTACCTAAGTCTACTTCCAACCCATCTCCGTTTTTATCCTTTCTTGCACATCATCAAAGCGGTCAAAGTTTTGCAACAATGCAGGTAGGTCTTTGTTTATCCAACCTAAGAGGAGTAGCAATTCATTGTGAATCTCTTGCACTCGCTGCATATTCCAACATATAGACTCATTGTGAAACACACGGTTTCTGAAGGATCGGAATCTATTGAGTGGTGCTGAAATGGTCTTTCGCTGACGATCTTTCTTGGGAAGATATGGGAATGCACGGCGCAGGTCCTTCCACAAGATAAGTTCGAACTCAGCATTGAGCAGCGATACCCAAAAGCCGAGGGTAAGCTCTGCAATAATCTTTGAAGGAGTTATCGTCTCGTGGCGACCAACTATTTGCTTGGTGGCCTTGGTTACATAGCGGTTCAGGTTAGTCAGCCCAGGAGTATTAGGGAATATGGCATACCAATCTTCGCGTCCTGTCATCGTTTCCAACTCTCGACTGAGAGCATTACGCAAGGCAACCTCCAAGACAGAAAGCGATGTGTAAAAAGCTTCAGCCAGTTTGATGTTTGCCTGATAATGCTTGATTGCTATCTCTTCATTGTTGGGATATAGCGCAAAGTAGCGCTCCATACGTTTGTTGGAGAAAACTTTTTCAAAGAATTGTTTGTTATATTCCATAAATATTGTACCTTTGTCGTGCAGTCCCGGGCGTTCCTCTCCCAGTTATTCAGATACTGGTGATGAATCCGGGTTTTTTTATATCCAATAGCGAAGGTACTACATCTTATCAAGATCAACAACTTTTTGTCTTTAATTTCGTGCAAAAGACAAAACATCATAGTATATCGCTTTATTCCCGCCAATCCACAAGACGAACGAAAAGAACGCAGCCATGACCGATTAGGGATCTTCAAAACGTCTGCAGAAAATAGAGAACCGACGACAAACCGAGAGCAATCGAGCTCGCTTGGATTGCCGAGGTGCGAAGATGGAAAAGCCCGCGAAGCAGGATTAACCGATGACAATCTGCCACGAGAGCGAAGAAGTCTACACCTCCGATTTTAACACCCCGTAAGCAATCCGCAGGTTTTTCCTACCAATATGCTACAAAAAAAATGTACAGGATTTCCGAGCGTCTTGTTTCACGAGAATAAACCAACCCACACTTTTCGGGTTGTAAGTTTGGTGAATAGGAACATTCTGTTTATATTTGCGATTAGATTGCGAATATAAACTGCACTCGCTGCAAAATATTGAAACAAATTTCATATATCTTGCTCGTTTGTTTTTATATTTGCCTCATAAATAGTAAGACCATGTCACGCGAAGAGAGCAACAGACTGAAATATACTATAGCGCTGATCGCCGAGTTTGCAAGCAGATTTGGCATCGGGGAGAAGCAGGCATATAACTATCTGGCTCGCTTCAAGGGGTTGGCACACCTGGCATCGTACTACGATGTGATACATACACAGTCGTTCGATGACGCGGTGGATGCTATAGTGCAAGTTTGTGGACATAATGGAGGAGGACTGAAATGAAACTGTACCATGGATCGAACGTTGAAGTGGCAGTGCCCGACCTTACCAAGTCCAAACCTTACAAGGACTTTGGTCAGGGTTTCTATCTGTCGGCAGACAAAGGCCAAGCTATGCGAATGGCCGAACAGAAGACACTACAGTTGCTGATGGGAGAACCCATAGTCTCTGAGTTCGAGTTTGATGAAGCGTTGCTGCAGAGCGATGCGTTGAAGGTGAAGATCTATGAAGACTATAGTGTAGAGTGGGCAAACTTCATCTTACAGAACAGAGATATTCATAGTCAACACCCCACGCACGATTACGATATTGTATATGGCCCAATTGCTGATGATGGAGTGACATTCCAACTGCGTCGCTACCAATCAGGGGTAATAAGCATAGAAGAACTTGTGCGCGAACTGCAATATGCACGAGGCATCACATTCCAATATTTCTTTGGCACAGTATTGGCGTTATCAAAACTCATAAAACTATGAAACTAACCGAGGGACAAATAAAGATGATGCAGGAGGATATGTATGCCGAGCTGATACAAATCTTGATGGAGAAGTATGGCTATACATTGGAAAAGGCGATGGATACGCTTTACAACTCTGACACCTTCGCACGACT
>JAZRMG010000109.1:0-11441 GCA_045647345.1 Bacteroidaceae bacterium | reverse complement strand
GACTCAGTCCGCTCCATAGATTGATGAGCACCTCTTGGAAGAGGTCGTTCACCTCGTCGGCATCATTGGCAAACATGTAGCACACGGTATATATCGTCTCCTTGTGTGCCCGCACCATTTGCGCAAATTCGATTTCTTCTTGTTTCATTTTTTCTGGTTTAACATCGTTTTTTGCCTATTAGACGCAAAAGTATACGAAAAACTACAACAATATGGAAAAAGTAGGAAAATGTTAGTGAATAACGTGAGTTCGATATAAGGATTCCTTAGGGGAGCAGCAGAATGGGCGCGATTAGCGAGATTTATTTGCTATTGACCATCGGTGTCTGTTGATATATTTGCACAACAATTGTTTTGTATCACAAAAAAGCGTAAATTCGCAGTCAAAATCATATATAGCATTATGAAACCTATCGTAAGTATTATCATGGGCAGCACCAGTGACCTGCCCGTAATGGAGAAGGCTGCTGCATTCCTGAACGACATGCAGGTGCCTTTTGAGATGAACGCTCTTTCGGCTCACCGTACACCTGAAGCCGTTGAGGCATTTGCCAAGGGGGCTGCCGAGCGCGGCATCCGTGTCATTATCGCTGCAGCTGGTATGGCTGCTCACCTCCCTGGTGTGATTGCCGCCAGCACTACAGTGCCAGTCATCGGTGTACCCATCAAGAGCACACTCGAAGGTATGGATGCCTTGCTGGCTATCGTACAGATGCCTCCTGGCATACCTGTGGCTACAGTCGGTATCAATGCCGCACAGAATGCAGGCATATTGGCTGTACAGATGCTTGCTCTCTCTGATGAGGCTTTGGCAGCACGTTTTGCCAGCTTCAAGGAGGGCCTCAAGCGCAAGATCGAGAAAGCCAATGAGGAACTCAAGACAGTGAGCTACGAATATAAGTGTAATTAATTCAGAATTCATAATTTAGAATTCAAGTCATGAATCTCTTCAATTACTCCCGTCGCACAAGTAGCGAAGTGCAGATAGGCGGCACACCACTGGGTGCAAACAATCCTATACGTGTGCAGTCAATGACCACCACGGCTACTACCGATACAGAGGGCTCAGTGGCACAGGCCAAACGAATTATTGAAGCCGGTGGTGAATATGTGCGTCTTACTACACAAGGAGTGTGTGAGGCTGAAAACATGCGCGAGATAAACATTGGTCTGCGTAGCCAGGGTATTGACACCCCTTTAGTGGCCGACGTACATTTCAATGCTCGTGTGGCTGATGTGGCTGCCCTCTATGCCGAGAAAGTGCGCATTAATCCTGGCAACTATGTGGACACGGCGCGTACTTTCAAGCAGTTGAGCTATACCGATGAGGAGTATGCTGCTGAGATTGAGAAGATACGTGCCCGTCTGGTGCCTTTCCTTAATATCTGTAAGGAAAACCATACGGCTATCCGTATCGGTGTGAACCATGGTTCGCTGAGCGACCGCATCATGAGCCGATACGGCGATACGCCTGAAGGCATGGTGGAGTCGTGCATGGAATTCTTGCGTATATGTGTTGCTGAGGCGTTTACCAACGTGGTTATCTCCATCAAGGCCAGTAACACGGTAGTGATGGTACGCACCGTACGTCTGCTCGTTAAGACCATGGAGCAGGAGGGTATGAACTTTCCTCTCCATCTCGGAGTGACTGAGGCTGGTGAAGGCGAGGACGGACGTATCAAGAGTGCCGTGGGCATCGGTGCCTTGCTCTACGATGGATTGGGCGACACCATCCGTGTATCGCTCAGCGAAGCTCCCGAGGCAGAGATTCCCGTGGCCAAGTCATTGGTACAGTATGTGACTGCTCATGCAAATCATCCCTATATTGAAGGCGTAGAGGCCGATGGATTCGATTATTATGCACCTGTGCGCCGCACCACACATGCTGTAGGCAATATTGGCGGTGGGCAGGTTCCTGTCGTAATTGGCAGCTGCTTTGGCAAGGAGCGCACCTTCGATGCCAATCTGCGCCCTGATTACCTCTATTGTGGCGGTACGTTGCCTGTTGATCGTCCCGACGTACCACTCATTGTCGATGCTCCAGCATGGACTGGTGAAGCGGGTACCTATCCCGTATTCATGGGCTTCGGTGATAAAAATCTGTTGCCGCTGCTCGCGACCTGTACCGCTCCTTTGAAGTTTCTCTTTGTCACCTATAGCCAATGCTCTGAGGAGGTGCTTGCATGTCTCAAGACACATCCTGAGGTAGTGGTCATCCATCAGACCAGTCATCTGCATAGGGTAGGGGAGCACCGTGCTTTAGCTCATCTCTTCATGCACGAAGGTATCACCAATCCGATTATCTATTTCCAGCATTATGCTGAGGATGAACTATCTGATTTCCAGTTGCGTGCAGCAGCTGACAGTGGCGTTCTCTGTATTGATGGATTGGTCGACGGACTGTATCTCCATAATATCGGTACAGCGATTGCCGAACCTGTCGTTGATGCTACAGCATTGAATATTCTGCAGGCAGCCCGTGTGCGCACTAGCAAGACGGAATACATCTCATGTCCCGGTTGTGGCCGCACACTCTATGCTTTGGAGGAGACCATTGCTCGTATCAAGGCAGCTACCGCTCACCTCAAAGGACTCAAGATTGCTATCATGGGATGCATTGTCAATGGGCCTGGTGAGATGGCTGATGCCGATTACGGATACGTGGGTGCTGCACGAGGCAAGGTGAGTCTATATCGCAAGAAAGAGTGTATAGAGAAGAACATTCCCGAGGAGGAGGCGGTGGAAAAGCTGCTGGCACTTATTAATAAATATGAGACCCTCAACTAAATAGAAATATGGAAACCTTATTCATCATTCTCGCTCTTGTATGTGGCATCGTAGGTATCCTTGGCTCCATACTTCCAGCGCTTCCTGGTCCCCCTATTAGCTATGTCGGGTTATTGTTGATGTTGCTTTGCGAGGGAGTTGACATCAGCAGCACTGCTCTTTGGGTGACGGGTATATTCCTTGCTATCGTGTCTATCCTCGACTATGTGGCTCCAGTGTGGTTCACCAATCTCAGTGGTGGTAGTAAGCAGGCTACGCGTGGCTCCATGATAGGTCTCATTGCAGGTTTGTTCGTCTTTCCTCCTTGGGGACTGATTTTTGGCCCATTCATCGGTGCTTTTCTAGGCGAATTGGCTGCAAGTGCCACTACAGGAAAAGCATTCGAAGTGGCCATAATGTCATTTGTCGGGTTTATCCTTACCACGGGAATGAAGATTATCTATAGTGGTATACTATTATTTATGATAGTTAAGGAAGTGTTACAGATTATTTTTTGATTGTCATATCGTCAATCAGGAAGAAGGATTTTATACTACAGATTCTGTAAAGTTATATCTTCTGCGCATCATGAAAGAATCCGCCTTTCCACAATCGTGAAAAGGCGGATTTTTTCTTTGTAATGTGCGTATGGCTTGGATACCTGATCAATTGTAGCTTTCGACCATGCGGAACAGGCGATTCCAACGTATCTTGCCATCGAACCAACCGCGATCCTTGTCGAGAGAGAGCCAGATAAGGATAGGCTTGCCCACGATGTGGTCTTCGGGTACGAAGCCCCAGAAGCGGGAGTCGAGGCTGTTATGACGGTTGTCGCCCTGCATCCAGTAATAGTCCATGGTGAAGGTATACTCGGTGGTCTCCTGACCATTGATAAAGATGTTTCCGTCGCGTACTTGCAGGTCATTGCCCTCGTATACGGCGATGGGACGTTCATAGAAGGGGAGGTTGTCGAGCGTGAGAGCGATGGTTTCGCCACGTTTGGGTATCCATAGGGGGCCATAGTTGTCGATACTCCAGCCGGTGTGTTTGTTTATGGGATAAAGGCCTTGCCCGTGAGCTTCGATGACGGGAGTAATCTTTTCGACAAGGTCAGTGCGTTGAGTAAGGATATTCACAGCTTTCTGTGTGAGAGGTAGATAGTAGTAAGTGCTGGCAGCATTGTGATTGGCCAGATCCTCCTTGCTGATGCCCAGCTCGCGACGTAGCTTCTCACCTATGGGGCGCTTGGTGGTGACGTAGTAGCAGTACTGCACATTGTCGGGTTCCTTGTTGGCAACACCATCGAGGTAGATGACCTTGTCTTTGATCTCGAGTGTTTGTCCGGGCATACCCACGCAACGTTTCACATAGTTCTCGCGACGGTCTACAGGACGCCAGTCCACCTCACCGAACACTTCGGGGTGCTTGGCGATATACTTACGGCCCTTGGCAAGGAACTGCTCATAGGCTTTACGCTCGTCGGCAGCTGTGAGGCTGTCCACTTCGGGGTAGCCTCCGTTGAGTTCCACGCTAATGTCGCTGACCATCTTGTAGAAGTCGTTGGCAGCAAACTGAGGGTTGCTTACGATGGTATCGCCTGTGGGGTAGTTGAATACAACAATATCATTCAGTTCTACGTTGCCCAATCCCTTGACACGTTCGTAGGGCCACTGGGGCCATTCAATATAACTCTTTCCGCCGGTGACGGGCATAGTATGCTGCGTAAGAGGCATGGTGAGCGGTGTGTTAGGCTTACGTGGACCATACGATACCTTGCTCACGAAGAGGTAGTCGCCCACGAGGAGTGACTTTTCCAATGATGAGGTAGGGATGGTGTAGTTCTGGAAGAAATAGATGTGTACAAAGTACACGGCCACGAGGGCAAATACGATGGCATCGACCCAACTCATCACGCTACGCACGGCTGCGTTCTTGGCAGTTTTCCACCAGGTCCAAGGAATAAACTTGGTGATATAGGCATCAAAGAGGAAGGGTACGACGATGAGCCCCCACCAACTCTTTATCCATACGAGGAACAAGAGGTACAGGACCATCACAATACTGCACTTTATCCACTGCGCAGCGGTGGGCTTTGTTTTCTTGGTTTTCATACGCTCAGTTATTGATTTGGTTGCAAAGGTAGGTATTCTTTCCGTACCTACCCAATATTTATAGATTAAAAAGTGAGGTCTGGTTTGTATGTTATGATTATCTACTCAAAAGTTGGTATCAATGGTATGCTCTGATTATCCTTAACCTCTTTTTTGACAAAAGTGTTGCATGCATCGAATAAAGTCCGTACTTTTACCGACAAAACAGATGTAATCAATAAAAATATCATCCCATGACACCAGGCCCCATAGGAATCTTTGACTCCGGATACGGAGGTCTCACCATCTTGTCGCAGATACGTGAGCAAATGCCCGAATATGATTATCTGTATCTCGGAGACAATGCTCGTACACCTTATGGTACACGTTCGTTCGAGGTGGTCTATGAATTTACTTCACAGGCCGTCAGAACTCTTTTCGATATGGGTTGCCAGTTGGTAATTCTCGCTTGTAATACGGCATCAGCCAAGGCATTGCGCACGATACAGCAGATTGACTTGCCTAAAATAGATCCGTGCAAGCGTGTGCTCGGCATCATACGCCCTACGGTAGAGTATCTGGATGGTATTACCCAATCTCGCCATGTGGGTATACTTGCTACATCGGGAACTATCAAGTCGCAATCGTATCCTTTGGAGATTAAAAAACTCTTCCCTGACATTGTTGTCATCGGTGAGTCCTGCCCTATATGGGTGCCTCTAGTTGAGAATGGCGAGGCACAAAGCGAGGGAGCCGACTATTTCGTGCGTCGGCACATTGATAATCTGTTGGCCAAGGATGACAAGATAGATACCATCATTCTCGGATGTACACATTATCCTATCCTATATGACAAGATACGTCAATATACTCCCGAGCACATAAGAGTTGTCACTCAAGGTGAATATGTGGCCCGCAGCTTGGCCAACTATCTTGAGCGGCACCCCGAGATGGATGTTCGCTGTACGCGGCAGGGGACGTGCCGCTTCCTCACTACCGAATCGGTGGATATCTTCAAGCAGCATGCCTCGATTTTTTTTGAGCAAGATATTCAGGTGCATAGCATTGCACTGAAGTGAATCATTGGGTGTCTATTTGAGGTGTATTGCATTTTTTCTGTTCTTAAGATGGCTATATTCCACAGAAAATATGTATTTTCGCAAAAAAAACAGATTTTATGCAGAAAGTACAGATTATAAACCGTTCACACCATGCATTACCAGCCTATGCGACACCTTTGTCGGCAGGCATGGATCTACGCGCCAACCTTAGCGAACCTATTGTGCTGAAACCACTTGCTCGGTGTCTAGTCCCCACTGGACTTTATCTTGCGTTGCCCGAAGGGTTTGAAGCGCAAGTACGCCCACGCAGCGGGTTGGCTATCAAAAAGGGGATTACCGTACTCAATTCGCCTGGTACCGTAGATGCAGATTATCGTGGTGAGATTGGTGTAATTCTTGTCAACCTCTCTGCTGAGGATTTCATCATTGAAGATGGTGAGCGCATAGCACAAATGATCATTGCCCGCCATGAGCAGGTAGAATGGGAGACGGTAGAGGTTCTCTCGGAAACAGAACGCGGTGCGGGTGGATTCGGACATACAGGAGTGTAAAAAAGAGAATGTATCTGTTGACCAAATATTTGTTGCTGATACTATGTGTGATGCTTACATCGTGTGGAGCCTTACACCCTATAGCTGCGTCCGTAGATGTTGCTGATACGCTCTCGGTTGTCGAGCAACGAAGATACGAATACTATTTTCTCGAGGCTGAATGCTTGGAGCAACAGGGTCGTTATGACGAGGCTTTCGAGATGCTGAACCATTGTTTGGCGATATGTCCCACGGCCCCATCGGCACTATACAAGATGTCCAATTACTATATGGTACTCAACCAGAAAGATAAGGCATTGGATGTGCTAGAGCAGGCCGTAGAGGCTACTCCGACCAATTATTGGTATAAGCAGACATTGGCATCGTACTACCAGAATAGTGGTGAGTACGACAAGGCAATAGTCCTGTTAGAAGAGATGCAAGAACGCTTCCCTAAACGGAACGGAGAGTTGCTGACCGCGCTTGTGGGGCTATATAACCATACAGGGCAATACGACAAGGTCATCAGTGCCTTAGGAAGGCTTGAAGGACTGATCGGCAAGTCGGAAGCCATCAGCATGGAAAAATCGCGCAACTATCTGCTTATGGGGAATAAGGAGGGTGCCTTCGACGAAATAGAGAAACTGGCTGCAGAGTATCCTGACAACCCTAACTACCGTGTAATATTGGCAGAGGTGTATATGCAGCATGGCCGAATGACTGATGTAGAGCCTCTGTTGCAGAATGTACTTGCTGAAGATCCCGACAACGGGTCTGCTAAGATAAGTCTCGCACAATATTATAAACAGCAGAACGATACAGCACAATATTACAGCATGATTGATTCGGTGATGTTGTCGGCCAATATTGATGATGATACCAAAATAAGACTAATGACACAACTCATCATGGAGAAGACCGATAGTGTGTTGGTGCTCGAACTTTTTGAGCGTGCCATCGCCCAACCACAGCGTTCGGCTAAACTGGGACACCTATGTGTGCAATATATGCTCAGTTTGCAGCAATCCGAAGAACAGATACGTCCAGTGCTGTTGCGTATGCTCGAAGTTGAGCCCGATCACATACAGGCCCGACTACAGTTACTGGCCTATGCGGCACGAAGAAATAGTAAGGAGGAGATTATCGACATTTGCACTACTGCAATAGACTATACTCCTGAGGTGCTCGATTTCTACTATTATAAAGCAATTGTTTTGCATCAGACAGGTGAGGTACGGGAAGCACTGGAGACATATCGAAAGGCTACGGCACAAATCACTCAGGCGAGCGATACGGAACTGATAGCTGACATCTATGCTGCGATGGGAGACTTACATCACGAACTCGGAATGACTGATGAGGCTTACCTGTGCTATGATACAGCACTGGTATATAATCCCAATGACATCCTTGTACTCAACAACTATGCTTATTTCTTGTCCGAGGAAGAGCGGGAGTTGGAGAAGGCAGAACAGATGAGTCTGCGCACGATAAAAGCAGCGCCCGACAATGCGACCTACCTTGATACCTACGCCTGGATTCTTTATAAAAAGGGCGAATATGCTGCGGCGTTCCAATACATTGAACAAGCAATCGCAGCCGATTCCATGCCAAGTAGCGTACTCTACGAGCATGCCGGTGACATCTGTTACCAGATGGGCAACACGGAGCGTGCGATAGCCTATTGGGAACAAGCACTCAAACTACAACGTAAAGCCGAGGCTGTAGATGAGAAACTGATAAAGAAGATAAAACAAAAACGACTATAAGTAATCGATATGAGACAAACTGCCAAATGGATAGGCCTACTCCCCATGATTGTGTGGATTCTTATGCTCACGGGATGTCGCTCACAGTCATCGATAACAAACATAAGTAAGCTGGCTAATACGCAGCTTGCGCCATTGGCTATGCCCCATACAGATATCACTTCCCTCACGGCCAAGACTGGCATAACAATCGACTACGATGGGAAACCCATAACCGTGAAGGGAAGACTGCGCATGCGTAGCGATGAGGTGATTCAACTGTCGGTCACCGCGTTAGGGGTTGTAGAGGTTGCCCTTATTGAGTTTACTCCACAAGGAGCATACATTATTGATAGGATAAACAAACGATATGCACTGCTCGACTATTCTTCAGGTCTGCTCAATAGCGTTGGTGTTAATTTTTCCACGATACAGGCTCTTTTCTGGAATCGTATATTTATCCCAGGCGAGAAGGAGGTATGGAAGCGACTTGACAACTTTCGCATCGTGACTACAGAGAATCGACAGCTTATCGAGCCCAAGAGACAACGGCTACTCAAATGTCATTTCTATACAGATAATGAGTTTGAGCAGCTACAGCAAACGCAACTCAATATACAGGACTACGAAGTTGTGTGGCAGTACGGTATATTCAATACCATAGATACTTATGTCTATCCTTCGATATTTGATATATCGTTCAGCGATTCGTCATACTCCATTTCTGCTCACATTACCTTGAGTGGCGTGTCGGTAGCCGATGCACAATGGAGGGGGGGCACCAACCTGACAAATTACAAGAAGGTGGAGCTTGAAGTGTTATTGTCTGTCTTAAATCTGTTCTCATGAGAAGAATATTATGCATCATCATATCTTCGGCTCTATTTGTCTTTGCTTATGGACAGGCCAACCCTAAGGTGAAGGAAATGGAAAGCCGGCGCAGTAAGTTGGAACAAGAAATCTCAGTTTCGCAACTACTGCTATCTTCTACACAAAAGGATGTAGAAGGGCAGCTGGCCCAATTGTCTGCACTTACTGCTCAGATAAAGAAACAGCAACAGTATGTCAATCAACTTGATGCTGATATCCGTGCTATTGATCATGAACTCAAGAGCATAGAAACTCAACTTACCACTCTACAGTTAGAACTTGACCGCCGCCGTAAGCATTATGCACGTGCGCTACAACTGATGTCACATAAGAATACCTTTGAAAACCGACTGATGTTTTTCCTCTCTGCCGAATCATTCAATCAAATGGTACGCCGTATGCGTTACTTGCGGGAATATTCGTCGTTCCAGCAGAAACAGGGTGAACAGCTCATCGAACAACAGAAGGAGCTTGACAACAAA
This sequence comes from Bacteroidaceae bacterium, assembly GCA_045647345.1. Taxonomy (GTDB): domain Bacteria; phylum Bacteroidota; class Bacteroidia; order Bacteroidales; family Bacteroidaceae; genus UBA1189. Next base: position 1,894 of record JAZRMG010000109.1, on the reverse strand, counting down.
CGTGCCGAACTGGAACTGACACGCACAGCCAAAAAGGAACTTCTGGCCAAACGTATAGAGGAGAAGAAAAAGCTGGACCGACAACAAGCCGAACAGAAAAGTATAGTCAATTCATTAAAGAAGAAGCAGAAGGATATACGTAACAAAATCGCTCAGCAGCAGCATGAACGCAATCGCCTCAACGAGGAGATAGAACGAATCATTGAAGCAGAAATAGCTGCTCAACAGAAGCAGGAAGAAAAGGCATCTAAGGGCGAAACCGAAAGCAAGACGGGAAGTACACCCATACCTACCTATAAACAAAATGCTACCGATAGGAAACTTACAGGTTCCTTCGAAAGCAACAAAGGTCGCCTTCCTGTACCAATCACAGGACCCTATCTTGTTACTTCTCACTATGGTGTCAATTATGTAGAAGGCATGAAAAATGTGAAGTATAATAATCAGGGCATCGATATCCGAGGGCAACAGAACAGTCTGGCTCGTGCAATATTTGATGGAACAGTATCATTCATTTTTGAACATCCGCAAATCAAGGGGTCTTATATTGTAATGATACGTCACGGACAATACATCTCGGCATATTTCAATTTGACCGCCTTGAAGGTGAAGGCAGGGGATAAGGTGAAAACAAACGAACCATTGGGTCGCATAAACCCTGATGCTTCGGGTAACTACACTATGCCATTCCAACTCCGAAAAGATACGAATAGCTTGGATCCTGAATTATGGATAGCTTTATAAATGCGGATAAATGATTCCTTAGTCGTATCTTTATGGCATCCTTGAAGCTACTCCCGTTCTTGTAAATAACAGTATTGTCTGATAAAAAGCAAGCTTTTTGCCTATAAGTGCTGTTATTTGCTCACTTATTCGTATCTTTGCGATGCATCGCGAAGATATGCTGCACTCGCTGTGAAATATTCAAGCAAGCTTGATATTATTTCGCTCGTTTGTTCGTATCTTTGTCATTTAATGAAAACGAATAAGAAGATACAGATATGGCAGAAGATATAGTGTTGACCCCGATGATGAAGCAGTTCTTGGAACTTAAGGCCAAGCACCCTGATGCCATTATGCTGTTTCGTTGTGGCGACTTCTACGAGACCTACTCGACCGATGCTATTGTGGCTAGTGAGATATTGGGTATCACACTCACGAAGCGCGCTAACGGTAAGGATAAGCATCTCGAGATGGCAGGGTTCCCCTTTCATGCTCTCGACACCTATCTACCTAAATTGGTGCGTGCAGGGCGCCGCGTAGCTATCTGTGATCAGCTGGAAGATCCCAAGATGACGAAGAAGCTCGTCAAGCGTGGTATCACCGAATTGGTGACCCCCGGTGTGTCTATTAATGAGAATGTGCTAAACTATAAGGAGAACAACTTCCTTGCTGCTGTACACTTTGGCAAGGGCGCTTGCGGCGTGGCCTTCCTGGACATCTCTACGGGTGAGTTCCTCACTGCCGAGGGTCCGTTCGACTATATCGACAAGTTGCTCGTCAACTTTGCTCCGAAGGAGGTACTTTTCCAACATGGTCTGCGCAATCAGTTTGAGAGTAACTTCGGAGGTAAGTATTGTACTTTTGAACTGGACGATTGGGCCTTCACCGAGTCGTTTGCCCGTGAGAAACTCATCAAGCACTTCCAGGTGAAGAACCTCAAGGGTTTCGGTATCGAGCATCTGCGCAATGGTGTGGTGGCCTCGGGTGCCGTACTCCACTACTTGGAGGTGACCCTACATACACAGATCAAGCATATCACCACGCTCTCGCGCATCGAGGAGGAGCGCTATGTGCGTCTCGACCGTTACACTGTGCGTAGCCTCGAGTTAGTGCATCCGATGAACGATGGCGGTAAGTCGCTGCTCGATGTCATCGACAAGACTATCAGTCC
>JAZRMG010000108.1:0-4958 GCA_045647345.1 Bacteroidaceae bacterium | reverse complement strand
CTTTATGATAAGGTCGGCATTTTCATCGATGACGGCCTTTATCTTTTTCATGTCGTTGGCTTTGATATTCATCTTCTCTCGCAGCACAAACTCGTTGCCATCCCAGTCATACTTGGCCATTCCGCCATTCCCCTCCACATGCACATGGATGGGCTCGTGTTCCCTGCTATAAAAGAAGAATGAGAAACCATAAAATCGGAATACTTCGGGCATAAGGCTCTACATTTTATCATTATTATGTTGCAAATATAGGAATTGTTTTTGATACCTCCAAGTCTTTGCAGAATTTAGAACCTATTTTGTAACCCGCAAGGTATTTTCTGCGATTACCGAAATTTCCACATCCGTTTTTGATGTATCGCGAATAATCACTACTTTTGTATCATGAAGTTCTGGCATGGACATTTATGAAACATCAGTGCATCCTTCTTTTTCAACATAAATTCCCGTAAATTGCCCATAAATTAACCATAAATAAATTCGTGCAACAACATAAACACCCAATACAGTGAAATCGCCTATTTCTATGCGGTTATTAAATTAAATTGCTAACTTTGCAGCAATAAAATCACCTTGGTATGGGAACGAAAGAAGCAATAAAACTATTCGAAGAGAAACGCGTGCGCACTGCATGGGACGACGAGCAGGAAAAATGGTATTTCTCCATTGTGGATGTGGTGGATGTGCTGACTGACAGTAAAGACGCGCTGACGGCTCGAAAGTACTGGAACAAACTAAAACAACGCCTTAAAGAAGAAGGGAATGAAACGGTGACAAATTGTCACCAGTTGAAACTTCGAGCAGCAGACGGCAAGATGCGTCTTACCGATGTTGCTGATACCGAGCAACTTTTTCGTATCATCCAGTCCATACCCTCGCCCAAGGCCGAACCGTTTAAGCGGTGGATGGCTCAGGTGGCAGCCGAGCGCATAGACCAAATGCAAGACCCAGAGCTGAGCATACACCAGGCAATGGCGGACTACAAGCGGTTGGGCTACTCGGACAACTGGATAAACCAACGCCTCAAGAGCATCGAGATACGCAAAGACCTTACTGACCAATGGCGGCAACACAATGTGGAGGAGGGCGTGCAATATGCTACGCTCACCGACATCATCTACCAAGCATGGGCTGGCAAAACAGCCAAGGAGTATAAGCGCTACAAGGGATTGAAAAAGGAAAACCTGCGCGATAACATGACCAACGAAGAGTTGGTACTCAATATGCTTGCCGAACTTTCCACCACAAGTATCACCAAAGCCAAAGACCCGCAAAACCTTGAAGAGAATATGCAATGTGCAGCCGAGGGTGGCGAGGTTGCTCGTGTGGCACGTGAGCAACTGGAGTCAAAGACGGGGCGCGATGTCGTGTCGCCCCTCTCGGCCAAGAGATTCTTCGAGGCGCAGCAACCTACTGAACGGCTCGGTGAGGCAGAAGAGGAATAGATATTTTCGACTGTTTGTAACCTTTCGGGGCTTTTCTCCGTCATATAGATAGAATAACATACAACATAAAAAACGATGAAAACCGTAAAACTATTCCTTTCCCTTGCCGTAGCGGTGCTGCTGGGGGCGTGTGGTAATTCAAAAATACAAGATACCCGAGTGTGGAACGAGGTAGCGATGGGCTACAACAATAGTAACGATGCGATGAAAGTGACGGGCGTGAAGATGCTCGATGAACACACGGAGCTGGCAATGCACATCACCTATCCGGCTGGTTATTGGATAAAGATGGCCTCTAACATCTATCTGCAAGCAGAGGGTAAGCAGTATAAGGTAAAGGCCATAGTGCCCGACTCCACAAAAGCCGTGCCCGAGTTCGATAAGGAGTTTTGGATGCCCGAGAGCGGCGAGGTGGACTTTGTGATGCAGTTTGAACCTCTGCCCGAAGGCACCGAGCAGTTCGACTTCATCGATCCCGATGGCTGGCAGATACTGAATGTACGCAATGCCCGACTCCTTCCCCAAGGCATTACCGATACCTATTGGCGCAATGCGAAGACGGGCGACTGGCTCATCGGCTTTGCCGAGCGACATATAATCTATGACAATGCAGTATGGGACATTGTGACGCAGACGGAGCGTGATGGTAGCTATGCGCTTACCATTAGCAGGGGTGCCGAGAGTATGGATGTCGCTGTCGGGCCAATGAAAGAGGGCTCACGCCGTATTGCCATAGGCAAGGGCGAGCGCATAAAGTGCCTGCCCATCACCACCAGCACCTTGCCCGACTATCCCAAGCGCGACCGTCGCCAAGGCTTCAAGGATAATGGCTATCGTATGGGCGATAGCGTGACCATCGTGGGATGGCTGAAAGGCATGACACAGACTGAACTGAGTAGAGGAGGCCGTTCATTTAGCGCAGACATTCAGAATATTATCGCAGACGAGCAGCAGGCCTTCTCTGCCTCAATGGATAGTCTCGGACGCTTTACACTGAGAATACCCTTACTGAATAGTTCTCAAGCCTTCTTGGATTGGGGCAGATCAAACATCAGCACTGTGCTCGAGCCTGGTGAAACCTACTTCTACCTCTGCGACTACACCACAGGTCAGCGACTCTTTATGGGTACTGATGCTCGCTTGCAAAATGAGCTGTTGACCTATCCGCACGAGTGGGCTAACGCACGAATGGAGAAACGTGGAGGAGAAGAAAAGGAGGCTATGGAGTTTTGGGAACTCACCAATCGCGAACGAGAGAAACAGCTTGCCAAGTTGCACGAAACGGTGAGACTGCATCCCAGCCTGTCGCAACGATATATAGATTATCTTACAGGCTATTACCTCACAGGGCAAGGAGAGTCAATGATGCAGGCACGTTTCTATATGAAAGGTCGGAAGCTCCCCCAGGCCTATATGGAATATGTAGGCAAGGAGCTTTGGAAGAATGTGGTGAGCCCCTATACACTCTACCGTGACTTTACCATCTTCAAGCGTGACTACATGGACCAATTGGAAAGCGAGCGAAAACCGGAGACGTGGCTTGCTGTGGCAATGAGATTGGCCAAAGGCGGTGAGATATCTCTGACGGATGAGGAATGGAAAGCGCTGGATACCTACGAGGTGCTTTTCAACAAACTGGAAGCTGACCTCTTGAATGTAGAAACACATGAGGAGCAGCAAGCCTTGATTGATGCCTTCAATGCCAATGCCGAAGTCGAGATTCTTGAAGCGGTCTATGAGCGATATAGTGACCGCATAGCGAAGGAAGGTGTTTTCACTAGCTTCCGTGAGTCATTGGCGGCAATTGATTCCGCAGGCTGCGATCGAAACTTGCGCGATTTGCACCTCGCATCCATACTATACGCAAGGATAGACGCTACCCGTAAACCGCTCGACACCGACGTGATAGCTTGGATGGAGCAGGAGATACAACTCCCTGCCGCCAAAGCCGCAGTGACGGAACTTAACGAAGTGTACCTTGCCGTGCAACGCCGCGAACTGGTGGGTAATAGTCTGAAGTCGTCAGACGATGTAAAAGGCATGAGCGACGGCGAGAAGATATTGCGCAAGCTCATCGAACCCTACAAGGGAAAACTCATCCTGCTCGACATTTGGGGCACGTGGTGCGGCCCTTGCAAGGCGGCTTTGAAGAACAGCCAAGAGGAATACGAGCATTTGAAGGATTACGACATCGTATACCTCTACCTCGCCAACCGCTCCGATGAGGAGTCGTGGAAGAATGTCATCAAGGAATACAACGTGACAGGCGACAATGTAGTGCACTACAACCTCCCTGCCGAGCAGCAGACCGCCATCGAGCACTTCCTTGGCGTGAACAGCTTCCCTACCTACAAGCTCATCGACCGCGACGGCAACATCCTCGACGTGAATGCCGACCCTCGCGACCTTAATGCGCTGGAAAACTTGCTGAAGATGATGAACGGGACGAAGAATTAATTCATGATAATTTTTGGCTAATTACATGGCAATTTATGTTTTATTTTCTTAGACGCGAATTACCGTAAATTGCCCACGAATTGCCCATAAATTATTCTTGTTATGGTGTATGCTTCGTTTAATTTACGATAAATTGCCTGAAGAGGAATAGATATTTTCGACTGCTTGTAGCTTTCTGGTGCCTTAAGTTTTCGTAGGCTTTTTTTGCCTTTTCCTCCAACAGAGCGTGATTGTTCGAGGATTTATCATTACATTTGCATACGTTCTTATATGACAGACAGGATGGCCGAGAATAAAGTAATCATATACACCGCCAATGATGGTACGACAAAGATTGATGTAAAGCTGGAGGAGGAGACCCTGTGGCTTACGCAGGCTCAGATGTGCGAGCTGTACCAGACGAGCAAATCGAACGTCAGTGAACATATCAAGCATATCTTTGAGGAGGGAGAGCTCTCCAAAGAGGCAACTGTTCGGAAATTCCGAACAGTTCAACAGGAAGGCTCGCGCAGCGTAGAGCGCGAGGTGGAGCACTACAATCTGGATATGATTATCGCTCTCGGATACCGTGTGCGTTCACTCATTGCCACTCGATTTCGTCAATGGGCAACTGAGCGACTGAAGGAGTATATCGTGAAAGGATTCACCCTCGATGACGAACGACTGAAGAAGCTGGGCGGTGGCAGCTATTGGAAAGAACTGCTGGAGCGCATCAGGGATATCCGTGCCACGGAAAAGGTGCTCTACCGCCAAATACTGGAGATATATGCTACAAGCATTGACTATGACCCACGGGCACAAGTGTCGCAGGAGTTCTTCAAGAAGGTGCAAAACAAGATACACTATGCCATTCACGGACATACGGCGGCAGAACTGATTGTGGAACGTGCCGATGCCGAAAAGGACTTTATGGGCCTGCTGACCTTTAAGGGCAACCACCCCACCTTAAATGAAGCGAAAACTGCAAAGAACTATTTGAACGACAAGGAACTCCGCGCAATGGGACAGCTCGTGTCGGGATACTTGGACTTTGCCGAGCGCCAAGCCGAGCGTGAG
>JAZRMG010000107.1:0-42544 GCA_045647345.1 Bacteroidaceae bacterium | reverse complement strand
TTATAGTCGTAGTAAGCATTATCGCCACGCATAAAGCGTTCCTCGCCCAATGCTTGCAGGGTCGAAACAGTTACCAGCACCTTATCGCCCACAATGGTCTTGTCAATACCGCACTTGTCATCTATGGCCACCAACAGCTTGACCGATGTCAGTGCGCCCTTCTCAAGCAGTTCCTTGACCTTACCTTCAGCAGTGCGGCCGAAGATGACAGCCTTACATCCTGTCGTAGTGATGATACCGTCGATATCCTCTATGGGCAGCTCCTTGTCAACGGGCACCGTCACCGAGCCTATACCCATCACGGCAAAGAAGGCACAGCACCAGCCATACGAGTTCTCACCCACGATGGCGATGTTCTCTTCGCGCAGCCCTTCGGCGATGAGTGCCGTACCCAGGTGTCTCACATCGTCGCGCCACTGGGTGAATGTCACCTTCTTCACCTCCTTGTCAGAGGGTTTGTCTTTATACGAGATAGCTATACTGTCGGAGAAGTTCTGTGCAGCCTCCTCCACGAGCGAACGGAAATCGTCAATAAACGTAGTCTTGTAGATCGGATAATTCTTGTTCATAGTCAGGTATTATTATAATATGGTATCGACTGTTCTTTCATGTTTCGATTCATATACGAAACAATGTGCGAAGGTACAAAAAAGCGAGCGAAAAAATATAACACTCACTTCATTTTTTTCGGTAATAATATAGATGCTTACCCCAAGTGCTTTGTATCTCTACGATTGATGCCTTCTTATATCAAGCCTCACACTATATTATCCCCAAAAACTTGCACACAAAAAACAAATTCTATACTTTTACAACAACAAACGCCCGAAGGGGTATTTGCCGTAATATTTAATACCTTATAGCCATGAAAAAGATTTGGTCATTAATGGCGATTGCCATGACCTTTGCATCACAAGGATTGCAAGCTCAGGACTTGCGCGAGCGCAACTACTACTTCGAGACACTAAACCCCGGTCACGAGCCCAAACCGCTGGTCGAGGGATATGCAACAGAGCGTATCGCCGAACCGCTCAACAGAGGACTCGTTGCCGCCCCTTCTGCCGAGGGCGACGGCATACACCTCAGTTGGAGACTCCTCGACACCGACCCCAATGAAGTAAACTTCCACGTATACCGTATGGCCAATGGCAAGCAACAACGACTGACCCGCAAGGCCATCAAGGAGGTGTGCGACTATACCGACCCTGCAGCACCCGACAAGCTGACGCACTATTGGGTCACCGCACACGACGCCAAGGGAAAGGTTATCGGCACATCAGAAAAGATTGCCGTAGACAGATCCATCCTCACCAACTACCGCACCATCAAGCTGCGCGACCCCAAGATGCGCGTAGGAAAAGTGGCCGTGGCCGACCTCAATGGTGACGGCACATACGACTTTATCGTACGTACCCCCGACAGCAACGTCGATCCAGGCATGTCCGGTACGCTCGACGGACGCACCTATCAGATAGAAGCCTACCTGAGCGACGGCACCTTCCTATGGTCTAAAGACCTGGGTCAAGGCATCGAACCCGGCGTATGGTACTCCCCCTTCATCGCATACGACTTCAATGGCGACGGAAAGGCCGAAGTGGCTCTCAAGACAGCCCCCGAGACCACCAAGCGCAACGACAAAGGACGCGTAGACAGCGGCGAAGAGTATCTCAGCGTATGGGACGGCATGACGGGCCGCGAGATAGCTCGTGTAGACTGGCCCGAGCGCAACGACCGCTACGGCAACCTCGTGCGCCAAAACCGCAATCAGATAGGCATGGCATACCTTGACGGCAAGACCCCCTACATCCTGGCATGCCGAGGTACATACAAACTGATGGTGGTCGATGCCTGGGAACTGCGTGGCGACAAACTGGTGCGCGCATGGCGCTGGGATGGCGATGAAGAAAACCCCATCATACGCAGCATGGGAGCCCATAGCCTCGTGAGCGGCGATGTCGACAACGACGGACGCGACGAGATACTGCTGGGCTCATGCATGATCGATGACAATGGCACGGCACTATGGTCGGCCGGACTGGGACACCCCGACAAGGCCTACCTTACCGACATAGACCCCAATCGCCCAGGAATGGAGGTTTACCTCTGCCTCGAGCCCTTCCATACGAACGGACGCGGTGTATGCATGGTCGATGCACGTACTGGCGAGCAAGTTTGGAACATCGGTCACGAGACCAAGCACGTGGGCAACGGCATGGTGGCCGACTTCGACCCCTCATACCCTGGACTCGAATGTTTCGCATCCGAAGACAAGAAAGGCGGAAGCAGCGAAAAATACCTGCTCACAGCCGATGGTCAATACATACGGCGCAACGAGAACATACCTCCCTGCGGTGGTTGGATATGGTGGGATGGCGACCTCTCACGCGAAGTGCTGCACAACCCCTACACACAAGAAGAGATGATGGAGCGCTGGCGGAGCGGAAAGCCCATGGCACAGCATGTAGTCAAATGGGCCGACAAGACCAGCGTAGCCGACGACATCCAAGGTAGCCTACAGCTCATCGCCGACCTCTATGGCGACTGGCGCGAAGAGATGGTGATGTCGTTCCCCGGCGAGTTGCGCATATACACCACCAGCATCCCCGCCCGCGACCGACGCGTCACACTCATGCAAGACGCCATCTATCGCAGCTACGTGGCACACCGCTCTATGGGTTATCCCCAAGCGCCAGTACCCTCCTACTATCTGGGAGAATAGGGATAGCTCAGTCAATTCCTCACTACCGTTTCGGCTCCATAGAGCAGGATTCAGACGACAACAAGTTGGTAGATTGCACTATACTTCCGCGACGGGTTTCTATCTCTCTCAACAGAAAAGTCTATAAGACCATCGAGGCACGCCTTCGTCTATTCCTCGCTGGCCTTATAGACTATGGTTTCATTCCCTCCTCATAGAGTTCCTGTTATTACTGCAGCAAACATTTTAGCAGAAAACTTGTAATATTTCGTAAACTTTTCATATCTTTGCACAAGAACTCCCTTGAAAAAGTGGCGCAATACACCAAAAACTCCCTTGAAAAAGTGACATATGCTCAACAGAAAAATCTACAACACACTGAATGAATGGAAATTGTCAAGCAACAAAAAGCCTCTCATCATTAAAGGATGCAGACAATGTGGAAAAACATTCTCTGTGATGCACTTTGCTAAAGAGAATTATCGCCATGTAGTATACATCAATTTCGTGCAAACTCCCGACTACGCTTTGGCCTTTAAGGATTCAAAAATGATAGATGACATCACCATGAACATCAGTGCCATGAGCGCAGATGCAACGTTCGTCGCAGGAGAGACCTGCATCGTCCTCGATGAGATACAGGAATGTCCCGAGGCACGCACAGCACTAAAATTTTTTCAGATTGACGGACGATTTGATGTGATAGCCACAGGATCACTACTCGGAGTGAAAGGATACGGACAAAAACGTGACTCAAAGGCATCGGTTCCTGTGGGGTATGAGACAATAGTGAATATGTATCCGCTCGACTTCGAGGAGTTTCTTTGGGCCAACGGCATCAATAAGCAGATTATCAACAAAGTCAGCGAGTGCTTAAACGAGGTAACCCCTGTACCAGAAGCACTGCATCAGCGCATGAAGCAGCTGATGCTGCAATACACCATTGTAGGAGGCATGCCCGAAGCGGTCAATACATTCATCGCGACACACGATATCGGTCAAGTGCAAAGCATACAGCGCGCCATCATCAATGAATATGAAGATGACATGGTGAAATATGCTGACGATAGCGACAAGCCAAGGATACGCGAATGTTTCGAATCAATACCACGCCAACTGAGCAAGGAGAACAAGAAATTCCAATACTCCGTAGTGCGGAAAGGCGGAAAGGCTGCGCAGTATAATGGTAGCATCCAGTGGATAGAGGATGCTGGCATCATCTGCCGATGCCGCAACCTTGACATTCCCGAACTCCCCCTTGACGGTAATGCCATAGAAGATATATTCAAAATATATATGGCCGACACTGGGCTTTTCGTATCAATGCTCGAAGAGGGCACAGCATTTGACATCTTGCAAGGAAACCTATATGCCTACAAGGGTGCTATATTCGAAAACCTGATTGCCGATATATTCAACAAGATGCAACGCAAACTATATTATTTCAGAAAAGATTCAGGCTTGGAAGTAGATTTTGTGATGCGTTACAAGGGCAAAAGCACACTCGTAGAGGTGAAGGCTTCGAACGGAAACACTAAAAGCACCCGTACCATATTGGCGCATCCAGAGAAGTATCATGTATCACAAGCCATCAAATTAGGAGACTACAACGTAGGACGCAACGAACAACTATTGACTCTACCATTGTATATGGCCTTCATGCTGAAGGAGTATTAAAAGAGAGTCACAAGACAAAGGTAAGAGGGTGTGCCATTTAAATGACACACCCTCTTACTTTTTGTCTACTACGACATGACGCATTCCCCGTCATTCCCATAGGTTACCCCACGAGCCACGTCGCTCGTTGGAGAGCACCTCCAAATCCTTGTCGGCACTCTCGTCACTGTATTTCAGATTCGATGTGGCCAGCATTGTATTGCATTCAATTTCTTCGACCACAACTTGTGGTCTTACATAATGTTTCTTTATTTTCATTCCAACGAAATATTTACAACTTTAATAATATCAAGTACATTCACAGCACCATCACCATTGAGATCAAACAATGACAGATTTTCTCCATTGCCCGAAAGGCTATAGTTCACTACGGCGATGATGTCAAGCACATTTACCACACCATCCTTGTTGACATCCCCCGTAAGCCCATTCTGCACATTATCTTGCGAACTGTCAGGTTCCGATGGGTTTGTCGGGTTGAAGATTACCTTTTCCACCCTTGCCGTCAGTGTCACCGTCTCGTCAGGCATCTGGTAGTTAAAGCGTGTGTTGCTGCTGATGAGCTTGGCTCCGCTATACCATCCCTTGAACACATACCCTTTCGCTACAAAAACTTCAAGGCTCACCCAGACATCCTCCTCATATTCATTGCCACTTGACTGATTGAACTGGCAGGCCCCCTCGATGTTGGTGACGAGGTACAGTGGACTCACCTTGATTTCAGGCACAGGGTCGGGCTCTACGGGCGATGAGGGAGAGAAGGTATAGTGTGCTACAAAGTCGGCATCCATGGCTTCTACACGGTAGGTAAACGAGGTCCTGTCCGAGTAATACTCACCATTCAGAGTCCAATGCGAAAATTTATATTTAGAGCTTCTTTGCGAGGTGTAAATGTATTTACTACTACCACTCGTAAATTCGCCGCCACTTGACACATAAGCAACAGAGGATGGGTTAGCACTAATCTTCACCTTGTAGTAGACTATTGGCTCCACGTAGCCGTTGTCGGGTTCGGCAGGGTTTTCCGGATTGAAAGGTGCTTTGGCCACTTCCCTTTCCGGTCGACCTATTTGTGCATATATGGCTGGTGTGCTCCCCACGATGAGGAGCAGCACCAACACCATTCTAACTAATTTCGTCATAGCAAACATCCTTTACTTGACTACCACCTTCTTGCTCTGCTCGCCAATGCTTACAACATATGTGCCAACGGGTAGGTGCACTATACCTGCGCCTTTTTGCACGGCAACGAGCATACCCGAAGCATTGTATACGTTGGCCACGGCATTGCCTTTGAGCAGGATGCCACCGTCGATAACCTCTACAGCTTCGTCGATGCTGAGGTCTTCTATACCAGTAGTCTCGCCATCGCGTATGCCGAGTGAGAAGCGGGCCTCAAATGTGCCCTTACCGCTGAAGAAGGTGTATGAACCCTCGTCGAGGTTGTGCAAGATCTTTGTCTCCGCATCGTAGAGGCATACCTTGGTGTCCATGCGAGTAGCCTCGATGGTGTAGTAGCCATTCTCTGCGGCTGTGTATCCGATGAGTACCACGCCATTGCCCACAGGACGCTCGTTGATGGCATAGCGCACACCTTCGTTGTCGATGGTGTAGATTTGCGGCACTCCTGCGCTCTCAAACTTGGCAGCATCGCAAGCGGTCTCGTAGTTGTGCGACTGGCTGTTGTTGAACACCACGCGAGTGCGGTCGGTGATAGAATCGATACTAAGTTCAAGGTTGATGAGGAGGCGGTTCGGGTTGATGCCACGTGCGCGACGTGCTGCAACTTTCTGTGCCATGGCAGTCTCGGCCTGTATCTTGGTCATCTGTTCCTCGGCAGTGAAGCCTATGTTCTCCTCACCTTCGGGTTTCTGCACGAAGAATGCCTCATAGGGGGCAAACTGGTAGTCATCGTCACCGGGGCGGATGGCTACATATTTTTCACCGTCCCATACGGTCACGGGAGCCGAGTAGTCCATAGCTTCCATGTCATAGTAGCTCAGGTAGGGGTTACCCATGAGGTTCCAGCTGGCGTCGTTGAGGTTCTCGCTGGTGTGAGTTACCAACTCATTATACTTGTCCTCCTTCTTGAACTTCACATCCTCAATAGAGAGCAGCAGCACATCATCGGCCGAGCATTGGAAGATGTATCCGCGTGCAGCCTTCAAGTGAGGTTCGTGTACATCTTTCCATCCGCCATTACCTTTCTTGGCACGTTCCTCGCCATCGTAGTAGCGGAACACATAGTCGCTACCACCCTGCATCGAGATTTTCTTCATAGGTACATCCCAGGGGAAGGCAAAGAAGTACCAGCGGCCACCCTTCACATTGATCTTCACGTGCAGGTTCTCGATGGTCAGGTTCTCATCACCCACAATCGATGCGCTATTGCCATTACCGTCACTACCTACGGTCACGTCGCCCAAGGTCTGGTCATCGTTTTCGGCATCCTTATCGCTCTCAACCACGAGGCCCGAACCCGGACGAAGATCGGCATCAGGTGTACCCTGGATATAGCCTGTTTCACCATTGAGGTAGTAGTCGTTGTTGAGGTAGAAGTAGTCGTACTTCTCGTTGAAGTCCTTGAAATTCTTGTGATTAAATTTTGACCAACCGATATCCCAATAGTAATTCCAGAAACTGGTGGCAGGTACATACAGCGTTGCCGAAGCAAAGGTACTGAATGTGGTCTCCGTTATCTCGGTAGGCTCTACGGTATAGGTGTATACTGCATTCAAATTATAGCAACTAGAGAAGGAATTACTTCCGATTTTCTCCATAGCACTTGGAATATGCAATTCCCTCAAAGAGCTACATCCGTAGAAAGCACCATTGCTGATAGTCTTTAGTGTTGGAGGTAATTTCAACGTCTCAAAAGCACAATATTGGAATGCATAAGTACCAATTGTGGTTAATTCATTAGGGAAAGTGATATCCTTTAGAGAGCTGCAACCACTAAAAGCGCTATTTGCTATGCTGGTGATGCCATTGGGGATAGTGACGCTCTCTATAGAACTACAATAATAGAACGCCGACTCGCCAATGCTTGTGACACTTTGTGGCATAGTAAAGTCTTTCAATGAGGTGCAACGATAGAATGCCTCCTTGCCTATTTTTTGTACGCCCTGTGGCAATATCACTTTCTTCAAGTTCGGGCGGGGAATGTTCACTTCTTTGGTACCCCAAGAAGTTATTTCTAATTTTATCGCATAGAACGCTCGGTCGGCAACCTCTGTAGTACCCTCACCAGCAACAAAAGTCTCTAGGTTGTCAGAAAACACAAATATTCTAGAGCCTATCTTTATTGGGCCATTTTCAAACTCAACATTCTTCAGCGATTGGCAGTAGCCGAATGCCTCATCACCCAAGTTACCCCCTATCGTTCCTACCCTGATATCTTCAAGGCTTGAAGAATAGTAAAAGGCCTGCTTCTGGATATCACCACCAATAGAATTGATGTCTATCGTTTTCAGTTTTCCACAATTGCTGAAGGCTTTTGTTCCGATGGAACCTGCGATATCACGAAGCTCTATACCTTCCAACTTGCTACAATAGGTGAAGGCATTATCGCCCACCTCACTTATCTTTTCTGGAGAAACGAACTCCGTAAGTTTTATACACTGTTCGAAAGTTGAAGTGCCGATATTCAACTCGCTTGTTGCCGAAGCATCTACATACTCCAATTTATCACAGCCCTTAAACGCATAGTTGCCCAACGTTGTGAGGTCTTTAGGCAGTTTTACACTGACGAGTTTATCCAAGTCATAGAACGCATAACCGCCCAATGAGTTTTTGCCCGTGCAATAGGTTTGGTAGAAAGGTTTACTGCTGGCCACTACGGTAGCCTCTGACAGGTCGAGTTCATTGAGCAAGGGCATCTTGTCACGAATCACAATCATGTCGTAACTGTTTATCTCACCCTTCACCTTGAGTTTAACCACCTTGTCCGCTTCATTGAGGCCTACCTCATTGAGTATGCCCGACATACCTTCGGTAGACCACACCTCAATATCCTTCTCGGCCAGCTCGGTAGTTACGATTCTGTCCTTATAGTCCTTCCACACATCCGCATTGCAATAGGTTTCGTATGCCGATGCAGGAACATAGATTGCGCCACGACCAAACACATTGCCAGCGATTGCGACAGGAGTATCCGACTCAAAGTACAACCTGTTGAGGCCTGAAAAAGCACCATTATCTATGGATGTTACTGTAGTAGGCACTGTCAAATTATAGTCTACACAAGCCGCAAATGCTCCACGACCAATCGAGGTAACACTAGTGGGGATAACCGCACTCTTCGAAGCTAAAATATACTTGTTGCTTGCCGTCTCAATAATTGCATTACAACTCTCACGACTGTCATACACAGGATTCTCTGAATCTACTGTAATGTTGGTCAATTCTGTACAACCTCTGAAAGCATCACTGGATATAGACTTTACGTTTTCCCCAATTGTCAATGACTTTAGATTTGCACAATTGCCAAAAGCCTCATAATACAGAGAACCTCCATTAACTACTGCCTCTTTCAGTCCTGTGCAATAGCAGAACACATAAGAGCCGAGGTCTGTCACACTGCGAGGAATTGTGATTCTCTCAAGGCCTGTACAAGATTTGAACGCTTCATACCCGATACTTTTCACACTACTAGGAATCTCTATATTCTTCAAACCTGTACATTCATAAAATGCATGCTCTTCAATTCTTGTAGTTCCATCGGGAATTACCGTAGTAGCACAGCCAGCAACAAGGACGGTTTCCTCTGGTTGATCTTCCAAGTATTTGAATACCGCATTCGACCCCTCGAAGGTATACAAGTTTCTATCTTCCATCTTGTATCTCAACACATCCACCTTTCTAACATTGGGCAGAAGAGATATAAGATTATATCCAGTGGCATCGGGAGTAAATACAATGCTGTTTACTTCTTGTATATTCCCATTATAGTGATTAACATTATCGGTATTACCAAAAACATACATTTTATACCCCCATTCGCCGTTGTCATCGTAATACTTGATATAATATTCTTCTTGAGGATAGAACAATTCTATGTTGTTAAATTTACCTGTAGGATAACTATTCGCTCCCTCAGGGACACAGATACTCATCCATGAATCAAAGTCACCCATATAAGGAGCGTTGAAACTCTTGAATACCAAGATTGGATCATAATACACAGATTCATCAGTTTCATCATCATAATAATAGCAAGGACTAAAAGCGTTATTACCAACCGATGTCACAAACTGAGGGATTACAACAAACTCTATAGGCACATTATAGAATGCGTAATCACCAATGCTATTCAAACTCTTAGGTAAGAATATATTTTTGAGTCTTATACATTCATTAAATGCATAATCGCCAATCGAAGTCAAGGATTCAGAAAAAACAATTTTCTTTAGATTCTCACAATAATTAAACGCATAATCACCAATCGAAGTTAAATTTCCATCTAGATACACCTCTTCAAGCTGTTGAATCCGTTCAAAATGATTAGCACCAATAGAGGTAATACCCTCTTTTATATACAATCGCTTTGTATCGCCTTTGATCCAACCTTTTAACTCACCCTTACCATAAGCTATAGCATTTCCTTTATTATCGAAATACCATTCTGTATAAATATCATAATCTTTCGAATCCCGAAAAATATTACACTCAAAGTTTGGGCTAGTAAAATAGTCCTTTGCCCATTCTAGATAATTAGCTTCTTCTGGATAAATCAGGAGAATTTTGTCATGCCCCCAATAAGAATCCAAATCAAAGAATACTGCTTCTCCTAAGCTCGGAGGTGTCATAGCTTTTGATGTGACTTCAGTTATTGCAGTACTATAAAAAGCATAACTATTAATCATCCTTACGTTACTACCAAACACGACTTTCTTAAGTTTCTCACAGCTATAAAAGGCATATTCCCCAATACTTGTAACACCATCACCTATTATTATGCTCTCAAAGCCACAAGAATGAAACGCCCAACTTCCGATGCTTTCCACACTGTTTGGGATAACCAATTCGCCAGTAAGATTAGTGCAACCAGAAAACGCTTGCTCCTCAATACTATTTACACCATTAGGAATTGTAATGCTAGTAATACCTTTACATTTCCCAAATGCATGATAGCCAATATTTGTAACTCCACTCGACATCACTACACTTGTAAAGCCAGAACAGCCACTAAATGTGTGGGATTCAATCGTTGTTACACCACTAGGTATAATAAGTTCACCAGTAAGGCCAGAGCAATCACTGAATGCACTATTGCCTATGTGAGTTACACCGCAAGGAATTACTAGTTCACCTGTTAATCCCGTACAGCCTCTAAAAGCTCCCGACCCAATATATACCACACTATTGGGGATGACAAGTTCACCGGTAAGACCTGAGCAACCACTGAAGGCAAATTGTCCTATCTCAGTCACACCCTCCTTTATGGTTACTGATGTTATGGCATTTTTTATTGATTCCCAATATGGTTTACTAAAGTTCGCCCAAATCACAAGATGTCCATCAGCAAAGTACCACTTATTTTCACACATTTCAATTGACGCCTTCAAGGTGAAATAAGCAGTTGTCAGTTCAGTAACATCTACAGAATTGTCATACACATCTTGAGCTGCGGCTATAACTGCTGTAAATTCATCCACATTGACAGAAAGAGCTTTTGCCTTATCTATGGAACTCTTCAACAAAGATTTAAAATGTTCAAGGGATTGTTCTTTTGTCGTATGCCATACCAGTGATTTAATCTGTAGTGTATGCCAGTTGGTTCCAGCCTTGGCAATAGCAATACCCAGTTCCAGCGTGCCATCGGTAACTTCCACGGCCTCGATGGTGTATTCTCCGTTGGTATCCACCGATGTACCTATGTGTGCTGTGACAGGGGTTTGCACTCCGTTTGCAAACACATACGCTACGTCTGTGGCTCCATCAGTAAGGTCTGACTCGAATCCACGGCCAGAGGTATATAGCGCATTGGCACACAGGACTACGGTGTATGTGCCATTGCCCAAATCAGAAATCTTCTGACTGAGTTTGACTCCTACATTATTTACTGTTTCTTCATATTTTTCTGCCATCGGAGCCGTACGACCATCAGAAGTGGTAACGGCTGGTGCATACTCGGTTGAGCATATTGAACCACCATATGCGCTGGGAGCAACACTGACACAACTTGTTATATCAATGCTATTTGTAGTCTCGGTCGCATAAACGTTCGTTGCTATGCCACACCATAGTAGCAATACTGCAAAAAGAAGTCTAAAGGTTTTCATAATCGTATGTATTAGTTTTTTTGTTATTTCACCACCTTACGACCATCAATGATGTAGATACCGTGCTCGGCGACTTTGCTGACGCGGCGGCCTGTAAGATCATAAATTAGGGTTGAGGGTTGAGAGTTGAGGGTTGAATGGGCAATGCCCGTGGTGCCATCGAGACGGAAGGCCACGCTACCCTGCAAATCTGAAGGCAGGGTGAGCCAGCACTTGCCGGGCTGGATGGAGAACGAGGTTTCGGCAACCTTGTAGAACATAGGACCATCGCCCTTGTTCTGCATCACATAGTGGCCCTCGCCACCGTCAATTTCTTGCGCCACCACGGTGCCGGTGAGGTAGCCGTCAGTAACAGTCTCGCTATAGCGTGAGGCATCTACCGCACCGCTCAGTGTACCCTCGAAGCCATTGGCTGCGTAGAGGATATAGGGGGTATAGGCCTTGATGCTACTCTGACGTTCGAGCTTGAGGTACTCGTCCTCGGCTCGGTAGCAGCTATACACCTCAAGGCCCGTGGGGATGTCCGCCACATCGAAGGGGAGCACGGCGGTGCTAAACTGGTTCGTGGCCGACACCTTCAGCGTAACGGTGCTCGTGCTTGCTGCGGTGATGCCCGTGAGCGAAACCTCCTTAGTGGTGCTGCCCGTAGCATCCATCTTGCCGAATGTAACATCGCGCAGGGTTATCTCTACATCGCCCGGCTTCAGGTAGGCTGTGGGGCGCACATACACCTTCAGCAGATCGCCGCTTTTCTTGGTGAAATAGCGCAGCTCCTCATCGGAATCAGATGAATATACAATCACACGATAGGCACCGCCCACTTCGCTGATGTTGAGTGAATGGGTGTAGACGTCCACCTCTTCGCCATCATCATTGTAATCGGTGTAACTCGGGTACACACCAGGCTTGGCTAACGTAATGCGGGGCTTACCATTTTTTAGATACTCCATCTCCAATCCCTCGGGCAATACGATATCCATCTGGTAGCCCACGAAGCGCTCTTCGGCTTGCGACCCATCGAGTGAGAGAGTGAAATAGATGTTTGTTTTTGATGTTCCCGGCTCAACGGTGAGCGGAGATTTGATGTAAACGCGCTCCTGCGCCATGCCCCTTGCGCCGAACGCAAAGAAAAAGAAGAGTAGGCCCCAACCTGTCAGACGTAGTGGTTTCTTCATAACTATATTTACCGCCTCCCTGTCCCCACGGTCGGCATATAAATATAAAAATAGGGTGCAGGAACATATTGTTTCACCCTTGGTTCAGGTCTTCGCATTACCTTTGGCATGGATAAAACAATAGCCCACACCTTATTGAAATATCATACCCTCCACATACGTATACGTGGAGTAATAAATCAAACAGATGTGGTGCTACTGCCATCATCTTCATGCCTGATCAAAGTTGCGAAGTTTGAACCAAGAAGATAATTTCAATAACACCCTTTTCTTTCAAAAAGCACCCTCCCTAACAGTCTGCGCTCAGCTCTACGGGAAAGCAAAGGCAAAAGTAGCAAAAGATGTTGAATATATCAAGTTTATTTAGCCTTTTTTAATGAGGCTACCGATCAAAAGAAGGACGACATAACTCTTGTAACTGCTTTTTCGATTCTGTGTGATTCGCAACATTAGAGGATGTCGCCATTTGCAAGCGTTTTACTTTTGTAGCAAATCACGGAAATAGTAGCTTTCATCTTAAATGTTGGCTTAGACTCTGGTTTAAACATTTGATTAAACCGTGGCTTAAACCGCACTATCCTCAGACATGCACAAAAAGGAAAAGCATCGACAATCATCAGATTATCAATGCTTCTTCTCAGTCGGGGTGACTGGATTCGAACCAGCGACCACACGCCCCCCAGACGCGTACTCTAACCGGGCTGAGCTACACCCCGCTGCTCAATTGCGGTGCAAAAGACGTGCCAGCGAGCAAGTAAAAGCGTGCTTTTATTTTCAGCGAGCACAGCTGTCTTTCGCAATTGCGGTGCAAAGGTATAGCTTTTTATTTAACTACACAATTATTTCGGAGTTTTTTTCGCTTCTTAGTGCATTTTTTGTTACTTTTGCCAAAAATAACGGCTTCAACCGATGCAAATCTCACTCAACATACCCCAAAAGCTGACGGCAGACATTGCACTTCCCGCATCAAAAAGTGTGAGCAATCGTGCACTACTGCTGCAAGCCTTGTGTCCCGAGAAGCGATACACCATCGCCAACCTCGCTGTGTGTGACGACACCGACCACATGCTACAGGGCATAGAAGCCAAGCAAGCTGGTGCAGAGCTCATCGACATAGGAGCCACGGGTACCGCCATGCGGTTCCTCACAGCATACCTCGCGATTACCGAAGGAGAAACGGTCATCACGGGTAGCGAACGCATGCTACAGCGCCCCATAGGTACACTGGTAGAGGCGCTACGCACATTGGGCGCGGACATCACCTATATAAACAAGGAGGGATACCCTCCCCTACGCATCTGTGGCAAGAGGCTGCACGGAGGCATGTTAGAGATCGAAGCCGGCATCAGTTCACAATACATATCGGCACTACTCATGATAGCCCCCTACCTTACTGATGGACTAACGTTGCACTTGAAGGGAAAAATCGCATCACGCACCTATATAGAACTGACGCTTGACCTCATGCGTCACTATGGTGCTGTAGCAGAATGGACTGACGAGCGTACTATACGTATCGAACCGGGACACTATATAGATAGACCTCTCACTGTAGAGGGTGACTGGAGTGCAGCCTCGTACTGGTATGAACTGGCAATCGTGGTTGCACACTATGGCCACGAGGTGGATATCTGCCTGCATGGCATGCGTAAAGATAGCCGCCAAGGCGACCGCGTGGTGGCACATCTCTTCGAAGAGCTCGGCGTGAAGACCACCTATACCAAAGAGGGAGCAAGACTAGTGGCCAGCCCTACCCCCTCCCAAGGAGGGGAACTTAGTGTCGCGATACCAGCAGCCCCTCTCCTTGGGAGAGGCGGGGGAGAGGCCCTCGACTTCACCCATTGCCCCGACATAGCACAGACGATGGCTGTGACCTACTGCCTGTTGGGCATCCCCTATATATTAAAAGGTATACACAGCCTGCGCATCAAGGAGACCGACCGCGTGGCAGCACTCATCAACGAACTACGTAAGCTGGGCTTCGTGCTACGCGCCGAAGGTGATGAGTTGCTGGTATGGGACGGCACACGCTGCACACCCGACGAGCATCCCGTGATAGCCACCTATGATGACCACCGCATGGCGATGGCCTTTGCTCCCGCTGCCTTATGCTGCGAGGGGCTAACGATAGAGCATCCCGAGGTGGTGACAAAATCGTACCCGGGATTTTGGGAAGACTTAAAACAAATTGATAGACATAAATAATTTACAATTTGACAATTTACTATTTACTATTTATTTACAATATGATTATTTGACAATTTGCCTCCGCATGAGGGCAAAGAAATCAGTAATCAGAAAACAAGAATCAAGGACATGAACATTGCAGTATATAGCGTCGCCTTTTTAGGAGCACTTGTAGGATTGTCGCTCATAGGACGACTCATAAGAAAAAAGAATGGAGAAGAGTTGGTATCACCCAAACAGGAGACAGCACAGCCGTCGCCCACCTTGTCAGCCTCCCTTGAGGGGAATGAGGGTGGCCAACCCTCTTCTGATGACGACGGTGAGGAGTGCTGCGGTGAGCACGAGGTGTGCGAAAAGGGCAAGATTAAGCGTGCCCTACGCACCGACATCGAATATTTCAACGATGAGGAATTGGACCGCTACCGTGGCACTGCCCCCGACGAGTATGACGACGATGCCGTGGAGGAGTTCCGCGAGGTGCTCTACACCATGTACACCTCAGAAATCGAGGATTGGCTCAAGAGCCTCGAGCTACGCGAGATAGCTGTGCCCGACGCACTGAAGGACGAGCTGTTCATGCTGCTGGAATCAAACAAGCATTAAAGGAATAGCTTCACACCCCTTCTCGCACAAAGTCGAGCATTTCGAATATCGCCTCCTTCCCCACAACATAATCGATACGGATATCACCGATATCGTGGAGTAGGCTGAAACGAATATCCGTCCCCACGTTCTTCTTGTCGTGGAGCATGAGTTCATAAAGTTCTTCGTATTGGGCACAGCCAAACGAGAAGGTGCCGTAGTGCTCCTTGATGAAGGCAACGGTCTGACGCAGTTTGTCGGCAGGAAACCCTTCGAGCACATGGGACAGATAGAGCTCGCCGATAAGCCCCCATGCCACAGCATAGCCGTGCAGACAAGGAGTGCCACGACGCATGGCAAGGGTCTCGAAAGCATGCCCCAGGGTGTGCCCCAGATTGAGAGCCTTGCGGATGTGCTGCTCGGTGGGATCTTGGCTCACGATGTGTTCTTTGGTGTGTATAGACTCCATGACAAGCGACTGAAGGAGTGTGAAGTCGGGACATGCGAGGTCAAAACGCACGAGCTGTGCCCAATGCTGCTCAGTGCTAATGAGCCCATGCTTAAGCATCTCAGCAAAGCCCGAAGCCAGGTTACCCGCATCCAGAGTGTGCAGAAATTGCGACGAGACGACCACGGCATCGGCCGGGCAAAAGGCACCCACCTCGTTCTTCAACGAATGGAGGTTGATACCCGTCTTTCCACCTACTGCTGCATCGACCATGGCCAGCAAAGTGGTAGGCACATTGATATAGTGAATGCCGCGCTTATAAGTAGCAGCAGCGAAGCCACCCAAGTCAGTGACCATACCACCACCAATATTAACCAGCAATGAATGGCGTGTAGCACCATGAAAAGACAACTCCTCCCACACGTGGCAAAGCGCATCAATGTTCTTATGAGCATCACCCGGAGAGATTACAATGAGATAAGCCCTATCCAGCACCTTCGCACACTGCGAGAGACATAGCTTCGCCGTATTCGTATCGGCCAATACAAACAGGCGATCATAACGTATCTCCTGCAATAGTTCACTTAATGTAGCCTCTAAAGACAACGTGCTGATAATACGCTGAGATTCCATAACGAGAGTAGCAATATTCTAAAATGATTTATGTTTCGTTTCATGCATTCCTGACAGCTTGCCACACAAGGATCAGAAGTGGCTCCCCCGCTCGGCATCGAGCCTCAACAGAATGGATAACAGTATGGTGAAACCCCACAACGAGGAGCCGCCATAGCTAAAGAAGGGCAGCGGGATACCAATCACAGGAGCCAGCCCAATCACCATACCTACATTGACAAAAAGATGGAAGGTGAGGATAGCGGCCAGCGAATACCCATAGACACGGGCAAACCGACTACTGCCCTGACGCTCGGCAAGGGTGATGATGCGAATGATAAAGAAGGCATAGAGCAGCAGTATAAAGGTACAGCCTACGAAGCCCTGCTCCTCGCCGATGGTACAGAAGATAAAGTCGGTGTGCTGCTCGGGCACATAGTTGAGCTTGGTCTGCGTGCCATTGAGGAACCCCTTGCCCCACAGGCCACCCGACCCGATGGCTATCTTCGACTGGTTGATGTTATAGCCTACGCCGGCAGGGTCGTCCTTGATGCCCAGAAGCACCAGGATGCGCATCTGCTGGTGTGGCTGCAGCTTTTCGACAAGCATATTGCACGAGTAATAAAACCCTACCGACCCCAAAGCAAAGAGAGCGATGAGCAGGTAAGAGGCATAGCGCTCGAGCATATATATATATAGGAGATACAACACTGTGCATACACACAGCACGAGCTGCACAATACAGATATCAAACGGCACTACATAGCGCGAGAAGAGCCAAGCGATGAGGGTACCTGCAAGGTTGACACCGACAATCCACCAGGCACGCCCTATGCGTTTGCCGTATACGCCCACCATAAGGGCTGTGAAGAGCGGTATGAGCAGAAAGACGATGAACTCGCCCACGTTGACCGGCATCTGAGGAAAGAACTTCTCGCCCTGCCCCACCCCAATGACGAAATAGAGCACAGCACACACACCGATGGTCAGGAGCGAACCCGTCATCCCCTCGCGATAGAGGACAAGGAAGAAGGAGAGATACACGAGTGCCGAACCCGTCTCGTTCTGCAACACGATGAGCAGCATAGGCACTACGACAACAGCCACCATCTTCACCACATCGCTACGCTTCGCCATGGAAAAACCATACGTACTGAGCAATCGGGCCAAAGCCAATGCAGTGGCAAACTTGGAGAACTCGGCTGGCTGTATTCTGATAGGCCCAAGTACCAGCCATGAGTGCGAACCCTTAATGTCGGGTGCTATAAAGATGGTAGCAGCCAGCAGTATCACGAAAGCGAAATAGACGGGATAGGCCAACATCTCATAATACTTCTTCTCAATATTGAGCAATATCAATCCCAACACGAGAGCACAACCAGCCCAGACGAGCTGTTTGCCTGGATTGGACGAGAAACTGAAGAAGTCTGTATCACCAAAGTCATAGCTGGCGCCACAGATGCTGAGCCATCCGCACATCACCAACACAAAATAGAGTATGATGGTGACCCAGTCTATCGACCGCCAAAGATTAACGTTCCTGGTTGCCATAGTAGATTACGCGTTGTTGAATGTCCTTTGCCTTCTTCTCGCTCTCCTCGCTCAACGTTCCTGTAAGGAACTTCTCCATGATGAGCGCCCCGATAGGCACGCCATATACGGCACCGAAGCCACCGTTCTCGACATACACGGCTACCGCAATCTTGGGGTCGTGCATGGGAGCGAAGCCCATGAAAGCCGAATGGTCCTTACCACGGTTCTGTGCCGTACCGGTCTTGCCACACACCTCAATACCGGGCAAGTTTGCCGCACGGCAGGTACCATTGAGCACAGCCTCGCGCATACCTTCGACCACGGTCTCGTAGTGCTGTTTGTCGACCATCGTATAATGAGGTGTGACATACACACTGTCAAGCGGTTCTCCCTGAACCTCCTTCACCACATGCGGAGCCAGGTAATAGCCTCGGTTGGCAATGGTGGCACCCAAGTTGGCTATCTGCAACGGGGTGAGCGTCACCTCACCCTGTCCGATAGAGATAGAGATCACAGTGAGTCCGTTCCAATGTCCTCCATACCACTTGTCATAGAATGCCGCGTTGGGGATGAAGCCACGTGCCTCGCCCGGCA
Source organism: Bacteroidaceae bacterium (assembly GCA_045647345.1). Lineage (GTDB taxonomy): Bacteria > Bacteroidota > Bacteroidia > Bacteroidales > Bacteroidaceae > UBA1189. Next base: position 23,755 of record JAZRMG010000107.1, on the reverse strand, counting down.
AGTCAATGCCCAGACGATAGCCAAAGCCCATCGCTACCATGTGGTCTTTCCAGCGGGTAAGGGCCTCCTGAGACGATCCATACTGTTCCGACCCGATCATACGATACAACCCCCAACAGAAATAGCTATTACACGAAGTGGCCAGCGAAGGCACCAAGGCGATGGGCGACCCATGGGGATGGCAACCTACATGCAAACCTTTGAAACGAAAACCATGGGCACAAGGGAACGAGGTCTCGGGTGTGATGATACCCTCCTGTAAATAGGTCAGCGCTTGCGATGTCTTGAAGGTGGATCCGGGAGGATAGGTTCCCTGGATGGCACGGTTGAGCAGTGGCTTCTGCTTGTCCTTTGACAGCATCCTATGATTGTCGCCACGCTTGCGGCCCACCAGAATCTGGGGGTCAAAGGTGGGCGACGAAGCCATACAGAGCACCTCGCCTGTAGCAGGCTCGATAGCCACCACACTACCGATCTTGTTCTGCAGCAGGCGCTCGGCCAACGCTTGCAGCTCTACATCAATGCTCAATGTCAGGTTCTTGCCAGGCACCGGAGCCACATCTTTAGCGCCATCCATATAGCGACCCTTGACACGGCCATAGGCATCGCGCAGCAACACCTCCTTACCTTTCTCACCGCGCAGCAACTTCTCATAATAGCTCTCTATACCCTGCTTGCCTATGAAGTCGCCCTGCACATAGTAGTCATCCTGAGCGATATCCTTCTTTGACACCTCACCCAAGTCACCGAACAGGTGTCCGGCCACAGGATAGTTATACTGGCGGATCGTGCGGCGCTGAACCGAGAATCCCGAGAACTTGTACAGCTGCTCCTGGAACATGGCAAAGTCCTCCGCCGTAAGCTGACTGAGAAACAGCTGGTCGGTATAGGACGAATAGCCGGGATTAAGCCTACGGTTCTTCACATCGGCCATACGCTTATCGAAAAAGTCCTTCGTGATACCCAACGACTGGCAAAAAGCCAGCGTGTCGAGATCTTTGACATTGCGCATACACACCATCACATCGTAGGCCGGCTGGTTAGACACCAACAGCCTGCCATTACGGTCATACATCACACCACGCGAAGGATACACCGTCTTATTCAGGAATGCATTGGAGTCGGCATGCTTCTTGTACTCGTCGTCCAGTATCTGCAGGCAGAACAAACGGCCTATGAACACGACGACGATGGCAAGCACGATGCCTACGATAACAAATTTACGGTTTTCGTACCGATAATCGTTGTTCATCTTTTATGACGGATAAACTCAACAGCCATCAACAGCATCACCGTCAACAGCGTGCTGCAGAGGATACGGAGCAACAGAAACTCTATACAGACAAATGAGAAGGCCTCAAGGATGAACAGGACCGCATGGTGCAGCAGTACGACAAGTAAGGCATACCGCACATAAGGCCATATCCCCATCACATGAATACCCGGCTCAAAGCTATCAAACTCATCGCGCGGAGCAAACAGCTGCAGCAAACCAGGACGGAGGAAAGCCACGAGCACCGAAGCACTGGCATTGACGCCCGGCGTGTTGTTAAACACATCGATCACCAATCCCAACGCAAAAGCCATCAGCATCAGAGCATTGCGGTTGACATCTCTGTCCAGCAACAAGATGAAATAGACATAGATAAATGGGGTAGCCACACCAAAGAGACAAACCTTATTGAAAATCAGCACCTGCACGAGCGCCAACCCTACAAACCAAGCTATGCGAGCAAATATCCTCTCCATATCACTTCTTCTTTTTCTTCGGCTTCAGTAACTCCTTCAAAGCCGCCAACTCATCGGCATCCATCTTACGCATCACGAAGGCATGTTCCAAGCTGGCAAACTGCGTACTCAGCCGCACCTTCAATGTTACGTACAGGCCATCTGTCGAAGGATAGGCCTCCTCTACCGTTCCCACCATCATTCCCTCGGGGAAGAATGCCGAATTTCCGCTGGTCACAATCGTATCGCCCGGCTCTACCGACGAATAGCGAGGCAGGTCGTGCAGCAGAGCATAGCGAGGGTCACCACCCTGCCATTTCAAGAAACCGATGCAGTCACTACCATATACCTTACAGCTAATCTTGCTATTGCTGTTTAGCAAAGGCATCACCAACGAGTAATGTTCTGTACATTTATATACCACACCTACCACGCCATCGACGCCCATAACACCCATATCGGGCATCACGCCATCGGCAGTGCCCCTGTCGAGCGTAAAGTAATTGTCAGTCTTGTTTACCGACTTGTCAATCACCTGTGCCGCACTGACATGATAGCCAGCACGATGCACACGGGCAACAGCTTCGGCCTCAGACAAACTATCCAGGCGGTGCTGCGCAGCCAGCATCTCCAACTCTACGACACGCTGCTGCAACGCTGCATTCTGTTCGGCCAGCGCACGGTTCTGTTCAGCCAGACCGAAATAGGAGGTCACCTTGTCTTTGCCGCTGAGCAGACGCGCAGTCACCTCACCTGCAGTAGACAGATACACACTACCCTGCAAGCTATTGAACGAGAATAGCAACACAAAACAGATAATCTCCAATACGACGAAGACTATCCAATGTAAGTGCTTGTATAGGAACTGAAATATGGAGTTCACTTCAATAAAAATAAAGAAAGCCCCCTCTGCCCTTTGATACTCGCTAAGCGAGACTCCTTTGGGGAGAAGGCTCCGCGATGTTCGCAAAGCCCCTCCATAGAGGGAGGGGTTGGGGGTGGGTCTATTACTTATCTCATCAAGAACGAGAAGCGGTCAACATTCTTCAGTGCAATGCCTGTACCACGAGCTACGCAGTGCAAGGGGTCATCGGCCACATGGAAGGGGATATTGATCTTGTCCTGCAAACGCTTGGCCAAGCCACGGAGCAGCGCACCACCGCCTGCCAGATAGATACCATTGTGAATGATATCAGCATAGATTTCGGGCGGAGTCTCCTCAAGCGCATTGAGCACAGCATTCTCAATCTTCGCGATTGACTTATCCAAACAGTGCGCAATCTCTTGATAGCATACAGGCACCTCCATTGGCAGCGCTGTTATCTTGTTCGGGCCATGCACAACGTACTCTTCGGGAGCATCCTCCTCGAGGTCGGTCAAGGCTGAGCCCACGTGTATCTTGATACGCTCAGCCATGCGCTCACTGACCTTCAAGTTGTGTTGGCGTCCCATGTACTCCTGAATGTCAGCAGTGAAGTCATCACCTGCCACACGGATAGAGCTGTTCTTCACGATGCCACCGAGTGAAATTACGGCAATCTCAGTAGAGCCACCACCTATATCCACCACCATGTTGCCTTCGGGGGCCTCTACGTCGAGACCGATACCCACAGCAGCCGCCATAGGCTCGTAGATAAGGTAGATGTCACGTCCACCAGCATGTTCAGCCGAGTCGCGCACAGCACGCAACTCAACCTCAGTACTGCCTGAAGGCACGCCAATCACCATACGCAACGAAGGGGTAAACAGGCGAGCACGTGTGTTGACCATCTTGATGAGTCCGCGCATCATCTGCTCACAAGCATTAAAGTCGGCAATCACACCGTCACGCAGAGGACGTATGGTCTTGATGTTCTCATTCGTCTTTTCGTGCATCAACTTTGCACGTCCGCCCACAGCAATCATCTTGTCGGTGCGGCGGTCGAGGGCTACGACAGAGGGCTCATCTACCACAATCTTGCCATTGTGCAAGATGATGGTATTGGCCGTACCGAGGTCCATCGCTATTTCTTGTGTAAAAGAGAAAAGTCCCATTTTAAATAATTCTAGATTGGAAGACCCACCCCAACCCCTCCCTCTATGGAGGGGCTTTGCGAACATCGCGGAGCCTTCTCCCCATAGAGGGGGAGATGCCCAAAGGGCAGAGGGGGTCTATTATTATTAGTGTTTGAAGTGACGGAAACCAGTGATTACCATCGCTACATCATTGTTGTTGCAATACTCTACAGACTCAGCGTCGCGCACAGAGCCACCGGGCTGGATAACAGCGGTAACACCTGCCTCGTGAGCAATCTCCACACAGTCGGGGAAGGGAAAGAAAGCATCGCTGGCCATCACAGAACCCTGGAGGTCGAAGCCGAAGCCCTTAGCCTTCTCGATAGCGTGCTTCAGTGCATCTACACGTGAGGTCTGACCTACACCGCTGGCGAGCAACTGCTTGTTCTTGGCCAATACGATAGCGTTGCTCTTGCTGTTCTTCACGATCTTGTTAGCAAAGAGCATATCCTCTATCTCCTCGGCTGTAGCCACCTTGTTGGTCACAGGCTTGCAGTCCTCGGGAGTCTCAGTCTTGAGGTCACGATCCTGCACGAGCACACCGTTGAGCACTGAGCGATACTGCTGACGGGGCATCTCGGTCTCCTTGCGCACGAGGATGATGCGGTTCTTCTTCTGTGTGAGGATCTCGAGTGCGTTCACATCGTAGTCGGGAGCGATGATTACCTCGAAGAAGATCTTGTTGATCTCCTCAGCAGTCTCCTTGTCGATAGCACGGTTGGTGATGAGCACGCCACCAAAAGCCGATACGGGGTCGCCAGCGAGAGCGTCGGTCCAAGCCGCAAGCAAGGTATCGCGTGAAGCGAGACCGCAAGCGTTGTTATGCTTGAGGATAGCAAAGGTAGTCTCGTCAAACTCGTCGATGAGGTCTACTGCTGCATTGATGTCGAGCAGGTTGTTGTAAGAGATCTCCTTACCGTGGATCTGGTCGAACATGGCCTCGAAGTCACCATAGAAGTAACCCTTCTGATGAGGGTTCTCACCGTAGCGGAGTGACTTGGGGTGGTTCACTGCCTTGCGGAACATAGAGCCGTTGTCACCATCGAAGTAGTTGAAGATGGCAGAGTCGTACAATGAAGACACAGCGAAAGCCTCCTTGGCAAACCATACACGCTCCTCGAGGGTGGTCTGAGCCCCCTTGTTGCGGAGGATGTCAGCAAGTGCTGCATACTGGTCCTTGCTGGCTACGATAACCACGTCCTTGTGGTTCTTGGCAGCAGCACGGATGAGTGATATACCGCCTATGTCGATCTTCTCGATGATAGCCTCGTGCGAAGCACCTGATGCTACAGTAGCCTCGAAGGGGTAGAGGTCTACGATCACGAGGTCGATCTCGGGGATCTCGTAGTTCACCATCTGCACCTGATCGCTCTCCAGGTCACGACGGCCGAGGATACCACCAAACACCTTGGGGTGCAAGGTCTTCACGCGGCCACCGAGGATCGAGGGATAGCCTGTGAGGTCCTCTACGCGCTGGCAAGGTACGCCGAGCGACTCGATGAACTCCTGGGTTCCGCCTGTAGAAAGCAACTGTACGCCCTCCTTATGGAGCATAGTGATGATCTCGTCCAATCCGTCCTTGTGGAATACCGATACAAGGGCAGTTTTCATTCTTTTGTTGTCTGACATTATGTTCTGTTTTTAGTTATTACTCGGGTTTATACTTTAAGTGTACAAAATTACAGTTTTTTTTCGGTTATCCGAAGATAATGCCGATTTATTTACAAGCGCAAAGGTCATAAATTAAGTTAAACAGAGAGGGCACCTATAAAAACGAGTTTCCGTTTCCATCTGCCGATGTGTCGCCATCGAGGGTTAACAGGCAGACTAACAGCAATCTAATGGCGACAGATGCGTACGATTATGCAGTGTCCGCCACCATCCACTCACCTTCGCCCGCATCACTTGCCGAAGCTACCCGCCACCGCCACATAGTGACGTCCGTTCTTGCGCCCTACGGCGCACAGCTTGCCCTCCTTGATGAATGCCTCGATGAGCTGCATGGCGCGGTAGCGTGTACACTCGCAGATGCTCTCCACCTCGGAGCGGTAGAGCTCGGCGTGTGTGGCGAAGTGTGTGGCGAGACGTTCTTCAGCCTCATCGAGGGTGAGCAGCTTGGTGCGCAGGGGGCCAGCACTCTTCATCGTGGCACCGCGCATGGCGTGGGTGAGCTCCTTGGAGGGAGCGAAGGCGATGCGGCTCACCTTGACGTCGCGCGAGGTCACCTTGTCGGCACGATGCTTGTTGCCGCAGGTGAGCGTCACCGAGAGCGTGCCTATCTCGCCCAGCTCCACGCGGTCGCCATTGAGCAGGGTGCGCTGCACGCGCAAGCTCAGCGCCTTGAGCACGCCTGCCACGTCGGCCTCCTTGATGGTACACGAGGCGGCAATCTCCTTGGCCAGTTCATCGGCTGTCACCGTACGGCCGCCCACTACGGATACGGCTACCGAGGGGTTCTCTTCATTGGCCTCGCGGCCCAGGTCCTTGATTTCTCTCAGCTGGTAGGCGATGGTGCCCGCCTCCTTACGCATCATCTTGTTTGTTGCCATAGTTGTTGATTGGTTTTTACAGGTTTGTTTTCAGTTCTTTACAGCTCCATTTCAAAATTTCCGCTTGCCAGGGAATACGCATTATAAATTTGGTTTATTTCTCGCAGATAATCAACCTTTAGCCTCACGCAGACTCCGCAGACTTACGCAGAATTTGCGAGTCGCTTCGCCCTCGCTGCCATTTCCGGACGGTACACGCGAGTTTACGATGCGTGTTCTGCGTAAGTCTGCGGAGTCTGCGTGAGAATCAAATATTTGCGAGAAAATGGACTATAAAATTCAATCATTCGTGTAGGAGCATTAGCGATATCCTATAATGCGTTTTCCCTGTTCCGCTTGCCAGATTTATTTGCCGATGCGCTTCGGCAACCTTGCTGATGGGCTTCGGCCGCGCTACCGATGCGCTTCGACTGCGCTGCTGATGCGCATCGGCAAATAAAAATGAAGTATGCAAAGTTACGAATTCATTCGCCCATTTGCAAATTTCGAAAGGGTATTTTTTAAGAGAAAAGGGCTATGATTGATAACGTACAGTATGGCTAATCCAATAGCATACGACAAACCCATAACGGCGACAGATGAGCGTATATGGATTATCGTACACATCTGTCGCCGTTAGTCTATTGATACCGTTTGTATTAGACACCATTGGCGACACATGGCAGATAGAAACGGATGACACAATACTTTTCTCTTTTGGGCATGCAAACATAGCGCATATCCTGTATGTTCAAATGAGAAATCCCTAATCTTCACAGATATCACATGTTGGATATGAAAAAAAGAACGTATCTTTGCACCCTAATTACAACAAGCGTTTTCACATGAACAGAACCATTAGATTCGCCATCGTCATCCTCTATATCGTCGTAGCTGCCTACGGCTGCATCGCCTCGTGGATACTCGGCACACGCTTCTTTCTCTATTTCACCAACCTGGGCAACCTCTACTGCCTCGCGTTGATGGTAAACGAACTGGTGCGCCTCATCCGCCGCAAGCCCCTATCGCTGCCGCTCATGCAGTGGGAGTTTGGCGGACTCATCTCTATCCTCGTCATCGGGGCAGTATACAACCTGCTCTTAGGCGACCCCACCTCGGCAGCCTATTGGACCAACAAGCCCAGCGTATGCCTGCATCTCATCACGCCCATCCTCTATGCCATCTACTTCTTCTCCACACGCCCCGTACGCAAGGTCACAGCAGGCGGCATACAATGTAGCATACTCCTACCCTACCTCTATATTGCCTTCATCTATGTGAGGCATTATATCACCGGAGACCAGTGGTTCCCCTACTTCTTCCTCGACCTCAACCGCATAGGTTGGTCGGGCGCCATCTGCTGGATTATCGCGCTCACCGTAGTGTTTGTCCTCACGGGATTTATCTTTATCTATATCGGGAAGAAGAGGGCTAAGCAATAAAACAACGTGAGTTCGAAATCATGTGTTCAGCACAGCAGGTTGCGAGATTTTTCACTTCGTTCAAAATTAAAGAATAGAATAAAATAGGCAATAATATAGATGTTTACCCAATCATGTGATTTCAGCATTAGTGTCATCCTGAACAAAGTGAAGGATCTCGCAAGCGTCTCTTGCTAAGTCCCAGCACGAGATCCTTCACGATGTTCAGGATGACAGAGACCTTTGGGTAAACTGCTATATTATCTCCATAAAATAAGAGGGGGCGTAGCTACGCCCCCTCATCTTATTAATCGTTATCGTATATATTAGCGGATAACCTTCACAGTCTTCACTGAACCATCAGCAAAGGTCTTCTTCACGAGCACTACGCCTGTAGCAGCAGCAGTAGCCTTCTGACCAGAAATGGTGTACACCTCTTCAGCAACCACGTCAGCAACAACGGCATTGTCAATACCAGCACCTGAGCCATAGAGACCAAATGCAGGAACCTCAGCACCATCTTCTGTAGTACCCTTGATTTCAACGACTGCATCACCCTCAGCATCGTACCAAGCACCACCGACAGAGATCTTAGAGCCGCAAGCATTCACCAAATAGGTGCAATCGGCATAGGCAAAGAACTTGATAACGCCCAAGCCATTCTCCTTGACAGCACTTGCCTCGTCACCAGTGAAGATCACCTCGGGCCAAGGGATAGGATTCATCACAAAGTTATATTCACCTTCACCCTGAACAGTGATATCCAGCTTACCCAAAGTAGGAGTCTGCATCACCAACTGATAACCGATGGCAGAGCCTTCACCAAACACGGTGTAGTTCTTGTGAGAAGAGAGCTTACCCCATACATAGATATAGCCATCCTTCTTGGTGTTGATCTGAAGCACAGCACCTGAAACGGGAACAGAAGGAGGAGTAGTCGTAGCGGGATTAGCACCATTCACATCCTTAGGATTGCTGTTACCCTGGATACCGTCGGCTGTTGAGATCTCTGTACCGTCGATAACCAACTTGTTGTAGTCGTTACACTTCAGGTCGGCCAACTTATACGAATCGTCAAAAGCAACAGACAATGCAAACGCATCGCACTCGCCGAGAGCGATACCTGCAGTAAGCGGAGTCACCTCACTGGTCAGACCGAGCGCTGAGCCCTGAATCTGAACATACTCCTGTGCATTAGCACATACACCAGCCATAAGAGCTGCAACCAAAAGTAAATTTTTCTTCATAATAGATTAATTTAAGTTGTTAATAATAGGTTTAATATCTATATCCAAGGAGAGTTACCCCTCCTTGGACTGTATTCATTATCATTCAGCTGTTTGTGTACCCTGGAAGGAGAACGCATAATCGTTCTTCTTGAAGCCCACCTTAACGCTCTTGATAAAGCTTATCGTAGCCACATTACCTGTCACACGACCACGGAAGCCTGCTTCCAAGCCATTGGATGCCGATGTGTTGTAGAACACATAGCCCAAGCCATCCTCGCTGGCGACATTGGCCACACTGGTGCCATCAATGCCCAAGCCAGAGCACGAAAGGGTCACGTCAACACAATGGCCATGGATAGAGTCACTATCGGCAAACGACATGACCGCCTCCAGCGTATCGCTCTTCTCATTCAACGTGCGCACCATCAGTCCCTTGAACGACTTACCATGAATCGCTTCAGCGGGGTTATCTGTTGCGGGTTCTAAACCCACCAGCACATCTTTCTGGCACGATACAAAAGCTGTACATACAGCAAGCAGCATACATGCGCTATATAAAATCTTTTTCATTGTCATATACCTTTTATGTTATATTTCTATTAATAGCCCGGATTCTGCACCATTCCCTCAGCAGTGTTGGCACCCATCTCAGCAGAAGGTATGGGGCGGTACCAGCGAGTCTCGCCACGTGCATTCTGCATGTTCTCCAACGCATCGATATAGGAGTTGTATGCGATGTTGTAACGGATCAGCTGACGAGTACGACGCAAGTCGGCCCAACGCTGGTTCTCTGCATAGAGCTCGCGAGCACGCTCATCCAGGATAAGGTCGATATACTGAACCTCCTCATTGGCTGCCGAAGCGACTGTATAGTCCACATCATACTCACCGATGGCATTCAGCACGGGAGCCTTGGCGCGAGCACGTACGGCATTCAGCTTTGCCCAGAACTCGGCCTTGTTGCCTGCCATATAGTAAGCCTCAGCAGCTACGAGATAGATGTCACTGGCATGGAGCAGCACGATATCACGATAGCAGTTAGAGGTGTTACCCGGTGAGAAGATGGTCTGCGGATCATCCCATTTCTTCACACAAGGAGTAAAGTTGAGTTCATTGGCCAATGTCTGGTCGTTATAGGCAAGCGACTTGGGAGAATTGAATGAGCCATCAGCATTAAACTCATACTTCAGCACTGTACCGGCCATAAGGTAGGCTTTCGGCACATTCCTATACTCACCCTGAACAAAACGTCCCTTATTCGCTTTGAGATAGGATTCAAACTCAGCCTTGGTCACATAGTAAGGAGCGTAGTAGAGTGCAATGGGGAGCTCATCGAGGTTGCTGCTACTATAATAGGCATAGTATCCGGTAGCAGGCCACTTATCACTCTTGCCATCATAGTTATAGAAGGTCGTCATATAGGTAGCCGCATAGCGCTCATCACCCTTACCCCAAAGGAACAAGGACTTATATGAAGGCACCTTCACCGAGCTGCTCACCTTCAAACCATTGGCTTCTTGATCTCCATAATAAGACCCCCAGTCGTTTTGCAATCCATGGCCACCTTTATCAACATCGCCTAAATAACCTGCACGCTCGAACTGCACTGCAAAGAAAGTTTCGGGATTGGTAGATTCATTGGCAGCAGACCACTTCTCCTCGAAGCTCTGAGTCAAAGCAATACCAGCGATAGCCTTCTCGGCCGCACTTGCAGCCAATGTAAAATAGCTCAAGTCATTACTCTTCGTAAATGTACCCTTAGCCTCATCACCCAATGTGGTCTGCAGATCCCAGCCTGCAGCCAAAGCGACCTTGGCCAACAGAGCGGCAGCTGCGCGACGATTGACGGTACCATCATGAGTAATCTCGGCAACACTAGCATCATCAACAATAGATTGCAAGTCAGCAATGGTATTGTCATAAATCGTCTTTAGGTCAGTACGAGGATACTCACGATTAGCGTTGTTGATATATTCAGTTGAATAATACACAGGGCCAAAGTGCTGAGTCAGCATGTAGTAACCATAGGCACGCAAGAACTTCGCATCGGTAGCATACTTGTCGCCTCCGTAATAAAGCAAGCCATTGGCATTGTTGATAACCTGGAAGCAAGCGGCAAACAGGTTCTTCACATCATCCGTCTCGGCCGTAACCGTCTGGTACTGAAAAGCAGACGGGGTCTTACCACGACTCGGCACATAGAGATCCGTGCCATCGGTATAGATATCTGTCCATGTAGACATGGTCTGCAGTGAATAGTAGGCATTCACCCTAAATGTAGCCAGGCCCTCTTCGGTCTTGAAATACTCAGCTGCGGTCAACCCACCGGCACTTTTGTTTTCAGCCTCCAGAAAATCATCACAACTGCTGAAAAGGCATACAGCCATCAGCATCAATGCAGATATATAGATTGTCTTTTTCATTGTCGTATAGTATTAAATGATTAGAACTTAAGGTTTGCACCCAACTGCCAAGAGATTGTGCTGGGGCCATCATACTTGCCCGATGCACCGGCCCATTCGGGGTCGAAACCGCGGTAGTTGGTAAATACAAACGGATTGGTCACGGTCAAGTAGAGACGTACGCGCTCTGCACCAATCTTCTTCAAAGCATTCTTGGGAAGAGTATAACCCAAGGTCATGTTCTTCACCTTCAGGTAAGAAATGTTGGCCAGACGGTTGGCAGCACCGGTCCAATGGCTGTCGCCCACACCTGCATTGGCACCACCATTGTTGGGGAAGGGATAGTTACCATAGTGTGTAGTTGCCTGATAAACGGGGTTGATGTAGGTACCATCGGCATTCACACCATCGCAATCGATCAACGTACCAGCAGGAATGTAGTAGTCGACATTCAACTTTGAGCGACCACGGTCGCTAAAGTTCGTATACTCCTGATAGAAAGATGAGTTTACATGGTAGCCCACCTTAGCATAGAGCGAGGCCGAGAAGTCCCAGTTCTTGTAGCTCAACGAAGTATTGAAGCTGGCCACCCACTTCGGGTCGGCACTGAACACCTTCTTGTCATTATCATCGATAGAGCCGTTACCGTCCACATCGTCAATGATTACCTGACCCTCCGTCCAACCATAGCATGTATAGTAGTACTCATACTCCTTCATGGTTGTACCGGGAGTCAATCCCTTCAGCTTGGCAATCTCGTTGTCAGGAACTACCATATCTCTATCGCTCACGATACCAGTCCAATGATATTGGTATACATTATTAATCGGTTGGTTGATGAAGAGTCCATCGCTGGGAAGATCCTCACCGAGACCATTGATTTCAAGCAAGGTATTAATGTTGCGAGAGAATGAGAATCCTGTCTCCCAATACCAATTCTTATTAGCCACATTCACGGTGGTCATCTGAATCTCAAGACCCTTATTGTTTACCTTACCTACATTGGTAGACATAGATTTCAATTCACCTTCGCTAGTAGTACCAGCCTCCAAAGGCAACTGCACATCGTACAGCAAGTCGTATGAGTTCTTGTTGTACAGTTCGATGTTACCCGTGATACGGTTATTGAAGAAACCGAAGTCAAGACCAAGGTTCACCTCCTTGGAAGCCTCCCAACTCAGTTCTGTATCTACCACGCCGCTGGGATAGAAGCCCGATGCATATACCGAGCCGAACGGATAGTAGATGGGGCCACCCACAGTCTGCTGAGTAGCAAAGTTACCAATCGGAGTATTGTTACCTGTCATACCATAGCTTACACGCAGCTTCAGGTTGCTGAGCCACTCGCGCTTCATCCAAGACTCCTCTGACAAGCGCCATGCAGCAGCGATTGAGGGGAAGCTACCCCAACGATAACCATCGGCAAACTTAGATGAGCCGTCCCAACGGATGGTACCCGTCAACATGTACTTGCTGGCATACGAGTAGTTGGCACGAAGGGCGTATGACAACATGCTCTTCTCGCTATAGCTATTGGTCGACTCCTCGGCATTATAAGTACCCGAACGCATATACCACCAATCAGTACCTTCCAACACGCCACTATAGAGCAAATAGTCTTTCTCCGAGTTAGAGGCTGTCAACGATGCCAATCCCATCAAGTCAATGGCATGCTTCTCGGCAATCGTGGTGTTGTAGTTGACGATATTGTCCCATGTCCAGTCAAAGGCACGAGTGTCGGTCTTCTGTGCTTTGTTGGTGGTGAAGTCATCATCCTCCTCCATTACACCATCAAACTGTCCTAAACGAGTATAAGAGAAGTTGGGTGAGAAGGTACTCTTGATGTTAAGACCCTTCACTGGCTTAATTTGGATATAAGCATTACCCAGCATACGCCATCTCTCGCGCAAACGAGTCTGGTTATCTATATAAAGGAAGGGGCTGGGTTGGTCAGAGAACTGATAGCCGTTGTCAGATCCCATAGCTTCATAGTTACCCGGCTTACGGTTGATGTTACCATCAGCATCGTAGGGCTGCATGAAGGGGTTCATACGATAAGCGTTCTGCACGGCTACGTCGTTGGCATAGCTACGGTCCATCTTCGCCAGATTGAAAGAGAAGCCACCGGTCACATACTTATTGATGTTGGCCTCGACGCTACCCTTGAAGTTCACCTTCGTCTGGCTGTCGCCTTTGTAGATACCTACATTATCCTCAAAGCCCAGACCCATGTGATACTTCATCTTCTCTGAGTTTCCGCTCACGGCGAGATAATGGTTCTGCTGTCTACCCGACTGTGTCACCAAAGAGGGCCAGTCATAGGTCTCATCGGCAGCCAGCAACTCTTTCAGACGATGGTTGCCGGTTATTGAGTTCAGCAGTGCCATCTGGCTATACGCACCCATCTGATATGCGGGACGGCCACTCTGCGCGGTAGCAGCGCCACCCTCGGCATAGGAGAGGAACTTCAGGAAACGATAGTTGTAGAACTCCTGGCCATCCATAAAGTCGGGCATACGGGCTGTATTGGTCACACCATAGTATCCGTCGTATGAGATATTGGAGCGTGCCTCCTTGACCTTCTCACCCACGAGTGCACCACTCTTGGTCGTCACCATCACCACACCTGCCGTAGCACGCGAACCGTAGATGGCTGTAGATGAGGCATCCTTCAAGATGTCGATACGCTCAATGTCCTGCTGATTCAAGAACGCGATATCATCGCAGATAACACCGTCGACAACATACAAGGGCTGCAATCCTGAGTTATGCGAAGACTTACCGCGAATCTCGATATTGAAGTCATCGTTGATACGACCCGAAGACTGTGTGATGCTCACACCTGCCACCGATCCCTGCAGATTCTCCATCACCGAGGGAGCACCCTTGGCCACCAGTTTGTCTGTACCGATCGAAGCGACAGAACCCGTGAGGTCACTCTTCTTCATCGTACCATAACCTACGACTACCACCTCGTCCAGCGCTTCTGAGTCCTCCTTCAGCACCACTTTGATTGCCGATCTGTCGCCTACCTTCACCTCTTGAGAGGCAAAGCCCACGTAAGAGATCACCAGCACATCAGACGGCTTGAGGTTCTGAAAACGGATAACACCGTCCAGGTCACTGATCTCACCGCTCGTAGTACCTTTGACCAATGCACTCACACCGATCATCGGGTCGCCAAACTCATCGACAACGGTACAAGTGAATGACTTCTGTGCATACGCAAAAAGGCCAACCATACTGAACATCAACAGTACGCTTGCCCTTTGAAGGATTCGTTTTAGTTTCATACTTGTATACATTTAAAATTAATAAAGATTATACTTAAGTTTCGCAAGCTCAACTTTTAGGAGTTAAGGAGTTAAAGAAGATACCACTACGCTTTGCTTCGCTGAGGATATAAAGGCCAATAGTCCCGTACAGCAGTCAGCACATTTGGCTTCTATCTCCTTTATCTCCATTTAACTTCCTTTATCTCCATAAATCATCTCCATTCACCTCGCAACTTTCGTACTTACAAAAGTTGAAGATTATGCTTTTCTGGTACATCGTTTAAGCTGTGTTTTTCACTGAAATGATGTATACGGTCGTAAAATTATGTAAAAAAAACGAAACAAAAGGCAAAAACGCTCTGTTTTTTTACGTTTGCACTGAAAAAGTTATCGTTCGCGCCAGGATTATATGTTATGCAACATGTTTCCGTATATTTCACGGATAGTTGCATGTTTATTCGCTCTCATTCATTATCTTTGCGCGCCAAAGCAAGATTAAGCACATAATAAAACACAAGGCTATGAAATATCTAAAGCATTTATTGACAGCGGCAATCCTGTTTCAATACGGCATCATGGCGCATGCCGAAGACTTCTCGGAAGGCAATATTCATTACAACATCCTCTCAAGGACCGACCTGACGGTCGAGGTCACCTATGAAGGAGAGTTTTTCGAGACCCAAGCCAACGAGTACACGGGCAAGGTGACCATCCCCGCAACAGTCACTCACAACGACACCACCTATCGCGTGGTACAGATCGGTGACGATGCCTTCAACGAATGCTACAACCTCACCTCAGTCACCCTCCCCGAAGGCATAACCTCGATCGGCAACGCCGCGTTCCGCAGCTGCGATGCGCTCAGCGCCATCACTATCCCCGAGGGAGTGACCTCGATCGGCAATGGTGCTTTCTATGATTGCGGAAAGCTCACTGCCATCAGCCTCCCCAACAGTGTGACGACAATGGGCAATGGTGTATTCTCCTCATGCACCGCCCTCAAGTCGGTGGTGCTCTCCGACAATATCAAGGCGATAGGCATGAGCGTGTTCCTGGATTGCGCGAAGCTCGAGTCCATCAACCTCCCCGAGGGCCTTACGAGCATTGGCGACTACGCTTTCAGTGCCTGCAAGAAGCTCACCTCCATCACGATTCCCAGAAGCGTCACCCTCATCAAGAACTATGCATTTGAGAACTGTACCGGGCTGACCTCGATCAGCTGCAACGCGACCACTCCTACAAAGATAGGTGCCAACACCTTCTATAATGTAAGTAAGAGCATCCCCGTCTATGTGCCTGCCAGCGCCATATCGGCCTACCAGTCGGCGGCAAACTGGAGTGCATTCACCAACATACAGACGGTGACCTACCTTGTCACCTTCATGATCGACGGCAAGGCTGTCAGCTCCGAGAGATTGGGCTACGGCGAAACGATCACTGCCCCCGAAGCGCCCGAGCGTGAGGGACACACCTTCGACGGATGGAGCGACCTGCCCGAGGAGATGCCTGCCAAAGACATCATCGTATACGGCACATATACCCCCAAGAAATACCTGGTGACCTTCAAGATCGACGGTAAGGTGATAGCCGCCAACATGCTGGCCTATGGCACCACCATCGTAGCACCCGAGGCACCCCAGCGCGAAGGGTATACCTTCAACGGATGGGGCAAAGTGGACAAGACCGTACCCGCCAAGAATGTCACGTATAGCGGTACCTATACGGTCAACGCATACACCCTCACCTATATGGTCGATGGTGCAGCGGCACACACCTATACCCTTGACTACGGAAGCCCCATCATCATCCCCGAAGATCCTCAGCGCGAAGGACATACCTTTGCCGGCTGGAGCGACGAGCTCCCTGAGCTCATGCCCGCCAACGACATCACCACCCACGCCACCTTCACCGCCAACAGATACCTGGTGACCTTCATCATCGACGATCAGGTGATAGCAGCCGACTCACTGGAGTATGGCAGCGCCATCGTAGCGCCCGAAGCGCCTCAGCGCGAGGGATACACCTTCGACGGATGGGGCGAAATGGCAGAGACCGTACCGGCAGGCGATGTGACCTATAGCGGAAGCTACACGGTAAACGCATATACCCTAACCTACATGGATGGAGACGAGGTGATAGAGAGCTATACCCTCAACTACGGAAGCCCCATCATCATCCCCGAAGATCCTCAGCGCGAAGGACATACCTTTGCCGGTTGGAGCGACGAGCTCCCTGAGCTCATGCCGGCCAACGACATCACCACCCACGCCACCTTCACCGCCAACAGATACCTGGTGACCTTCATCATCGGTGAGGAGGTGATAGCCGCCGACTCGCTCGAGTATGGCAGCACCATCGTAGCGCCCGAGGCACCTCAGCGCGAGGGATACACCTTCGACGGATGGGGCGAAGTGGCAGAGACCGTACCGGCAGGCGATGTGACCTATGAGGGCAGCTATAGCGTCAATATATATAAGGTATACTACTATGTAGGCGAAGAGTTGGTATATACGGCCGAGGTAGCCTATGGTGAGGCAATACCTGAGTATGTGTATGAGCCCACCACTGAGGGTGACGTCTTCATGGGCTGGACAGGTGAGCTCTACGAGACCATGCCTGCACACGACGTGACCTACAGAGCCAACATCGAGAATGGGATTGGACAATTGACAATTGACAATGCACAATTGACAATTTATGACCTCCATGGTCGCCGCATACAGCGTACAGACGGGCTCACACGAGGTGTTTATATCGTGAATGGCCGTAAGGTCGTAGTGAGATAACACCAACGCTCACCCTACACGAACTTAAACTGATGCGCATCGCTTCGCACGCGGATTTTTAATCGCACGCAGAGAGCGCGGAGAGCGCAGAAGACGCAGAAGGCCGAGAGTACACAACGGACGGGAGCGAGACCGAAGCAACTCGCATTTACCCACAACAAAAACGCTGCTGCCCGATGGGCAGCAGCGTTTGTTAGAAATAAGATACGTATAAGCTGTATTACTTAGCGATACATACAGATACACGGTTGTCCTCGTTCACCTGGAAGGGCTGCTCAGTATCACCCTTTGAGTCAGTGATGATACGTTCAGGAGCGATGCCACGAGCCTTGAGGGCCTCAGCAACAGCAGCAGAGCGAGCCTCGCCGAGCTTAGCGTTGATAGAGGCGTTACCGGTGTTCTTATCGGCATAACCGATAATGGTCACCTTAGCCTCAGGATACTGGTTGAGGAAGTCAGCGAGAGTAGACACCTTCACGATCTGATCCTCACGGATGACAGACTTGTTGACATCGAAGAAGATGTTCTGTGTCATAGGCTCGTACTTCACTACTACCTCTTCCTTCACCACGGGCTTCTCCTCTACTACGGGAGCGGGCTTCTCCTCTACTACGGGAGCAGCATATACAGCCTCCTTCTTGGTGTAGCTCTTGCCGAGGCGGATGGTCAAGCCAGCGAGTGCGTTGAACTGCCAGTCGGGGTTGCCAGCCTTCTTAGAGTTGAAGTGATCAGAGAGGATGTTGGCGTTCACCTCGAGGTTGAAGCCTATGCGGTCGGTGATGCGGAGGTCGAGACCAGCACCTACGCGGCCGGCGGGTGATACGAAGCGGTCGTGCCAGAGGTACTGCATCACCTGCTTCTTGGCCATGTGTACAGCCTCAGAGTTGTCAAAGGCGTAGTTTACGCCGAGACCAGCGAGGGCATACCAGTTCCAAGTGCGGTCGTAGCGATATCCGCCGAAGAGGTTACCGAGGTTGATGAGCGCATCTATATTGCCCTGTACATAGTTGAAGTCGTAGTTGTAGAGGGTCGATGTGGGGAAACCACCACGGCCTTCCCATCCTGATGCGCCGAGACGAACGGCCCATACGGGTGAGATCTGGCAACCTACGTTGAGTGCAGCAGCGGGTGAGAAGAGGTCGAGCTTCTTTGTCTCACCGATGGTGTAGCCTACACCGCCCTGACCCTGGATGAACCAATGAGGACGGAACTCATACTTTGCCTCCTCTACGAGCACACCTTGTGCCTCCTGTGCCATCATGCTTCCAGACATGCCGAAAAGCATCATAGCGGCTATAAAAAATTTACCTTTCATAATTGTATAATCTATGTAATGGTCATTCAGACCACGATTCAAAAAATAATATTATAAAATTGGGGAGGAGGAAAACAAATGTCTCCTTCCTCCCTAATTTTTATCAATTAAAGAGGTGTACCCGAAGGTACACACTCTTAAATGATTGGCATGAAATTAATGCTGGGGAGCCTTAATGGTTACATTAAAGATACCAGATACAACACCATAAGTGTAGTTAACAGTGCTAACCTTAACAGCAACAGTGATATCCTTTGAGATATTGGGGTCAACGATACCAACCTTACCATCAGAAGAAACTGAAACAGTAGTTACAGGCTGACCATCAGAAGCTACTGCAGAGCTGAGCTCGTAGGTCAAACCAGTGATACCCCAAACAGCAGGATTATCAACAATACCAGCAGCAAGAGCAGGATCAACAACAGGCAAACCATTCTCAAACAACTTGTTACCATAACGGTCGTTCAGAGTAACGTTAGAAATAACAGGTACAGTCTGGTTGTTCATCAAGGTAGCAGCAGGAATTTCCTGAACACCTGAAGTCAATGTCATACCATGGAGAGGATACTTAACATATACACCGCACTTCTCGCTTGCAACCTCGTGACCATCTACTGTAACCTTAACCTCGTACTTAACATAGTTGGTAGCATCATTACCAGCAGCTGTGGGAACACCTGTCAAGGTCATGTAGTTGTTGGGAGCAATATTTACATTGTCAGGAGTATACCAGATATTATTATGGAGATAAGTATTCTGAACCTGTGTGAAGGTATAAACTACATTTGTAGCAACACCACCAACATATGAATATGAAGCATAGTTGCTATAAGCTGCGGGGAGTGAAGAACCTACCAAACCATCACGGTATGAAGCAACTTGGTTACCAGCCTCAATAATGAAGTCACCAGTTCTACCGTCTGTGAAACGAACCTCGTGTGCCAAGAAGTCGTTAGGATAGCTCAAGTTAGCTGTAGCGGTAAACTTAACGTCACCATAGATAGTAGCTACAACAACCTCAATATTCTTCTGCTCAAACTTAGTACCTGCGGGGAATTTAACAGAGATGTCAGCCTTCTTTGTGCTAGCGTCAACAGTCAACTCAATATAGTTAACAGCAGTACCATTTACCTTATAGGTAACATTACGATCATCAATCTGTTTAGCCAACTCTGTAGCAAGTTCAGCCTCTGTAGCAGCTGTAATATTATCAATGATAAAGGTTCTGATATCCAAAGTACCATTAACGAACTTATCTGCGCCTGTAGAAGCTACTGTGAAGCCAGGAGTTGTGCTACCAGTAGGAGCCCACTGCTTGCTATAAGCACCGAAGGGGTAAACATCAGCAGCCTGAGGACGAGTCAAGATATAAGTTACATCATAGTAAACGTTAGGAGTACCAACACTATTGTAACCGAAGGTCTTGTCAGCGATACGCAATGTGATTGTCTTATTTACATTACCAACCAAAGCAGCACCACCTACGCTCTTAGCCTTGAAAGACTGACCCACAAATGTGAAGCCCTGAGCATCAGCATGAGCAACGAAATCAGACCACTTGGTAGAAGCAGAAGTGTTATCGCTTACCTTGTATACAGTAGAACCTACAATACCTGCATATACGAACAAATCAGGGTTATAGTTCCAGTTAGCAAAGTTAACAAGACGGCCGTTGATTTCAGCGTGAGACAGATCCAAAGGATTGGTAAGTGAATTGATTCTTGTATAAGGAATCTCATACTGACCAGCACCGTTAACAGCAACGCCATCATTAGGCTCAAGCTCATAACCAGAAGCATTGAAAGCAAGAGACTTCACGTTAATATAGTCAGTTGTTACATTCAAAACAACATCAGCAGCCTCTTCTTCACCATCATACAACTTGCTACCGATAACCAAAGCAGTAGGACGATAAGTATCATTAGCAAACTTCTCGCCATCGAATACAGCAGTTACAGTGATAACACCATCCTCAGCAGCAACTACGTTCTTAACAGCAGCGATACCAGTCTCAGTACCACGAGTCTGAAGAGCATCCTCAACATAGAGCTCAACAGTAGCAGCATCCTCAGCATAGAGGGCAGCCAACTTAGCAGCAGCAGCAGCAGGTCTTACGCGGAACTTCATCTCCAATGTAGGCTCAACATCAAGCTGAACATTGTGAGCTTCGCTAGTCCAAGCAGCTACGCCATAGTTATACATAGGAACGATAACGCTACCGAAATCATCGCTATTCATATCATGATACTGAGGAACGAATACTACGCTCTGAATGCTAGAAAGGAGAGCTTCTACCTGACCCTTCAGAACCTCAATGTCAGCCTGTGCAGCTACGAGACTAGCGCTGACATTCTCCAACTTAGCGAGCTCAGCAGCAATTGCCTCTTCCTGTGCCTTCTTGAAAGCCTCATACTTAGCGTCATATGCAGCAGTCCACTCCTGAAGAGCCTTAATCTGATCAGCCTGACCCTCAACAACAGCCTTAAGGTCATTGATCATGCCCTCGAGGACACCATCGTTAGTCAAATAGCTCTCCTGGAGGTTAACAATGATAGTTTGGATATCCTTATTCCAACCAGCCTGCTCCTCAAGTGCCTCGAGAATCTTTACGATATCGTCATAGTTAGCACCAGTCTGAGTGATCAAAGACTCAATCTGACCCTGCATGTCACCAGCAGCAGTATTAAGGTTGTCAAGATTCTCCATGATAGCAACGATAGCCTCATAGTTACCGTTAGCCTGAAGAATCAACTGAGAAATCTGACCCTGCATGTCTGTAACTACAGTCTCAACAGCAACCTGGAAGTCCTCCAAAGCGCTCTTGTTACCCATAACAGCCATAACGAGCTGCTCGAGAGCACCATTAACCTCATCGATCTTCTCATTGATAGCAGCGAGTTCAGCCTCTACAGCCTCCTTCTGAGCAGCGAGCTCCTCGTTGATAGCCTCGATCTCAGCCAAAGCAGCAGCCTGGTTCTCAGCGATGAGAGCAGCGAGCTCAGCGTCCTCAGCCTCGAGGGCAGCGATAGCCTCCTGCATAGCAGCGATGTAAGCCTCGTTAGCAGCGATCTGCTCAGCGAGAGTAGCATCAACAGCAGCGAGCTCAGCAGCCTTCTCGTTCAACTCGTTCTTAGTAGCGTAGTTAGCCTTGATGGTGTTCAACTCAGCGTCGATAGCGTCGATCTTAGCGCCGAACTCAGCTGAAATCTTAGAAACCTGAGCAGTCAACTCAGCTGTCTTAGCAACGATGTCGTTCTTGATAGCCTTGATCTCCTCAGCGCTAGCATCTGAAGCGTTCTTCAAAGAGTTAGCCAATACCTGGAGGTCGTTCAACTTAGCGCTCAACTCCTTGTCGCTTGCAGTAAGACCAGCGATAGTAGCTTCGAGGCTTGCAACCTTAGTCTCCAATACAGCTACGCGAGCAACAGCGTCAGCAAGACCCTTGTTAGCAGCGTCAGCAGCAGCCTGAGCAGCAGCAGCAGCAGCCTTAGCATCAGCAGCACCGCTCTGAGCAGCATCAGCAGTAGCCTGAGCCTTAGCAGCAGCAGCAGCAGCCTCGTTAGCAGCAGCAGCAGCAGCGGCCTTTGCCTCAGCCAACTGATCCTTCATGTTGTCCTGAGCAGCCTTCAATGTAGAGATCTGGCCCTCAAGAGCAGCAACCTTACCAGCGAGCTCGCTAGCAGAGGTAGCAGCGTTTTGATCGATTTGTTCCTGCAAGTGTGCGATATCATCGCCGTAGTCCTCACAAGACACAAACACAGATGTGGAAGCGGTCAACATCGCTCCGCACATGATTGCACTTAAAAACTTTTTGTTCATAACTAAAATTTTAGATAATAAAAAAAATTATTTATAAATAAATTGGTTTGATTTATCTCTTTTACTAATTCACTTCACTGCTTATTGTAAGATCGAGAGCTACTCCCAATGACTTACGAGATTTCAGGGTCTTCTGTTTCTTTTTCTTTACGCTTTATCTTTAGGTTTTAGAGGTTTGTTATATCATTTATCATATATTACAAATGCAAGAGGAGAACAACCGATTAGATACGGCAAAAGAGCACACTCTACTACAAGTGACGCCCCCAAGATCTATGTTCCCATTTTCTCTGTTTCATAGGCAAAACCTTCATCAAAACACGTCCCAACACAGCGGTGGACGTTCAAATCATTTGCAAATATAGAAACAATTTTACATTCCATAAACTTTTTTCAAAAAAAAATGCACTGAAACGCTCATATTTAACGTCAAAACAGGTCATTTGCATTCTCTACTTGGCATTTTCTGTTGAAGGTTGAATGCTGAAGGTTGAATGTTGAAGGTTGAATGAGGTGTCTCGCTTACGAGTTGTTTAGCCCCCATCCTTCATCGAGAGGCTGATGCGCTTGCGAGCGTAGTCTACTTCAAGCACCCTCACGGTAACGTGCTGATGTACCGAGACAATGGTGGTGGGGTCAGAAACGTAGCGGTCGGCCAGCTGCGACACATGCACTAAGCCGTTCTCCTTGACGCCTATATCCACGAAGCAGCCAAAGTTGGTGACGTTGGTAACGATGCCAGGGAGCACCATGCCGGCCTTGACATCGTCGATGGTGCGCAAGCGCTCATCGAAGCTCCACACCTCGATGGCTTCGCGTGGGTCGCGGCCGGGCTTCTCCAATTCGCTCATAATGTCCTTCAGTGTTGGCAGACCTACTGCATCGCTCACATACCTATTTATATCTATCTGCGCACGACGCTTGTCGTCGGCAATGAGCTCAGCCACCGAGCACCCGAGGTCGCGGGCCATCTGCTCCACGAGGCGGTAGCGCTCGGGGTGAACGGCCGAGTTGTCGAGCGGATTCTTGGCATCGGGGATGCGCAGGAAGCCTGCCGACTGCTCGAAGCTCTTCTCGCCCATACGGGGCACGCGCTTCAGCTCGCTACGCGAGGCGAAGGCTCCGTGCTCGGCACGGTAATCGACGATGTTCTGCGCCAACGTGGCATTGAGTCCCGACACATAGGTGAGTAGGTGT
>JAZRMG010000106.1:0-2628 GCA_045647345.1 Bacteroidaceae bacterium | reverse complement strand
GTGGGTGGATGGTTCGAACTGCTCTTTGTGAATGGCCTCTCTATGCCGTTCAATACGGGCCTTATCATCTATATCGTTGTGTTGGTAGCCGCTTTGGTATGGAGTATTTGGGAGACATATGCCGAGCGTTCGGCTGTGCGCGCCAATCTCGCATTCATCTTGGTAGTGGCTTTGACAGGACTTCCCTTCTTCGGTCACGGCGTTAAGTGTGTAGCACTTGGTCTTGTCATCCTGGGTGTTTTGGCAGCCTATCTCTTCAATGCCGACAAGCTCAAGGAGCAGTGGCGCATGAGCGCCCGCGTGATGAGCACCGCACTCGTGTCTATCATGATGATTGTGATTGGCTACTCATCGTATGCTGTTATTGTGGTGCGTTCATCGGCCAACACACCTATGGATCAGAACTCACCCGAAGATATCTTCACCCTTGGCAGTTACCTCAACCGTGAGCAGTACGGAAAGACTCCGCTCTTCTATGGCGGCACCTATGCATCAAAGGTAGCCCGCAAGATAGAGGGTCAATATTGGGTGCCCGTAGTGAAAGAAGGCGCTAAGGTATATATGCCTAAAGAGAAGGCAAATGCCGATGAAAAGGACCAATATTTCGTAGTTCGCACCAAGGATGAATATGTGATGGAGCCTGCGATGCTCTTCCCCCGCATGCACAGCGCCGACCATGCCAACTGGCCTGCCGGCGGCTCTACGGTAAACCTCTACGACAGTTGGGTAGGTGGCATCAATGGCCGTGAGGCAACGGTCAACGTAGGCGGACAAAAGCAGAAGGTGAAGGTACCCACACAGATGGACAACCTGAAGTTCTTCATCAACTATCAGGTGAACTTCATGTATTGGCGCTACTTCATGTGGAACTTCGTAGGCCGCCAAAACGACATTCAGGGCCACGGCGAGATTGAGCATGGAAACTGGATCACGGGTATCAACTTTATTGACAAGATGCTCGTCGGTGACCAGACACTGCTTCCATCTGAGTTGCGCGACAACAAGGGTCGTAACGTCTTCTATGGCCTTCCTCTGATACTTGGTCTCGTAGGTCTCTTCTGGCAGGCAGGTCGTGGCAAGCGCGGCGCACGCCAGTTCTGGGTAGTGTTTATGCTCTTCTTTATGACCGGCTTGGCTATCGTGCTCTACCTCAACCAGACACCGATGCAGCCCCGTGAGCGCGATTATGCTTATGCAGCCTCGTTCTACGCCTTTGCCATTTGGATAGGTATGGGTGTGGCTGGCGTTGCCCAGCTGTTGCAGAAGCTCATCAAGAACCCGACCGTAGCAGGCGCAATCGCCACTGTAGTGTGTGTACTCGTACCTCTGCAGATGGCCAGCCAGACATGGGACGACCACGACCGCAGCAACCGCTACATGGCTCGCGACTTCGGACAGAACTACCTCAACACACTTCCCGACAAGGGTGCTCCTATCATCTTTACCAATGGTGATAACGATTCCTTCCCCTTGTGGTACAATCAGGAGGTAGAGGGCGTGCGCACCGATGCTCGCGTATGTAACCTCTCTTACTTGCAGACCGACTGGTACATCGACCAGATGCGCCGTCCGGCCTACGACTCACCTTCGGTACCCATCCAATGGCAGCGCCTCGACTATGTAGAGGGAACCAATGACATTGTGCACATCCGTCCCGAAATGGAGCAGGCCGTACTCGATACCTACAAGAAATCACCCGTAGGGGCCCGTAAGAAGTTTGGTGACGACCCCTTTGAACTGCGTAATGTTCTCGATTATTGGGTAAAGAGCAAGGATGAGAACTTGCACTATATTCCCACCGATACGGTACACATCACGCTTGACAAAGCAGCCATCCTGCGTTCAGGTATGTATATCCCCGAGCAGTATCGTGGCGTCACCGACGAGGAGACCATGAGCAAGATGCCCGACCGCATGACCATATCGTTGAAGGGACGCAACTACCTCACCAAGAACCATATCATGTTGCTTGAGATGTTGGCCAACACCAACTGGGAGCGTCCGCTCTACATGTCAACTACGGTGGGCGGTGAGAACTATGTAGGCCTTGAGGGCTTCTTCCTCCAGGAAGGATTGGCCTACCGCATCACCCCATTCAACTTCCGTCAGTTAGGTATTGCTCCACAAGGAGGCTATGCAGTCGATAGCGAAACGATGTATGATAACTTGATGAACCGCTTCAAGTTCGGTGGTATGAACAACCCTGGTATCTACATTGACGAGACCATCACACGCATGGGCTACACCCATCGTCGTCTCTACACCATGCTCGCCAACCAACTGTTGCGCGAAGGCAAGAAGGACAAGGCATTGGCCGTACTCGATAAGTGCGAGGAGGAGTTCCCCGCATCCATCCTTCCCCACAACTATTGGCAGAGCCAGTCATACCTGATAGGTCAGGCCTATTTGGCTTTGGGCGAGACAGAGAAGGGTATGAATATCCTCTCTCAGGTAGCCGACAATGATATCGAGTATATCACCTGGTATTTGAGCCTTAGTGACAATAAGTTCGATGCATCGTTCGGAGAGGTACAGTCATACCTCAGAAGTCTGGTGAAGACACTGCAGATTATGGAGCGTTCATCCGATAAGGAGACCTTCGCCCATTACTCTGAGCTCTTCGATAAG
>JAZRMG010000105.1:0-5995 GCA_045647345.1 Bacteroidaceae bacterium | reverse complement strand
GGGCGCACGAGGGTCCTGTGCATGGCGAAACTGGTCGTAGTAGAAGATGTCGAGCAGGGCACGCTCGCTCTCGGGCGAAGGTTTGACGCCCTCGCCAAGGTATTCGATACGGTGGGTATTCTTGAGCGAATCGATGTATTGCTCTACGCGGCTCTGCGGATGGTCTTGCGCCGACACAGCCATAGCCGAAACGACCCCAAACAGCACTAAAAAATGATTCTTTTTCATAATTACACGAATTTAATCTGCTTTCATTGACTAAAACAGAGCGATTGACAAAAGGTTTAGGAAAAAACAGCACAAATAATTTTGCCATTCGCCCAGCTTGGTGTATCTTCGCATAATATATACCTATAATACAAGGAAGATATGAGCAAGAAACAATCTACAACGACGATGTTGCACTATGCGATGAACTTCGGTGCCGTGGCGGGTGTATACTACATCGGTAAGTTCTGCTTGTTCCCCTTGAGCTTACACTCCACGATGGCAGCACTGCTCTTCTTGGGGATGACATTGGTAGTACCATTTCTCATCTACCAGTTGGTGAAGCGCTATCGCGACCAATACTGTGATGGACATTTCGAGTTCACCCACGCCCTGGCCTTCTCGATGCTTACCATGGCATTCGGTTCACTGCTGGCAGCAGCAGCCCACTATATCTACTTTGCCTACATTGACGGCGGTGCCATGATAGGTACCTTGGTACAGAACATGGAACAGCTGCAGAGCATAGACTTCAGCGCACTGGAGGGAGTAAATGCCGATGCCATAGCGCAGTTTGACCAATACATGGAGACAATGCAGCAGACGGTAGAGCAACTGCAAGCCATGTCGCCCATCGATATCACCATGGGCATGCTGAGCAATAACATCTCCTGGAGCGTTATTTTCTCGCTGCCAATAGCCATAATCGCAAGAAGGAACAAAAAATAAACCGACCGCCCGACAGAGCAACACAATACACAAACTCACGAACAAAGTAAAAAACTTATCAACTCACAGCCATGGATATATCCGTTATCATACCTCTGTACAACGAAGCAGAGTCGCTACCCGAACTGCACGCTTGGATCAAGCGCGTGATGGACAAGCATCACTATTCGTACGAAATATACTTTGTCAACGACGGTTCTACCGATGACTCATGGAAGGTCATCGAAGAACTGCACGCCGCACACCCCGAGGTGAAGGGCATTAAGTTTCGCCGCAACTACGGCAAGTCGCCCGCTCTGTATTGCGGCTTCGCCCGTGCTGAAGGCAACGTAGTGATTACCATGGATGCCGACTTGCAGGATTCGCCCGACGAGATTCCCGAGCTGTACCGCATGATTACCGAGGAGGGCTATGACCTCGTATCGGGTTACAAGCAGAAGCGCTACGACCCGCTGTCGAAGACTCTGCCCACCAAGCTCTTCAACGCCACAGCACGTAAGGTGTCGGGCATCAAAAACCTGCACGACTTCAACTGCGGCCTCAAGGCCTACCGCAAGGAGGTAGTAAAGAATATCGAGGTATATGGCGAAATGCACCGCTACATCCCCTACTTGGCCAAGAATGCCGGCTTCGGCAAGATAGGTGAGAAGGTGGTGCAGCATCAGGCACGCAAGTATGGAGTCACCAAATTCGGACTCAATCGCTTCGTCAATGGCTATCTCGACCTCATCTCTCTGTGGTTCCTCTCCAAGTTCGGTGTCAAGCCCATGCACTTTTTCGGTCTGTGGGGCTCAGTCATGTTTTTCATTTGTTTGCTGTGTGTGATAGGCATTGGCGCGAGCAAGCTATACTGCCTTGCCAATGGCATACCGGCACGCCTCATCACCGACAACCCCTACTTCTACCTGGCCTTGGTCGGTATGCTCTTGGGATTCCAGCTGTTCCTCACAGGATTCCTGGGCGAACTTATCAGCCGCAATTCGCAAGAGCGAAACAATTATAAGATAGAAAAGGAGTTCTGATGCGACACACCCGACACACATTCTGCCTGCTAAGTGCCTTCCTTATGACCATAGCCATAGGCGCTTGTTCAAGCGAAGACTGCCCCATCAACAATACGGTGCAGGGAAAAATGACCTTTGTCAGCCATTTAGGCGACCCCGTATCCATCGCCAATGCCACACTGAGCGTAAGCGTAGTGCGCCAACAGGGCGACTCGGTAATCCTCAACCAAAAGCGAAATGCTGCAGACGTAGCTTTCCCCTTGAGTTATACGCACGAGACCGACACCTTTATCTTCTGCTACAACCTTGACGGGCAAACCATGTATGACAGCCTCTACATCGGCCATACCAACACGCCCACACTTGTGTCGGTTGATTGCGGGACGGCGATGTTCCATCACATCACCTCGGCCAGCAGCACACAGTACTTGATAGATACCCTCATCCTCAAAGCATCTGAAGTCAATTATGATGAACGCGAAAACATTCAGGTTGTTTATCGTACTGCTGATTAGTATAGTCTTTCCTACTCCCTCACAAGGAGGAGAACCCAGCAGTGCCTTATCATCCCTATCAGGGAAGAGCAAGACGGAACTCCCTACCATCCAGGGGCTCTATTTTTCTGCTGATGTCTTCGGCTATATATACCCCATCTTTATGAAAGACAAGTACTATAGCACCGAGATATCAGCCACAATGAATATCAACAACCGTTTCCTACCTACCATAGAGGTAGGCCTCGGCCATACCAACATGGTGAGCCAACTCTACGATATAGGCTACCGCACCCGTGCACCCTATTACCGCATAGGCATGGACTACAACATGCAATACAAGAAGGGCAAACCCAACTACATCTATCTTGGCGGCCGTGTGGGGTACACCTCGTTCAGCTACAGTGTAGACGCCCCACCTCTCATCGACCCGATATGGGGCAACAGCGTCTCCATGCAACTCACCGACCTCCCCTGTCATGCCATATGGGCCGAGGCCGTGGGTGGTGTTCGTGCCGAGATAAGCAAGAATCTATACCTCGGTTGGTCGCTCCGCTATAAGCTCCCCCTCCACAGAGGTCCCATCACCAATGGCGGCCCGTGGTACATCCCTGGCTTCGGGACAGGCAAGGAGAACTCCTTCGGAGCCACCTACACCATCAGCTATTACTTCAACCTTACCCGAAAAAGATTATGACCGTTCTCGAGATTTGGCTTACAGCCCTCGCCCTCGCTATGGACAGCTTCACCGTAGCCATAACGGCAGGACTTATCCTCAAGCGCATCCAGCTGCGCCATTTCATGACTATTGCCTTCTTCTTCGGTGCCTTCCAGGCACTCATGCCACTGATAGGATGGGCTGGATCGACATATTTCTACCATTTCATACAGAACTACGACCACTGGATAGCCTTTGCCATCCTTGTCTTCCTCGGTGTAAAGATGATACGCGAAGGCATACAGAATGATGAGGAATCCCACTTCGACCCCACTCTACTGCCCACCGTGCTTGTGCTTGCCGTGGGAGTCAGCATCGATGCATTGGCAGTAGGTATCTCATTCACCTGCATAGGGCTTAACACCTTCAACAGCATCGTCTATCCCCTTTTCGCCATCGGCCTGATGTCCTTCGCCATGGCTCTTGGCGGCTGCTTCATCGGAAGCCTCATCGGCAACAAGCTCAAGTTCCCCGTAGAACCCCTTGGCGGTATCGTACTCATCATCCTCGGCATCAAAATCCTGTGCGAGCATTTGGCCGTATAACCGACACAATAAAACGCCCTCTTTTCAGTTTATATAAGGTATGAAACCACAGAAATATACCTTATACATCTATAGCCTGCTCTGCAGCCTGCTGCTCATTGGCTGCGGCGTAGAGAACACCGTACGCCAAGCCGACCAGATCTACGCCTTGGGCGAATACCACGCAGCAGCGGCACTATACAAGAAGGCCTATTCGCAAACCGACACCAAGGATAAAGGTAAGCGGGCTGAACGAGCCTTCATGACCGCCGAGTGCTACCGCCGTATCAACATGAACGCCAAGGCCATAGCCTCCTATGCCAACGCCATTCGCTACGCCTACCCCGACAGCATAATGTACAAGCACATGGCCGACCTGCTACTGCAAAAGGGCGACTATAAGGCTGCAGCCAAGAACTACGACATCTACCTCGAATCAAACCCCACCGACACCACAGCCATCAACGGACGCAAGGCATGCAGCACAGCAGGTCTGTGGAAGAAGAATCCTACACGCTACATAGTAAAGAAGGAGGCCCTCTTCAACTCACGCCGCAGCGAATATTCGCCAATCTACGGCAGCGAAGACTTCTCACAGCTATATTTCACCTCCACACGCGACAAAGCCCAAGGCGAAGAGAAGAGCCTCATCACAGGATTGAAAGCTCCCGACATCTTCTTCTCATCGAAAGACGAAAAGGGCAACTGGCAAAAGCCCGAACCCATCGAAGGAGAGGTAAACGGTGAGTATGAAGATGGCGCATGCGCCTTCTCGCCCGACTACAAGACGATGTACTTCACCCGCTGCGCCATCGACAGCGAATCGCCCCGTCCGGCACAAATCTACAAATCAGCACGCTCTGACGCCTCATGGGGGTCCCCCACATTGTGCGAGCTGGTCAAGGACACCATCTCCTCCTTTGCCCATCCTGCCGTATCGCCCGACGGAGCGTGGCTCTACTTCGTAAGCGACATGAATGGCGGTTTGGGCGGCCTCGACATCTGGCGCGTCAGCATCACAGGCGATGGTTTTGGCATGACAGAAAACTTGGGAAGCCCCATCAACACGCAAGGCAACGAAATGTTCCCCACCTTCCGCCCCAACGGAGACCTCTACTTTTCCTCGAACGGACATCACGGCATGGGCGGCCTTGATATTTACTGCGCTACACAGGATGAAAACAACAGGTGGAGCGTGACCAATCTGCAAGTTCCCGTAAACTCTGCGGGCGACGACTTCGGCATGACCTTCGAAGGAGAACTCATGCGTGGCTACTTCAGCAGCAATCGAGGCGACGCACGTGGTTGGGACCACATATACTCCTTCTACCTACCCGAGACCGTTCACACCCTCACCGGCTGGCTCTACGAACGTGATGGCTATGAACTCCCCGAGGGCACCGTATACCTCATCGGCAACGACGGAACCAACGAGAAGTTAAGTCTGAAGACCGACGGTTCCTTCACCAAGCGTCTCACCCCTGGTGTCAGCTACGTCATGCAGGGAACCTGCAAGGGATACCTCAACTACAAGCAGGAACTGACGGCCGACAGCACCTCCGAAGACCGCAGCTACACCCTGCAATTCCCGCTTGCTTCGATCACCAAACCCGTACTCATCGAGAACATCTTCTATAAGTTCGACTCAGCCGAGCTCACCGACTCCTCTACCAAAGCCTTGGATGAGCTCACACGCCTGCTCACCGACAATCCCAGTACCGTCATCGAGCTAGGTGCCCACTGCGACTACAAGGGACGCGACACCTATAACGAGCGACTCTCGCAACGCCGCGCCGAGACAGTGGTCAACTACCTTATCACTCAAGGAATCGAGAGCGACCGTCTCGTAGCCAAGGGATATGGCGAAAGCATGCCCAAGACCGTGAGCCGTAAGATGGCCGAGCGATACACCTTCATGCACGAGGGCGACACACTCACCGAGAGCTACATCCTGACTCTTCCCGAAGAGCAACAAGAGCTGTGCAATGCCGAGAACCGCCGTACAGAGTTCCGTGTGCTACGCACCACATATAAACTATACGAGTGAGTATCTCTACTCACTCGCTATCATTAATTTCCTATCTTCACATTCGTCGTTCCCGACACATCGGCCTGGTTACCACCGCCATATACATTGTGTTTAACCTCTCCTCCAGAGATAGTTACCGAGGTGTTGCCCTGCACGGCAGCAGCATTACCACCACCAAACACATCGCCACCACGAACGAAAGTCTTACCATCCACCGTCTCCGTGTAGCCCACGACGCCTCCAGTCATCTTCACTTGTGGGTCACCTGTCACGATGGCGCTTGCTCCGAA